>JAFTFD010000061.1 GCA_017449745.1 Lachnospiraceae bacterium
GACCGCCCGACATGAGCAAGGAGCAATTTGCTTGTATTTACAGGCAAATTTGCGGATTGCGAATGCTCGGAGAGGATTGCGGGAGCTGCTATGCAGCGGAGCAATCCGGCATCATTTCACCTTTTGACCCCAATATCATAAATATGTTTAATGCATTTATGATATACAGAAATCGCCTGGAAGAAGAACCTGATGATGCAGACCGTTTATAGGGGGAGCCATGTGGAAGAATGGTAGCGTAACGATAGGCGATACGGACATGTACTATGTTTCCTTCGGCACCGGAGAAAAGAAGCTGGTCGTCCTGCCGGGATTATCTGACGGACTGGCAACAGTAAAAGGGAAAGCGCTGATCCTGTCGACATCTTACAGAAAATTTTCCCGGGACTATACGGTATATATGTTCAGCCGGAAAAACGAGATGCCGGAAGGATATTCGATCCGGGATATGGCGCATGACCAGATCCTGGCCATGAAAGACCTCGGGATCAGCCAGGCATATCTTCTTGGCGTCTCTCAGGGCGGCATGATCGCCCAGTATATGGCAATAGACCATCCGGAAATGGTGAAAAAGCTGATCCTTGCCGTCACCGCTCCGGATGCTAATGCTGTTGTAAAGGATGCTGTTTCAGGCTGGATCGATATGGTCAGGCGGGGCAATCACACCTCGCTGATGATCGATACCGCTGAAAAGATGTACTCGGAAAAATATCTTCAGAAGAACAGGAAGTATTTTCCTCTCATCGCGAAATTTACAAAGCCCAGGACTTATGACCGGTTTCTGAAAAACGCCTGTGCGATCCTGGAATTTGATTGCCGCGATGAATTATCAAAAATCAGCTGTCCGACACTGATCATTGCGGGCAGCGATGACCATACCGTCGGAAATGACGCTGCAGCCGAATTAAACAAGGCGATCGCAGGAAGTGAGCTGTATGTATATGAAGGCCTGGGGCACGGGGCTTTTGAAGAAGCTAAGGATTTTTATGACCGGGTACGGGAGTTTTGTGACCGGTAAGACTCTGCCTTTATATATTTTAGATCAGCAAATTCTTCGCCATAAATCTTCTGATAGATGCTAAAATAGCTGTGTAACTGTAAAAGCAAAAACTATCGCAACGCTGAATGGAGGAGATACTATGGCATTTGATATTACCCCCTATGTCAACATGAAACCGTCGGAAGTCCGTGAACTGATCCGCAAGGGCGAGATCGACTTCCCGACAGCCGGAATGTGCACAGGCTATGCCCAGGCCAACCTGGTCATTCTGCCGCCTGAGTATGCAGCGGATTTTGAGGAATACGCAAGGCTCAATCCGTTCCCCTGCCCGATCCTGGAGATCGTGCGCGACACTCCCATTACACATGCCATGGGCGAAGGGGCAAATATCTGCACCGATATCCCCAGATACCGCATTTATGAGAACGGTGTTTTCACCAAAGAACTCACAGATGCTTCGGAGTATTGGAAAGAGGGATATGTCGGATTCCTGATCGGATGCTCCTTCTCCTTCGAAGAAGCGCTGATCAAAGAAGGCATCGATGTCCGTCATATCACACAAGGCCGTAATGTTCCGATGTTCAAAACGAATATTCAGACGAAAAAGGCAGGCCCGTTCTATGGTCCCATGGTCTGCTCCATGCGCCCGATGACTCCGGAGAACGCCAGGAAAGCGTACGACATCACTGTCAAAATGCCGAACGTCCACGGCGCGCCCGTCTGCATGGGCGATCCCGCAGAAGTCGGCGTAGCAGATCCTATGAAACCGGACTACGGCGAGGCTGTCGATATCTACCCCGGTGAGGTCTGCGTATTCTGGCCTTGCGGCGTCACACCGCAGGCGGCGGTCGAGAACGCGAAACCTCCGATCGTCATCACCCACGCACCCGGGCATATGTTCATCACGGACATCCTCAACTCCGAGCTGAACGATTACCTCGAGGCCAAGAAGCAGGAAAAGTGAGTCACGGAGACAGGGGACGGTTCTCTGTCTCCTGGTATTAGTTTTTTTGCAAAAAGAAGGCAGATGGTCTGCCCGGGAACGCTGCCGCTGTGGCGCGAATCTCCCGGGCAGACCGTCTGCCTTCTTTTGAATATCATCTGACATATACATATATAGGAGACAGAGAACCGTCCCCTGTCTCCCTTTCACCGTGTCTCATTAGTCCTTAACGAAGTCTTCGCGGTAAGGGCTGAAAATGTCCAGAAGGATCCCTTCCTCCAGGCAGACGCAGCCGTGTTCGACGCCGTCGGTCTTAAGCAGCGTATCGCCGGCTTTCACTTCGTGTTTTTCACCGTCAATCTCAAACATAAAGCGGCCGCTGACTACATAGGTGATCTGCGTGTGCGGATGATGGTGCAGAGCGCCGACGGCACCTTTCTCGAAGCGGTTCTCGACGCACATGACATCGTCAGAGTAGGCGAGGACACGTCTCACGACACCGTTGCCCTGATCCTCGGGAACGATATCTTTGTAATATACCCATCTGTCGTTTTTCATAGATTCCTCCTTATCGATAGTTGAATCATTGCATATATCTTTCGTCGATGCATTTGATACTTATTTGTCGTCATCCTTATGCTTCCACTTGCGGTAACGCTCACCGATGAGCACGCCTACCAGCAGGGCCAGAATGCAGATAAGGATATTAGCGGTTGGCATGGTCTGCTTCCTCCTCGTACCTGGATATCATCTGTGAAACATGCATAAATAGTTTAGCATATTTCTGTACATTAATAGCAACGAGAACAAAAATTTACCAGTCCATCAAAAAATATTCCTATATTTTTACTATAGCTGTTTTTTTATAATAAGCTTGTAGCAAAAATGCTGCTACAGAAAACAGTTACTCAATTCATTTATATATTTCCGCCGCAGGCGAATTTCATAAAGATCATCGTGATACAGCGGAAATATGTAACGCACAATTTCAGGGAGGACTTCATAATGAAGAAGAAACTCATCAGTGCTGTTCTCAGCACGATCCTTGCAGCATCCGTACTCGCAGGCTGCGGCCTTTCCGGCGCACCTGCATCCACAACCAGCGAGCCCGCAGCAGAGGCACCTGCAGCTGAGGCTGAGGCAGCTCCCGCAGAAGAGGCAGCTCCTGCTGAGGCAGCAGCTCCTGCAGCTGACGCGATCACACTGACCATGGCAGAGGTCAACCCGCTTGACGGCACAGTCTGCGGCGCTATGGACCTCAAGTTCAAAGAGAAGGTAGAAGAGCTCTCCGGCGGTTCCATCATCATCGACCTGCAGGGCGGCGGTGTCCTCGGTGTTGAGGCAGACGTCCTTGACGGTATGCTGGGCGGCACAGGCACGGTTGATATCTGCCGTATCTCCGCATTCGCTCTGACATCCTATGGCACAAAGAAGTCCGTTCTTCTTTCCCTGCCTTACACATTCCAGAACAGAGATCACTACTGGGCATTCGCAAACAGCGAGCTCGGCCAGGAGTTCCTGAACGAGTCTGAAGAGCTCGGCCTTGGCGTCCGCGGCCTGTATTTCGGTGAGGAGGGCTTCCGTCACTTCTTTACAGTAGAGTCCAAGCCGATCACATCCCCTGCAGATATGAAGGGCATGAAGATCCGCGTCTCCAATGACCCGATCATGACAGCCATGGTGCAGAGTCTGGGCGCAACACCTTCTCCTGTTTCCATGAGCGAGATCTACTCCTCCATGCAGAATGGCACGATCGACGGCGCTGAGCAGCCGACAGTCAACTATGCAGGAAACAGCTTCCAGGAGGTCGGCCCGAACCTGACAATGGACGGCCACACACTGGGCGCTATGATGACCATCATCTCTGACGCGGCATGGGAGAAGCTGACAGAAGAGCAGCAGAACATCCTCATGGAGGCTGGTAAAGCAGCATCTGATTACTGCCGTGAAGTTTCCGAGCAGAGAGAGAACGAGGTTCTTGATGAGCTGAAGGCTCAGGGAATCAACGTCATCGAGATCGAAGACAAGTCAGAGTGGCAGGCAGCCTGCAAGCCCATCGCAGACGAGTATGCAGCCGGCGAACTTGCTGAGGTTTATCAGCAGCTTCTTGACCTTGCAAACTAATTTGATATCAGGCTGATCTAAAGTGCTCCGGCCTCGTCCGGAGCATTTTTCTTCGAAAGGGGGTTTTCATGCCGGCTATATTTCTGAAACTGAGAAAAATCGAGCCGCTTTATAACTTCGTTTATGCGGTGTTCATGCTGATCTGCAAACTCCTGCTGGTTGCCGATATTCTGATCACCAGCTGGATCGTTCTTGCCCGTTATATCAAGGTCATCCCCGCACCGAACTGGGGCGAGGAACTGATCCTTACTCTGATGTCCTATATGGCCGTTCTTTCTGCGGCTCTGGCTATCAAGAAAAATGCGCATATCCGCATGACGGCGTTTGACCGCTACCTTCCAGAGAAAATGGTCATTGCCCTGGATCTGCTCGCTGACCTCGCTGTCCTTGCTCTGGCAGTAGTCATGCTGGTCATTGGCTGGCAGTATGCAAGCGGCATCGGCGCAAAGGGAACCTACATTTCCATGCCCTGGCTGTCCAAGTTCTGGCAGTATTTCCCGATCCCGCTGGCAGGCGTTGCCATGATCTTTTTTGAGATCGAGAGGATCGTCATTGATATCGAGAGATTCTTCGGCAGAAAGGAGGAACAGTAATGGCTGTCAATTCAACTGCGATCGCTATACTGCTTGCTTCGTTCCTGATCATGGTGCTGCTGCGCTTCCCGATCGCCTATTCCGTCGCGATCTCAACGCTCCTGTGCCTGGGATATCAGGGACTCTCACTTGCAACACTCTGCCAGCAGATGGTCAAGGGCATCAGCTCCTTCTCCCTGATGGCGGTGCCGTTCTTCA
>JAFTFD010000062.1 GCA_017449745.1 Lachnospiraceae bacterium
CCCTTAGGCCGTTCTCGGAGCGCTTCAAGAACCCCTTTGGCGGTTTCTTCTGTCTTCCGGAATGTCTGCCCTGCGGATTTTACCGTTTGCTGATAAGAAGAAGCTGTGCCGGTTTTCACAGCAGCATATTCCCTTCGGATGGCACGTTTCTGCTGCCAGCGGGAAAGCGGGTTGCTGGAGAAAACCGGCTGCCGGACCTCCTGAACCGTTTCCGGCGCAGAAAGATTTATCCGCGACTGGTTTATTGCTTTTTCCTGGTGTCGCGCCTGTCGCAGTTTGTGAGTACGGTATGCGTGCTCTCCCTCTTGCAAAGCGATGTTCACAGCCTGTTCGCTGTCCAGCACAGCGGTAACCGCCGTATTGTCGTCCTCATTGGCTTCGGTGATTCGCTGCCGGATTTCCGAACGCACCTGATCGGTCACAGATTCGATGTGCCGCAGCTTGGAAGGCGCTTTCGGCTTCTGTTCTTCAAATCGGATACGGGTTTGCTTCCTCTGTTCAGCCTTTTTTACAGTTTCCGCAGGATTTGATTTCGCCGGAGCTGCATGGATTCGTTCTGCTTTGGATTCAGGGATGTGCGGAGCGTCATCATTCTTCATGCTGTTGCCGACATGAAAACCAGCTTCGTTATCCGTAGCAGGCACAACGCTTTCCCGCATCCTTTTACGAACAGCATTCTTTTTCTGATCCGATTTTGATGCCAGCTTCTCTGTTTCGCGGATTGGATCGTCCTCTTCAAAGAAAAGCCGGGGAGAACCCCGGTTATGATCTTCCATACTCCTTCACCTCTTTACGCGGTTCCCCGGACTTCCCCGGGCTTGGTGGTCAATACCTGATAGAGCTTCGTATTCTTCGGGAACCGATCCTGGAAAGGAAGAATCACGTTGCCGTAGAACAGCAGGCCTTCGCCCTCGCCGCTGCCGGTCACATAAGAAAGCTGATGCGGGGAAATGCCCAACTTCTTTGCGAGAATTTCCCGGTCGCCTGCCGCTTGATTCAGCATGACGATGTAGTCGCTGTTCTCGAAGATGTTTTCGATTTCCTGACTGGCCAGCAGGTCTTTCACGTTTTGCGTGATGCCTGTCGGAATGCCGCCCCACTTGCGGAATCGCTTCCAGATTTCCACGCTGTAGGCAGCGGTCTGCTCTTCCTTCAGAAGGAGATGAAACTCATCCATGTAGTACCGGGTGGATTTGCCTTCTGCCCGGTTGGCAGTGACGCGGCCCCAGACCTGATCCTGCACGATGAGCATACCCAGCTTTTTCAGCGTTTTACCAAGCTCCTTGATGTCGTAACAGATGAGCCGGTTCTGCACATCCACATTGGTACGATGGTTGAAAACGTTCAGGCTGCCGGTGACGTACATTTCAAGCGCCGTTGCAACCCTGTGGGCCTCCTTTTCATCCATCGCCAGGAGGGCGTCGTACAAATCCTGAAGAACCGGAACGGTTTCCGGGGAAGGATTCTTGAGATAGGGTTGGTACACAATGCGAACAGCACGGTCAATGACCGTTTTTTCGATGGGTTCCAGACCATCCCGACCGCCGACGATGAGTTCGCACAGGGAGAGAATGAAGTCGGACTTGAGGGAGAGCGGATTCTCGTCCTCGCTGTAGTTCAGGTTGATGTCCATGGGGTTGATATAATTGGTGCTGGTAGGCGAGATCTTTACCACTTGGCCTTGCAGCATTTCCACAAGTGGGGAATACTCGCCTTCCGGATCGCAGATGATGATGTCGTCCTGGGTGATGAGAAAGCAGTTGGCAATTTCCCGCTTGGCGGCGAAGGACTTGCCGGAACCCGGCGTGCCGAGGATCAGGCCGTTTGGATTCTTCAGCCGTTTTCTGTCCACCATGATGATGTTGTTGGACAGGGCGTTGAGGCCGCAGTAGAGGGCTTCGCCATGGGACTGAAACAGTTCCTGCGTCGTGAAGGGCACGAAGATCGCTGTGGAGGAAGTTGTAAGACCACGCTGGATTGCGATCCGGTTCAGCCCCAGCGGGAGGCAGGAAACCATACCGTCTTCCTGTTCGAAGTCAAGGGGGATAAGCTGGCAGTTGTGCTGCTGCGCCAGGCTCTGCGCCTGTTTCACGTTCAGGCTCAGCTGCTTCCGGTTGTCCGCAGTGTTCATCACGAGGAAGGTAATCAGGAACATCCTCTCGTTTCTGCTTTGGAGATCTTCCAGCAGCTTCTTTGCTTCCCCGCCATAGGTGGCCAGATCCGAAGGGATGATGTCCATATCATATCCGGAGCGAACGGCCTTCTTCTGTTCTTCAATCTTCATCCGATCCAGGTCCGTGATCTTTTGCTTCACATTCTTGATGGCAGCTGTCTGATCAATGGCCTGAATATGCAGACTGACGATAAGAGAGGATTCCATGGCAAGGAAATCCGCTAACGCCCGGTCGTTCAGGTCAGAGGCAAGGATGGAGAAGAAGGAGACCTCGCCTTGCTTGTCCCCCATGCCGAAAGAGTGCTTCTCCCGAAAGTCGAAGCTGCTGGGCGCGATGAAATCCTTGGTGGAAAGACCGGTGGCGCTGAGCCACTTCCAGTCGAAATGGAAGGCTGCCTGCGAATCCATATGGAACATGTCGTGCAGAAGCTTCAGCCGTTCCTTTCCGTCCAATGGTGCAGCGGATACGCCCAGGCGCTTGAAGTTGTTCAGCAAATCGATCTCAATGCGATCCAACCGGGGTTTGGCCGCTTTGATGCCATCCGCTTCGATTCCGAAAGTGATGAACTTGGTTTTTGTGAGACCATTGTTTCCCTTTGCCAGCTGGTTTTGCAGCATC
>JAFTFD010000063.1 GCA_017449745.1 Lachnospiraceae bacterium
CCAGCACATACATCAGCGGAGAGACCTTCTTGAACTTGCCTGTGATCACATGCAGCAGCACATAAGAGATAACGCCGAAGGAAATACCTTCAGAGATCGAATACATGAAAGGCATGCTGATGATGCAGATGAATGCCGGAATGGACTCGAGCAGGTCTTCCCAATCGATCTTGACGACCTGCTGAACCATCATAAAGCCTACGATAATAAGCGCAGGGGCTGTTGCAAAGGAAGGGATCGTCAGGAACAGCGGCGAGAAGAAAAGGGCCAGGACAAACAGCAGGCCGGACACGATCGCTGTAAGGCCTGTTCTGCCGCCCTCTGCGATACCGGAGGAGGACTCGACGAAGGTCGTGATCGTGGATGTACCGAGAACAGCTCCAACGGTCGTTCCTACTGCGTCAGCAAGGAGCGCACCCTTGATGCCGGGCAGCTTGCCATCCTCATCCAGCATATCCGCCTTGGAAGCGCAGCCGATGATCGTTCCCAGTGTGTCAAAGAGATCGACAAACAGGAAAGCGAACATGACAACGAAGAAATCGACGGACTTGATAAAGGAGAAGTCGATCTTCATAAACGTCGGTGCGACGCTTGCGGGCATGGAAACGATGGAAGCCGGAATCAGGCTGTAGAAGCCAAGCTCCGGATTCGGAATATAGATACCAGCGAGCTCAAGGGCAATGCCGATAACCCAGATCAGGATCATACCGATCAGGATACCGCCCTTAATGCCTTTATACATAAGGTATGCCGTGATGACAACGCCGATCATGGTGAGGATGACGCTGATACCTTCTGAGTTAAAGGTTCCTGTATGGAAGGAATTCTCAAGGCTGTACAGGCTGACCAGTGTGGAACCGTCAACGACGATGTGGGAATTCTGCAGGCCGATAAAGCAGATAAACAGGCCGATACCGACGGAAACAGCCAGCTTCATCTGTGCCGGGATCGCATTGAAGATCGCCTCACGCACGTTTGTCAGCGAGAGAATGATAAAGATGACGCCCTCAATAAAGATCGCGGTCAGCGCCTGCTGCCAGCTGTAGCCCATGATGTTGCAGACTGTATAGGCAAAATACGCGTTCAGGCCAAGTCCTGCGGACAGAACGAAAGGCATATTGGCGAACAAAGCCATGCAGAAGGATGCGATGGCGGAAGCCAGTGCCGTCGCCGTAAAAACAGCGCCGGTATCCATACCGGAAGCGCTCAGGATCCCGGGGTTGACAGCCAGGATATAGGCCATGGTCATGAAGGTAGTGATACCTGCCAGGACCTCTGTCCTTACGTTGGTTCCTTTTTCCTTTAAATGAAACATTTTCCACCTCTTTCAATATGATAATGAATACCCGATTAAAACAACCTGTTCAATTTATAAGAGCCGCCTGTTTTGCAGACAGCTCTTTGACAGATAAAATGAATCGGCTTATCCCTTTACAACGAAGTTCAGGATCTTGCCGGGCACATAGATCTCTTTGACAAGAGTTCCTGTGCTGAGGAATTTCTGCACGTTGGGATCTGCCTTGCCCGCTTCAAGAGCCTCTTCCTTGGTGCAGTCTGCCGGTATTTTTACAGAGCCGCGAAGTTTTCCGTTGACCTGTACACCGATCGTGACGGTCGCATCTACGGTCTTGGCCTCATCATACTCCGGCCATGCAGAAAGTGTAAGGAAGTCCTCTCCGCTCTCATTTCCGCCGATCTCTTCCCAGATCTCCTCAGTAAGATGAGGAGCAAAAGGAGAAAGGAGCTTGATGAAAACAGTCAGATCGTATTTCGTGATGCTGCCGGCTTTGTAGAAATCATTGATCAGGGTCATCAGCGCTGCGATCGCGGTGTTGAACTTCATGCTCTCGATGTCCGCACCGACTTTCTTAATCGTCTTGTGGACCTTGCTCTCCATCTCGGGGTCTTCCGATGCCGCAGTCATCAGATCCGTCAGTCCGGCGACTCTCTCAAGGAATCTCTTGCAGCCCTTGACGGATTCATCGCTCCAGGGAGCGGCGCTGCCGTAGTCGCCCATAAAGAGGACGTAAGTGCGAAGCGTGTCGGCGCCGTACTGATCGACGATCTCGACGGGA
Organism: Lachnospiraceae bacterium; assembly: GCA_017449745.1. Taxonomy (GTDB): domain Bacteria; phylum Bacillota; class Clostridia; order Lachnospirales; family Lachnospiraceae; genus CAG-791. Next base: position 2,076 of record JAFTFD010000063.1, read on the forward strand.
TCGATGACATTTCCCTTGGATTTGCTCATCTTGTCGCCGTCCGGTCCGAGCACGAGTCCCTGATAGGTTCTCTTTGCATAAGGTTCCGGTGTATTTACCTCTCCGATATCGTAGAGGAAATGATGCCAGAATCTGGAGTACAGCATGTGGCGTGTGACATGCTCCATGCCGCCGTTGTACTGGTCGACGGGCATCCAGTATTCAAGTTTTTTCTTATCGGCAAAAACCTGGTCGTTGTGCGGATCCGCAAAACGAAGGAAATACCAGGAAGAACCTGCCCACTGAGGCATGGTATCGGTCTCTCTCTTTGCCGGCCCGCCGCACTTGGGGCAGGTGCAGTTGACAAAGGAAGGGATCCTTGCCAGAGGGCTCTGTCCGTCTGTGCCGGGCTCGAAGTTCTCGACATCCGGAAGCTCCAGAGGAAGATCCTCGTAAGGAACGCCCACTGTTCCGCACTGCGGGCAGTGGATCAGCGGGATCGGCTCACCCCAGTAGCGCTGGCGGTTGAATGCCCAGTCCTTCATCTTGTACTGGACGCCCTTGTGGCCGATGCCCATCTCCTCGAGATGCTCGAGCATCTTTGCGATGGAATCTTTCTTGTTGGTAAGGCCGTTGAGGATGCCGGAGTTGACCATCTCGCCGTCGCCTGTGTAGGCCTCTTTGGAGATGTCTCCGCCCTTGATGACCTCGATGATCTCAGCGCCGAACGCCTTGGCGAAATCATAGTCTCTCTGGTCATGTGCGGGAACGGCCATGATCGCGCCGGTTCCGTAACCCATCATGACATAATCCGCGATGAAGATCGGGATATTTTTGCCTGTGATCGGATTCACGCAGCAGATGCCGTCGATCTTGACGCCGGTCTTATCCTTGACGAGCTGTGTGCGCTCGAATTCCGTCTTCTTGGCGCACTCTTCGCGGTATGCGGTGACAGCATCCCAGTTTGCGATCTTATCCTTATATTTATCCAATATTGGGTGCTCGGGAGCCACGACCATGAATGTTGCGCCGTAAAGCGTATCGCACCTTGTCGTGTAGATCTCCAGAGTATCGTCAACGCCCTCTCCTGCGACTTTAAAGTTCACAAAGGCGCCGTAGGATCTGCCGATCCAGGTGACCTCCTGCTGCTTGACGCTCTCGGGATAATCAACGGTATCGAGCCCGTCGAGAAGCTTGTCCGCGTACTCGGTGATCCTCAGATACCAGACATCCTTGGGGAGCTGGACGACATCGCTGTGGCAGATATCGCACTTGCCGCCCTGGGAGTCCTCGTTGGAAAGGACGACCTTGCAGTGCGGGCAATAGTTGACGAGGGTCTTGGCGCGGAAAACAAGGCCGTTCTCAAAGAGCTTTAAGAAGATCCACTGCGTCCACTTGTAATAATCGGGACGGGACGTCGCAAACTCTCTGGACCAGTCAAAGGAAAAGCCTACGCTCTTGAGCTGGTCAGTGAAATGAGCGATATTTTTCTCCGTAATGATGTGCGGATGTGTATTGGTCTTGATGGCATAGTTCTCTGTCGGAAGACCGAAGGAATCAAATCCGATCGGGAACAGGACGTTGTATCCCTGCATCCTGCGTTTTCTGGAGATGACTTCCACGCTGGAATAAGCCTTGATGTGGCCGACGTGCATGCCGGCACCGGAGGGGTACGGAAATTCTACCAGTCCGTAGAATTTGGGCTTCTCCGAAAAATCAACAGCCTTGAAGGCGTTGGCCTCTTCCCACTTTTTCTGCCACTTGGGTTCGATTTTGGCGAAATTGTATCTCATATGTACTCTGCCTTTCCTGTCAGAATGGTAGCTGTCCGGCTCATTTGCTCCCGGACATTTTTGCGCAAGATATATTCTATCGCAAAATCCTGTAATGTCAACGATTCCCATGCAGATCCGGCTATGATCTGTGGCCTTCTTTGGATGGTTTTATCGTCACCGTATTGACATCCGGTGATAGCCTAACAGGATTTAGAATGCTATAATACGAAATTGAATGTTTCAATATAAGTTATTTCTTAATAAGATGATGCTAAGGTCAAAAGGCAGAAAAGTATGCCGTGCTTGCACGAGCGGACTTTTCTATCTTTTGACCGCCCGACATGAGCAAGGAGCAATTTGCTTGTATTTACAGGCAAATTTGCGGA
>JAFTFD010000064.1 GCA_017449745.1 Lachnospiraceae bacterium
CTGATATTTTTTGTCTTTTTATATTAACCAGTTAAAATGTTGCACGATCGCTCCGCTGCGAAGCAGCTCCCGCGCTCGTACCGAACACTCGCAATCCGCTAATTTGTTTTAAAATGAAAGCAAATTGCTCCTTGCTCGTGTCGGGCGGTCAAAAGATATAAAAGCCTGTCCGTGTAAACACGGCATGCTTTTATGCCTTTTGACCTTAGCATCATTTTATTGTATTATATAATCCGTTCAGGGAGACCTTTATATTTTTTTATCGGTCTGCTGATCCGGGATCCGCTTTTCCGGAGCAGTTACAATCATTCATTATACCATTATCCCAGGAACATAACAATCAAGGAGTTTTACATGTCAGATCTCGAGCTTCATCAGCAGCTGGAACGCAAGATTCCATTTGCACCCATGGGACTGATCGTCCTTCCCAGCGCGGAAAAGCTGGGGGAGAAAGTCAACGACTACCTCGTCAGCTTCCGCCAGAATTATGACCACATGGTCAAAAATGATCCCGCTTTTGAGGATTATGTCCGCCCGGATTACCGCATCCGTTCCCAGCTGGTACGCTACGGCACCGGCGAGGCAAAAGGCATTATTCTCGATTCCGTCCGCGGCAAGGATATCTACATCCTGACGGACGTCATGAATTATTCCCTCACTTACCGGATGAATAATTTTACCAACCACATGTCCCCGGATGATCACTTCCAGGACTTAAAGCGCGTCATCGCCGCGATCAACGGCAAGGCAGCGCGCCTGTCCGTGATCATGCCCTTCCTGTATGAGGGCCGCCAGCACAACCGCTCCGGGCGCGAATCCCTGGATGCAGCCAATATGCTCAAGGAGCTGGTGGATATGGGAATCGACAATTTCATCACCTTCGACGCGCACGATCCCAGGATCCAGAACGTCGTACCGAGCTTTAACTTTGAGAATTTCATCTCCCCTTATCAGTTCCTGCGCGCGATCATGCACGCCTTTCCGGATGTCATTCTGGACAAGGAGCACTTTGTGGTCATCAGCCCGGATGAGGGAGCCCTCGACAGAGCAGTTTATTTTTCCAACGTGATCAATGCCGACACCGGTATGTTCTACAAGCGCCGCGACTATTCCCGCATCGTAGGCGGCAAGAATCCGATCGTCGCCCATGAATTCCTGGGCACCGACCTCGCGGGCAAAGACGTCATCGTCATGGATGACATGATCTCTTCGGGCGGTTCGATCCTGGATACCGCAAAACAGCTCAAATCCATGCACGCGAACCACGTATTCCTGTGCACGACGTTCGGACTCTTTACAGACGGACTGGATATTTTTGATCAGGCTTATGAGCGGGGCGATTTTGATATGATCATCACGACGAACCTGACCTATCAGCCGGAGGAGCTGCAGAACCGTCCCTGGTTCACCGTGGCGGATATGAGCAAATATATGGCGACGATCATCGATTTCTTCAATCATGATACCGCCGTCTCGGATGTCTCCACTCCCACCTCCAAGATCCATGAGATCCTGGCGCGCTACAACCGCCATGAGCAGAGCGAGCTGGAAACGCAGATGCTGGAAGAGACGGAGATCGTTCAGTAACACACAAAGATAGGGACATCGGTTCTTTCTCGTCAAACCGGTGTCCCTAGTTAAGTATCACATCCAACGGACTTTCCTCCTCTCGTGATTTCTCTATGACTCTGCTCTCTTTCCATCTGTCTTTTCTCTCGTACGTGCGTACCGGCGATCCTGCTGTGCAGTTCATTTGTACTGATAAATTATCTGCTGCTGGTCTGCCATTTTTTAAGTGTACTCGAATGCAGGTATTTGTAGGTTATACTGCTAAGATCAACTAGATGATTGGTCCACCCTCCATGTGCTGGTTGATACTGCGTTATAGATCTTTGGACCTTAAGTTTTTGTTGGACCGTACCTCCTTGGTAATATTTGGGTCTGTAGAAATCTTAACTATCTCATTGGACTGTACCTCGATGTATATTCCCTGGTTGCATGATTGGAAATTACCTATCTCATTGGACTGTACCTCGACTGTACTGACTGGTTAACGCTGCTTTGTCTTTTTGGATACCTTTTCAGGTTTCTACGTTCCCATCGGTCTGTACCTCATGATGACTGCCTGTTGATCTGTAACCTTGTCTTTTGTTTTCTCTTTCCTTTTGTTGATTTTATGATACACTAACCCCGCATCATTGTCAATCAATTGTCCCGTTTAATTATAAATTGTCTGATTTTTCGTAATCTTATTTTCATTTCAAACACTTATGCCCTATTCTGAAAACTTGAGCATGACTCGCGCCTCGTATGGCTGCAGCATTCCGGGAATATGCTCCTTATAGTTGGAGATCAGTTCTTCCCCCTCCACATTATCAAAGAGCGCGCAGGGCTGTTTTTCCATCGTCCAGTTGCATGCGACGATCAGCTTTTTCCCTTCCTCCGCCAGGATCCTTTCGTAGGCGTAGACTGTTTTGCTCTCTTCCATCAGGGGCTTGAAAATACCATAAACGATCACAGGATTCTCGTGCCGCAGGCGGATCAGTTTCTGATAGTAGTGGAATATGGACTCCGGATCCTTCAGTGCGGCCTCTGCATTGATCTCTTTATAATTGGGATTCACCGCGATCCAGGGCGTTCCGCCGGTAAAGCCTGCGTTCTCACTTCCGTCCCACTGCATCGGAGTCCGGGCATTGTCCCTTGCCACATTGTCAAAGCAGGCCAGCATAGTCTCCGCAGAGACCATTTTGAATTCTTCTACATACTGGTGGTAGGCATTCAGTTCCTCGATATCCCTGCAGTCGCTGATGTCCGTAAAGTGCATGTTGGTCATGCCGAGCTCTTCGCCCTGATAAATATAAGGAGTCCCCTTCATCATATGCAGGCAGGTCGCCAGCATCTTGGCGGAGAGAGCGCGCCACTGCGGATCGTCATTGCCGAAGCGGGAAACTGCCCTTGGCTGGTCGTGATTATCCAGATACAGGCTGTTCCAGGCATTTCCCTCAAGTCTTATCTGCCAGCGGTTCAGGATCTCCCTGACCGTTTCCATTTTGGGTTTTGCCAGCGTCCACTTGCCCACCACGCTCTCGGACTGCTGAAGGGCATCCATATGCTCAAACTGGAATACCATGTTTAATTCCGTTCCATCGGTATTGGCATATTTTTTTGCCTCGTCGATGGTCACCCCCGCAGCCTCTCCTACTGTCAGCAGATCATAATGGGACAGAACCCTTCTGTTCATTTCCTGCAGGTATTCATGCACACGAGGACCATTGCAGACATAAGGCGACATATCTCCGAAAACACCGTCTTTTTTGAGCTCACCGTCCGGAAAGCTCTGCACCTTGGAGATCATGCTGATGACATCCATGCGAAAGCCGTCGATTCCTTTCTCGCACCACCAGGTCATCATGTCAAATACTTCATCGCGGACCTTCGGATTCTCCCAGTTGAGGTCCGGCTGCTTTTTGGAAAAGCAATGCAGGTAGTACATGCCTGTCGCCTCATCCAGTTCCCAGGCAGGTCCCGAAAAACTGGACTCCCAGTTATTCGGCTCCTTTCCGTCTTTCGGCTCTTTCCAGATATAATAGTCTCTGTATGGATTCTCTTTTGACTTGCGGCTTTCGATAAACCAGGCGTGTTCATCAGAGGTGTGATTCACGACCAGATCCATTACGATCCTGATCCCTCTCTCATGCGCTTCTTCCAGCATTCTGTCAAAATCTGCCATGGTTCCAAATTCCGTCATAATATCTCTGTAATCTGAAATATCATAACCGTTGTCATCATTAGGCGACTGATATACAGGGGAGAGCCAGATCACGTCGATCCCCAGCTGCTCCAGATAGGGCAGTTTCTGCCTGATTCCTTCAAGATCACCGACTCCGTCCCCGTTGCTGTCCATAAAACTTCTGGGATAGATCTGATATATAACCGCTTCTTTCCACCATGCCCGCTTTTCCATCTCTTCCGCCTCACTATTACATTTTTTGACTTTTCCAAACAAAAGGCATTTTCTGCATCTCAATACACGCCTGTGCTGCTGCGCGAATGAACTGCCGGAAACGCCCTGTTTCTCAGCCTTTCGCAGTGACTTTCATTGATTACTGTTATACAATATGCAACCAAAAACGTCCCCCGCCATTTTGTCCTTTTTTTACGGAATTTTGACTTGCAGGCAGCTATTCGCGGTAAAATAGAGAAGAGCACAGATTCTTGCGCAAAACGCGACGAACCTGTGCTCTTCTGTCCTTGTCAATTCTTTTGAAAGATCTCCGCCAGGGAACTGGCATAAGGATTTCCCGCGATGCCTTTTTTCCTGAATTCCAGCGGCGCCTCCCCGGTCTGCTTCTTAAACTCTTCGATAAAGTGTCCCATATTGCCAAAGCCGCACTCTAACGCAACTTCCGCTATAGAGACCTGCGGATGCTCGTTCAGCGTTCTGGCCGCCTGTCGAATGCGAAACTCATTTATATACGCTATGGGCGTGACACCGATCTGCTTCTTAAAGAACCGGCAGAAATACTGCTCATTCATATTCATGATCTTCGCAAGATCGGAAAGATAAATACGGTCCGCATAATTCTGTCGTATATAC
>JAFTFD010000065.1 GCA_017449745.1 Lachnospiraceae bacterium
CGATCCCATTACGATCACAGACTGGGAGTGGATGCTGGGACTGTTCCAGACAGCGCTGGATGATCTGGGAGTCACAGACGGTTATGCCTATTCGGCAAACGGCACCGGTGACAACGGCGTCATCGGCGATATGAGCTCCGGCTTCGGCGCGGGCGCGATGTGGTACATCGATCCCGATACCGGCAAGGTGATCTGCGGAGCCATTACAGATGGATTCCGTACCTATCTGCAGGCTATGCGCGAGTGGTATAAGAACGGATGGACCAATCCGGCCTTCTATGAGCACGCAAGTGATATGTTCTTTATGGTCGATATGGGTTCCGTTTACGCGGGCAAGGTCGGCGCCTGGTACGGACTGACGAGCCAGCTAGGCGGAAATCTCGATCCGAAAGACGGGGATGAGAAAAATCCTCTGAACGGAATCGTAGTTTTTGCGGCACCCACTCCGATCAATGACAAGTACGGAGAGGAACAGTATCAGAACGTTGAGCCTTTTATTTACTATGCGACGGGACTCATGGGCGCTCAGATCGTAGTAACAGACAAGGCAGAGGATAAAGACCTTCCGGCTCTGTTCACCATGCTCGATTATTTCTACGGACCTGAAGGCTCCTGCATACTGACAAACGGACTGTCCGGAGAACAGGTAGAAGAATGTAAGACCGTTGCTCCTGAAGCTGCAAAAATGTACACGGACTGGGGACTCGAAAACGGCGCTTACTCTGTCACGGAGGAGGGTAAGATCCTGGCAGATCCGATCGTCAAGACCAACGATGAGATCGGCGGTTCTACTGCACCCGGCCGATTCAACGGCCTCACGAACAGAACCAATATAGATAACGGTTATCTTCCCTATTATCAGCATATGATGGATCTGTACCGCATGTATCCGAATGACTGCCAGATCGGCGGTGAGCTGACAGCCCAGCTGACCAATGAGGAGAGCAGCTTCAATGCTGATGTGCTGAATGAGTATACAACTTACACGTCCCGCGTTATTCCGGAATTCATAACCGGCGAGAAAGATATCTACGATGATGCCCAGTGGCAGGAATTTGTCGACACCCTGGTCGAAGCAGGCGTCAACGAATATGCGGACAACTATAACGCGCATCTCGAATAACAGGATGTAAAGGAATGGTATGAACGGAAAAATCAGAGGCGTAAATCTCGGCAACTGGCTGGTGATCGAAAAATGGATGAGTGAAGCCCTCTTCAGCGGAACAGATGCAATGGATGAGACCTGGCTCTGTACCCGGCTTGGTCCTGAAAAGGCAAGAGAGCGCCTGAAGGTGCACAGGGATGAGTTCATTACAGAGCGGGATTTCGAAGAGATCGCTGCGATGAGGTTTAACGCCGTGCGGATCCCTGTTCCCTATTTCCTGTTTGAAGATATCGGACCGTTCATTCATTGCTATGAATACCTGGACAAGGCTTTTGACTGGGCGGAAAAATACGGCCTGAAGATCCTGGTGGACCTTCACACGGCGCCGGGAGGACACAACGGCACGGACAATTCGGGAGTCTGCGGGATCTGCACCTGGTCCGCAAAACAGGAAAATGTCGACGATACCGTTTCCGTTCTGGAGAAAATAGCAGAGCGCTATGGCAGACGGGAGGCCATGTGGGGGATCGAAGTCCTCAATGAGCCGATGTGTTCCGACACGGAGGCCGGAAAACTGCTGAATATTCAGAACCTGGTCGAGTTCTACATACCGGTTGACAAAGAACTGGCGAAACAGAATACTAATTATTCGCTGGCTTTTCTCCGGCAGTTTTACAGGGATGCCTACACGGCGATCCGCAGGCACATGGAGCCGGACCGGTATGTCGTGTTCAGTGACGCTTTCGAGAGAGAGATCTGGGATGACTTCCTGAAAGAATTTGAGGGCGTCGTGCTGGATACGCACAACTATCTGATGACTGCCGATATGGGCGTCTTCAGGGAGAAAAATATCCAGGTGTATACGGATTACCTGCGGGAACTCGGAAAAAATGTCAACAGTACGGCAAGACGTATTCCCCTGATCGTAGGCGAGTGGAATGCCCAGAACCAGGCTGACGGACTGGCGGAAATGACGAATGCGGAGAGGGACAGCCTTTACTGCAAAATATCCGAGGAATTTCAGAAGGGTATGGAAGACACCATGGGATGGTTTTACTGGAGCTGGAAGATCCACGGGACAGGAGGTATTGACGATGTGGTCGATGACGCCTGCCGGTGCGTCCAGCACGGATATCTGAGAGTCAACGGCCGGTCCATCTGATGATGGGAGGCTCCGGTTCAGAGAACAGGAACTGTCGGAATCAGTAAAAAAACAGGGTTGTGAAGAAACGGATCTATGTTTCTTCACACCCCTTTTCATCGTATTCTCAGGCTGATGCTTTACGGCCTTTTTTCAATTTCGACGGCGCTTTATTAAATTCTGCAGACAGCCTTCAGCTCTGTTGTGGAGCATCCGCCGGCATAGACCTCGATGTCGCCGCTGTCAACGACGAACTGCATCTTCGAGTTCCAAGAGCCGAGCTGTTCCTTTTTGATCAGGAACGAAACAGCCTTTGTCTCGCCGGGCTGCAGCGTGATCTTATCGAAGGCGGCCAGCTTCCGGACGGGGCGGACACGCTCCGCGACCG
>JAFTFD010000066.1 GCA_017449745.1 Lachnospiraceae bacterium
AAGAAGAACTATCAGCTGTTCCAGGGCGTGGAGGTTTCGACGGAAGGGAAGTAGAAGCAGACGATAGACCTGTTGGCAAAGATATAAGAGCCTGAAAGAGGTTGACGGAATGGATCTGAAAGAAATACAGGATAAACTGAATGCCATGTTTACCGGAACGGGGAGGAAACTCGTGTTCTGGTATGACGATGATGGCTCATATGAGGAGAATATTCATGATTTTGCGTTGGCAGAAGGCGTAAAGCTCTGGATCGTCACGGAATCCAACTGGTTTGAGACAAAGCTCCAGATTGAAGAGCGGGATCCTGAGGGCAATTACTTGCTCTATGCACCTTTTTCCCGTCCGGATGACAGAGAGAATTTCCTTGCGGATATTTTCTATTATTCACAGCATTTTTACTCCGATAAATTGGTGCAGATCATGGGAGAGCTCGGAATTCCCACGGAGTGCCAGGACGAGGTTAAGCGTTTCCGAAAATTCTGGACCAGCGGTAATATCGATAAATTTCGGAAGCTTTCCATCGAGGATATCACGAAGGAAAGGCTGCATCTTGGCATGCTGTGCGTCCTTGCCGGTGTGAAGACGCTGAGTTTTGATGAACTTCTGAAAAAGACTGTCCTTGCAGGGGCAGAGGATAATGCCATCCTGAAGAGAATGGAAAGTCAGAGACTTGACCGGATCTTCTGGGAGCTCTGCGAGAAGAATCTGGGATATAAGGATCCGACACCGACCATATCTGAGCTTCTTTGCACGATGATTGTGACCTATATGGATACCGTCACTGGTGGAAATATTCCGAAAGGGTGGAAAACGTTCCTCTCCGCCAGACAGAATGATGCAGTCGTATTCGTTAAGAACCTGATGAATAACGATGAGAGCAAGGCTTTCTATGATGGGTTTGCCGAGAAAGTTTCCGCAGAACTGAAGGCTCCCACCATGATTCGACAGATCCGCCTGGAGGATATCCTGGAGTGTGATGCACTGCCTGATTTTGATGAAAACCTGCTGAGCTGGATGATCGCAAAGATTGAAGACGGCATGCTGGATGAAAAGATTGCCGGCCTTTCCATCCCGCAGATCTGTGAAGAGCGGATAAAGCCCTGCTATCACTATAATGAACGATACGGTGAACGCTACAGGATGATCTATCATGCGTGGCATGTGTTAAAGGGAGTGTCGCTGCACTCCTTCAAGCCCACGCTTACGGAGGTTGTCCAGGACTATACCGAAAACACCTATCAGATCGACCGGAACTATCGCAAATTTTATTACTATATGGATGCGGTCGGCATAACGGTGGAGACAGAAAAGCTCCGGGATCTGGTCGAAAATATCTATACCAACAAATTCCTGACAGATTTCTCCTTTAAGTGGAATCAGATTCTTACTGATGAAGCTTATAAGGACTATGCCGGAAGAAGGCAGGAGCAGTTCTATGCGGACTTTGTCCGTCCGTTCATGAGAGAGGATGGAAGAGAAGGCCGTGTGATCGTTATCATCTCCGATGGTATGCGCTATGAATGCGGCCGGGAACTGTTCGAAAACCTGGAGTTAGATGAAAAGTGCACGGTTCGCATGAATCAAATGCTGAGTGTTCTTCCTTCCGAGACCACGCTGGGTATGGCATCATTGCTGCCGAATAAAGACATTCAGGTGGATGCAGAGCTGAATATTACAGTGGATGGAATGAAGTGCGGCAATAGTACAATAGATCGGCAGAAGATCCTGCAGAGTCAGATCCCGCGCTCTATCTGTGTGGACTTTGACCGCCTGATGACAGCAAAACAGAGCGAAATCCGGGACCTCCTGCAGGATAAGGATGTGGTTTATGTTTATCAGAACCAGATCGACCAGAGAGGGGAAGGCGGAAGATCCGAAAATGAGGTCTTCAATGCCTGTGAAGAGGCAGTCAAGGAGATCCAGACGCTGATCCACCGGCTCACCGGCTATGTATCTGCCACAAGGTTCCTAGTGACTTCGGACCATGGATTTATTTATAAGCGCGATAAGCTGACGGAGAGCGACAAGATCTCCATTGACAAGTCAGATATTCCAAAGACCAATTACAGGTATCTGCTCTCCAACAGTGAGTATCAGAATGATGCTCTTATCAGCAGATCCCTGGCTTACCTCAGTGCTTTTAACCGTATCTTTGTCACGACCCCCATGGGAACGGATATTATCAAGAAACAGGCTGGAGGCATGAACTATGTTCATGGCGGTTCTTCCCTGCAGGAAATGATCGTACCGGTGGTGAAAGTTATCACGGCAAAAGGAAAGCAGGATACCGGCTATGTGAATGTGGAGATCAGTTCCTTTATCTCTAGGATTACGAACACCGAATTTAAGCTGGATTTCATGCAGATGACGCCGGTAACAGACAAGGATAAACCGAGAAAACTTGTAGCCTTCTTTGTGGACGAGACCGGAAAGAAGATATCTTTTGATGTACCGATCATCGCCAATATCCGGGATAAAGAGGCAAGTAAGCGCCTGATTACGGAGAAGTTCACGCTAAGAAGCGGGAAGTACCGGACCGGTCAGGACTATTATCTTGTGCTGGCGGATATGGACGATGAATCCCAGATCCATCAGAAATATAAATTCACGATTGATATTGCGGAAATGTAGGCTGCCGATGCCTGCATAACATGGAGCAGAACATATGGATACTTCCTATATCATCAGCAAGATGAATGAGTACATGTTCCGGCTGAACCAGCAGATTGGAGGGTGGCTTGAGAAGAAGCTGCCCAAGATTACAGATGGCTGGTGGCAGGATCTGGTGTTCAACAACCTGAGTCCGCTTCAGCGGGAGACTGTACTTCGGAATGATATTCACGAGATCAAAGGGCTGGATCTTGCAGCCCTTCTTCGCGTGCTGGACAGAAACTGGTTCGTGATAACAAGCACCTTCTTTATCAATAACAAAGAGCGGGGCAATATCAGGACCATGCAGGAGATCCGGAACACCTGGGCTCATATTACGCCGAACGATATCAGTAAGGCCAGGGTGATTGATGATGTGAATGTCATCATTGCCCTCATGCAGGCTTTTGATGCCAGCATGAAGGATACCAGGGATATGGAGAACTTTATCTTTGATGTAGAAGAAGATAAGGATATCCATGCAGTTCCGGCGAAAGAACCTGAGAAGGAAGTCTCGCCCGCTGCAGAGATCCCTGCCTCTGTCGGGCCGTCGGAAGGAATCGCTGTTGGAAGCATTGTCGTCCTCGTCAGTGATCCGTCAGTGATCGGTGCAGTAATCGGAGTCAGCGGAAACAAGTATTCCGTACTGGTCAATGGAAAAGTCCAGTCTTATTACAAGGAGCAGATACAGCTTCAGAATGCTAAGGAAGAGCATAAATATTTATCCCTTCCGAAGGTTCGGTCTGCACTGACTGCGTATCAGATACATAACCCCGGCTCTTCGAATCTATATTCCCTGAATTCTGCCAGAATCGATTTTGTTCCATATCAGTTCCGGCCGGCACTCCGGATGATTCAGGCAGACAGCCCGCGTGTCCTCGTGGCGGATGATATCGGTGTCGGTAAAACAATCGAAGCCGGACTGATCTTGAAGGAACTGGAGGCAAGGTCGAGTCTTACCTCTGTACTTGTTATCTGCCCCAGACCACTGGTCGCTGAGCGCAAGTGGCAGCTGGAGATGAAGCGCTTCGATGAAGACTTTACCCAGCTGGACGGCAGAATGCTTGCCGAGTGCATTTCTGAGACAGACCGTGATGGCGAGTGGCCGGAGCGGCACAGCAAAACGATTATTCCATATTCCCTGTTCGGTGAGGATTCTATCATGGGCAGAGGCTCCAGATCCGGCAAAAAGCACAAGGATATCGGATTATCCGAACTGGATCCGCTTCCGCACTTTGATCTGGTCATTGTGGATGAGGCGCATAATATCCGGAATGCCAACACCTGGGCATATCGCGGTGTGGAACTTTTCTGCAGAAACGCAGATGCTGTAGTTTTCCTGACGGCAACGCCGCTGCAGAACAGCAACAATGACCTGTATACCCTGCTGAACCTGCTTCGTCCGGATGTGATTATTGATAAAGACACCTTCAAAACCATGTCTGAGCCCAATGCGTTCATCAACAATCTCCTCCGGATTGTACGGAACCAGGAGGAAGGATGGCAGGAAGCAGGCAAGGCCGAGATCGCGAATATTCTTGGAACGACATGGGGCAGAAATGTTATCCAGCATAATCCGGAGTTTGAAAAGATATTTACGTTCCTAGACAGAACTGAAGTCACCAGGGATGAACGGATTGAGATGATTGGAAAGATCGAGAGTCTGCATTCGTTCCACACGATGATCAACCGCACACGGAGAAAAGATATCGAGGATTTCTGTATCCGAAGAACACAAACCGTAGAGGTGCCGTTTAACGGTGTGCAGAGGGATCTTTATGATGCTTTGATCGAGTTTGAAAGCACAGCCCTTGCACAGCTCCATGGCAGCCGCAGTGTGCGGTTTATGATGTGCACCATTATGCGTCAGGCGGCAAGCTGCATCTACGGTCTTGCACCGTTTATGAGTGATATTGTAAAGCGGCGTCTT
>JAFTFD010000067.1 GCA_017449745.1 Lachnospiraceae bacterium
CGATCCGGTAGGCCTCGGCGAGCGCTTCCTGGTCTTTGTCCATATATGCCTTGATCACGTTCTCAAAAAGCTTCTCGATATGTTCTCTCATATAGGCGATCTCGGAGACCGCAGAATCAGAGAATCCGTCGCTTTCATTTTTGAGAGTGTCCGCGTATTCCATGATGTTCTGGGCGTAGTCGCCAATTCTCTCGAGGTCGCTGATCGTATGGAACGTGGTCGTGACATATTTATGGTCCTTTTCACTCAGAGGCAGGTTTGAGAGCGAAACGACAAACTTGACCAGTTCTTTGTTGATGAAATCCAGTTCTTTCTCATTTCTGTTAAACTGCTCCTGGCCGGAAAAATCCAGAGTACTGATCGTTTCAAGTGCACCGGTGAAATTGCGCATGGCAATGTCCGCCATGTTGACGATCTCCTTTTTGAGCTGCGCGACAGCAATGGGAGGCGTTTTGAGCATGTTCGGGTCGACATAGTAGAGCCGCATTTTGTCTTTCTGGTCTTCCGGGGATTCCTTCTCCGGCACGATACGGGTGACAATGTCCACCAGGCGTTCCGTCAGCGGCAGGAAAAAGATCACGGTCATCACATTAAAGACGGTGTGGAACATCGCGAGCTGCAGCTGCGGCGCGCCGGGAAAGAGCTTTGAGAAAACAGCGCCGTAATCGAAACGACCGCCGCTGACAAGGCCCAGGACCGCTCCCAGCAGCAGGAAAACCAGGACACCGCCGATATTGAAAAACAGGTGGATAAGGGAAGCGCGCTTGGCGTTTTTGCCGCTTCCAAGGCCGGCAAGAAGGGCGACCACACAGGAACCGATATTGGACCCCATCGTCAGGTAAATGCCCTGATCGAGAGTGATGAGGCCTGCAACGACCATGGTGATCGCGATCGAGGTCATGACGGAAGAACTCTGGATGATGGCAGTGAAAACAGCGCCGACGATGACCAGCAGCAGTACGTTATCGATACTGGCAAGGAAATTGCGGACCGCCTCCATTCCGGAGAATACATCCATGGCGGAACTCATCATGCCAAGACCGACGAAGAGCATGCCGAAGCCGGAAAAAATACCGCCCCAGCGCTTGACGTAGTCGTTTTTTGCGAACAGGGTGATGGCGGCGCCGATTCCCGCAAAAGCGGAAAACAGGACCGTCGTTGAGATACTGCTGCCGCCCGACATACCGAGGGCTACGATCTGGCCGGTGATCGTTGTACCGATGTTCGCGCCGTAGATCACGGTCGCCGCCTGCATCAGGCTCATGATCCCGGCGTTAACGAAACCGATGACCATGACGGTGGTCGCGCCGGAACTCTGGATGGCAGCCGTTGTGACGGCACCGATGCCGACGCCGGCCAGCTTGTTGCCGGAGACCTTTTTAAAGAGCGAGCGGAGCCTGCCGGAGCTGATCGCCTCCAGGTTGGAGCTCATCATGCTGCACGCCACCAGAAAGATACCGATACCTGCCAGCATGGACAGGATCGCCGAGAAAACCTCAGTCCCATTCATAAATATACATTCCTCCCTGCATTATACAAAAAGAGACTTTGTCGCGCACGAATTACGCGGCAAAGTCTCGCTTCTTACAATACGCTCCGGGGATTCACATCCCGTACTGACGATAACGCATTACATCTCTCATACATCCGGCAGATAAAACAGATGCAAGCTACTCCCTTCTACCATTCTGTACGATAACAGATTCGGGGGATGCTGTCAATAAAAGGTAAGCCGGCAGGCAAGGCCGCGCAGGGGCGGGGAGGCCTTGCCATATATGCAATTTTCTGTATTTTTGCATGGCTTAAGCCGCATTTCTATCAATTTTTTCGCTTGTAAATCGTATAAATATGCATATAATTAAGAGTAATTTTCATTTCACAGATCGGGCGGTCCGAAATACCTTACCTGCTTTCATCAGCAGCATCATTGATTGCATGGCAAAAGCGGAGGACAAAACAAGCGCCCCAACCTACAGGAGGTTTCTAAATTATGAAAAAGTTAGTCGCATTATTACTGGCAGGGACCATGACATTTGCACTCGCAGCATGCGGACAGGCAGCACCTGCAGCATCCGCTCCCGCTGAAGAAGCAGCCGAGGCTGTTACCGAGGAAGCTGCAGCAGCAGTGGAAGAGGCTGAGGCCGTCGCGGAAGACGCCGCAGCAGCAGTGGAGGAAGCTGTCGAGGAGGCAGCCGGTGCAGCGGTCACTACTGTCCAGGACGGATATCTCACCATGGGAACCAACGCTTATTTCCCGCCTTACGAGTACTATGAGGGCGACAGCATCGTCGGTATCGATGCGGAGATCGCTGCAGCCGTCGCTGAGAAGCTCGGCCTTGAGCTCAAGATCGAGGATATGGAATTTGATTCCATCATCACCGCTGTCACAGCAGGCAAAGTCGACATGGGCCTTGCAGGCATGACAGTCACAGAGGAGAGAAAGCAGAACGTAAACTTCTCCGATACATACGCAACAGGCGTGCAGGTCATTATCGTTAAGGAAGATTCCGCCATCCAGAGCGCAGACGATCTTGCAGATGTCATGATCGGCGTACAGCTCGGCACAACAGGCGACATCTACTGCTCCGACGATTTCGGCGAGGACCACGTTGAGAAGTATAACAAAGGTAACGACGCCGTTATGGCACTGGTCAGCGGCAAGGTCGACGCAGTCGTCATCGACAACGAGCCCGCAAAGAGCTATGTCGCAGCAAACGAAGGCCTCAAGATCCTCGACACAGAATATGTCACAGAGGAATATGCGGCAGCGATCTCCAAAGAGAACACAGCACTCCTTGACGCTATCAACGCAGCACTGGCTGAGCTGAAAGCAGACGGAACACTCGATGCCATCGTTGCGAAGTACATCTCCGCAGAATAAGTGGAGACAGGGGACGGTTCTCTGTCTCCTTTTAGCAGAAACGATTTACAAGGGAATTAACAGTGGAGACAGAGAACCGTCCCCTGTCTCCCCTGTCTTCTTGTCTCTGAGCCATAGAAACATCCCCCTGACTCACTTTTCTTCAATAGAAACGGGTATTATATGAGCGAATTATCCCGCAAATTTTATCAGGATTTCATACAGGACGACCGTTGGAAATTCATCACCAACGGCCTGAAGATCACCCTGATCGTGACGCTTCTCGCGCTCCTGATCGGTGTTGTGATCGGTATCGTCGTCGGGATCGTGCGCTGCGCGCATGACCAGCAGACCAAGCAGGAACTCCGGGGAGTCAAAGGCTTTATCTTAAAGCTCCTGAACCTGATCTGCAAAGTATACGTCGCAGTGATCCGCGGCACACCCGCCCTGGTGCAGCTTCTGATCATGTATTTCATTATCATGGTCAGCGCCCGCAGCAAGATTCTCGTAGCCGTCATCACCTTCGGCATCAACTCCGGCGCTTATGTCGCGGAGATCTTCCGCGGCGGCATCATGTCCGTAGACAAGGGACAGATGGAGGCCGGCCGCAGCCTTGGCCTTAACTATGTGCAGACGATGTACAAGATCGTCCTGCCTCAGGCTTTCAAGGCAACGCTTCCCGCTTTGGTCAACGAGTTTATCGCCCTGCTGAAAGAAACCTCGATCTGCGGCTATATCGGTCTCAACGAGCTGACAAGAGGCGGCGATATCATTCGCGGAACGACCTTCGATGCGTTCCTGCCGCTGTTCGGCGTCGCGATCATTTATCTCGTCCTCGTGCTGATCATCAGCTGGCTGACGAGTCTGTTGGAGAGGAGGCTGCGCAAGAGTGATATCCGTTAAGAATCTTCACAAAAGCTTCGGGGACAATGAGGTCCTGCGCGGGATCGATTACGAAATCGACAAGGGAGAAAAAATAGTCATCATCGGCGCCTCCGGTTCCGGAAAATCCACCTTTTTGAGGTGCCTGAATCTCCTCGAGACGCCTACGAGCGGCCAGATCTTCATCGATGGAGAGGAGATCACGGCGATCGGCGCTGATGTCGACAGGCTCCGCCAGAAAATGGGGATGGTGTTCCAGCACTTCAACCTTTTCAACAACCTGAGCATCATGGATAACATCACGCTCGCCCCGGTCATGCTCAAGCTCCAGAGCAAAGAGGAGGCAAAGGAAAACGCACTCCGCCTCCTGCAGAGAGTTGGCCTGACCGATAAAGCGGACGCCTATCCGGCACAGCTCTCCGGCGGCCAGAAGCAGCGTATCGCGATCGTCCGCTCCCTCGCCATGAATCCGGAAGTCATGCTCTTTGACGAGCCGACATCCGCGCTCGACCCCGAGATGGTCGGCGAGGTCCTGGAGGTCATGCGTGAGCTCGCTGATTCCGGAATGACGATGGTCGTTGTCACCCACGAAATGGGCTTCGCCCGTGAGGTAGCCAGCAAGGTCGTGTTCGTCGATGAAGGCATCATCAAGGAGGAGAACACGCCGGCGGAATTTTTCGCAAATCCGAAGAATCCCCGCCTGCAGGAATTCCTGTCGAAAGTTTTATAGAGCAATCGTTCAGCCCTCGTGATCATTAGGATCGCGGGGGCTTTTTCAGAAAGCCGGCGTCTATAACGCCTTCTCAAATACCGGATTTCTATTCCATACAAAGTGGAATATGCCTATGTTACAATGATCATATATGGTACTATTTTGCGGAGATAATTTGATCTTTGACGTTAAAATGGTATAATTATGGAAACGAAATATGGAAATGGTATGAAAAATCTGGATTTGGTGGGGTGATTATGAACTTAATAGAGATGCGGGAAAGAAAAAAGGCGCTGGGGTACAGCAATGAGACGATCGCAGACAAATCAGGTGTACCGCTTGCGACAGTACAGAAAGTTCTGAGCGGAACAACACAGAACCCCAGGCAGAAGACCGTGGAAGCGCTCGCTCGTGTATTGCAGGATAACGGTAATTCACTGGAAAGCTTACCTTATGCTGTAGATAAAGACGGAATGATCACGAAGAGGATCGACCAATGGGATCCCGTTTTGAAAGCAAATATTGTTCGGGAGGCAGCCGCGGAATATGGAGTCAGTCGGAATTATACAATAGATGATATCCGGGCTCTTCCAGAAGGGATCCGGGCGGAGCTGATCGATGGAAAAATGTACTTCATGGCTACTCCGAACAGAATACATCAGCGCATTAACGGAGGAGTCTATCTGGCTGTTGCAAACTATATGCGGGACAGCGGAAAGGACTGCGAGGTCTATATTCCGCCGTACGGGGTGTATTTGCATGCAGATGATTCGGAATACTTTGAACCTGACCTGACGGTATTCTGTGACCATTCAAAATCAGCGAATGATGGCTGCCACGGGGCTCCTGACTGGATCATAGAAATCGTTTCTCCGTCTTCCAAAGCTAATGATTACGGAAAAAAACTCTTTAAATATCGCGAAGCTGGTGTAAAGCTCTACTGGATCATTGATCCCATGAGAGAAATGACCTTGATTTATGACTTTACAGAGGATGATAAGACGACAGGATTGTATCCATTTACAGAAGAATTGATCTGCAGTCTCTTCGAAGATCTGAAAATCACGGTTGCTGATCTGCTTTGACTCTGTTAATATTCACGCTGAGACTGATTATATGTTAAGATCAAATGCTGAAGAGACGAAGCCTCAGCCGCTAAAGCAGCCGGGGATTTTCAGCTTACATATATGAAAACATGCCGCAAAAGGAGGGACACGCCGAATGTCCTGGGAAAAGAATGTACGCAAAGTGGAGCCCTATGTTGCCGGTGAGCAGCCCAAGGACCCCGAGATCATTAAGCTTAATACAAACGAATGCCCCTACCCGCCGTCCTCTGCAGTCAGAGTGGCAGCTATTCAGCTTGCCGATCATTATGACCGCCTGAGACTGTATCCGGATATGGATGCGACCACGCTGGTGAATGCTCTGTCAGAGTACTATCATGTTGATCCCGCAAAAATATTCGTCGGAGTCGGCAGCGATGACGTATTGGCAATGAGTTTCCTGACGTTTTTCTGCGGCGGTGGAAGTGTCCTGTTCCCGGATATCACCTATTCTTTTTACGACGTCTGGGCGGAACTCTACAGGATCCCCTACGTGCAGGTGCCGCTGGATGAGAAATTTGAGCTAAGACCGCAGGACTACATATCAGGCGCAGGCGGCGCTCTGGACGAAGTCGTAAAAAAGACCGGAACAGAGCCTGGCGGGATCATTTTTCCCAACCCCAACGCGCCCACCGGAGTCGCGCAGCCGCTGGAGCAGATCGAAGAAATAATAAAGTCAAATCCTGACTGCGTTGTGATCGTCGACGAGGCCTATGTCGACTTCGGAGCGCCCTCGGCACTGCCTCTGATCGACAAATACGAGAACCTGCTCGTTGTGCAGACCTTCTCAAAATCGAGAGCGATGGCGGGACTGAGGATCGGCTGTGCCTTCGGCTCAGAGAAGCTGATCGGCTATCTCAAGGACGCGAAGTTCTCCTTCAACTCCTACACAATGAACCTGCCGGCCATCATGCTGGGAACAGCGGCGGCGAAGGACGCTTCTTATTTCCGTGATATCGTCTCCAAAGTCGTCAGCACCAGGGAGTGGTTCAAAAAGGAGCTGACAAGACTGGGCTTCGAATTCCCGGACTCCCAGGCAAACTTTGTCTTTGCCCGGCACCCTCAAATGCCCGGTGCGGAGCTGTTTGCAAAGCTCAGGGACAAAAAGATCTGCGTACGGTATTTTAACAAGCCCCGCATCAACGATTATCTCAGGATCACGATCGGGACGGACGCCCAGATGCGCGCAGTCGTAAAAGCCCTGGAAGAAATCCTGGGGTGATACATGGGGACAGGTTCCATGTGTCATTATGCAGATGGTACAAGGAACTTGTCCCCTGCATCATCCGAGGAGCCTGTCACCTGTATCACCCGGCAAGTGTTAAAAAAACAAAATAACTAAATCGAGGAAGATATATGTTTAAAGAATATTTATACGTGTTTTTTATTTCCATGGTTCCGCTGATCGAGCTGAGAGGCGCAATCCCGGTGGCGCAGGGTATCAAGGTCCTGAACCCGTCCTTCAGCATGCCGCTGGCATATGTGATCATTGCGATCGGCAATATGCTGCCGGTCCCGATCATCTTCTTCTTCGCCAGGAAGGTTCTGGAGTGGGGCGCTGACAAGCCGGTGATCGGCAAATTCTTCCGCTTCTGCCTCGAGAAGGGCAGAAAGGGCGGCGAGAAGCTGACGGAGAAGGCGGGCCGCGGACTTTACTGGGCACTGCTCCTGTTTGTAGGCATTCCGCTTCCCGGCACAGGTGCCTGGACGGGGACGCTTGCAGCATCCCTGCTCGACATGGACTTTAAGAAGAGCACGGTTGCGGTCATGGGCGGCGTAGCTCTCGCTGGTGTCATCATGGCGGTCGTCTCCGCAGTTGTCGCTGGCGGTGTGACAGCAGTCGCAGGCTGATCGAACACAGAAAACCGATTAAACCGGAGGAACACAAATGTTACTGCACTTTACAAAGATGGAAGGCTGCGGCAACGATTATGTTTATGTTGACGGCGCGGCAGAAAAAGAGGTCCTCTCTCAGCTGACTCAGGCAGAAAAAGAGGAAATGATCCGCAAATTATCCGACAGGCACTTCGGAATCGGCGGTGACGGTGTGATCTTCATCAACCCGTCGGATGTCGCTGATTTCGAGATGGA
>JAFTFD010000068.1 GCA_017449745.1 Lachnospiraceae bacterium
AACGGCCGTGAGGAGATCCTTCTGGACAAAAACGTGCGCGGCAATATCTATTCGGCTGACGGACAGGTCCTGGCCACGACGAAGATCGGCGATGACGGGTCTGAGATCAGGCAGTATCCTTTCGGCAGGCTCTTCTCCCATATCGTCGGATATGCAGCGGAAGGCGGCAGCGGAATCGAGATCCAGTACGATTATGATCTGGTACATTCCGACATAAGCCTTGCGGAAAAAGCGGAATGCGACGAGGCGGGGAAAAAATACCCCGGCAACGACGTCTACACGACTCTGAGTGTGCCGCTGCAGCAGGCGGCGGAAAACGCGATCGGGATGTACAAAGGGGCCATTCTGGTGACGGAGGTCAAAACGGGCAAGGTCCTGGCCATGGTTTCCAAACCGGATTTTGAACCGGGCGAGATATCCGCAAACTGGGATATGCTGCTGAGGGACAGTGAGTCCGGAACTCTGGTCAACCGCGCTACGCAGGGACTGTATCCTCCCGGATCTGCTTTCAAGATCTTTGATGCGATCGAGTTCATGCAGGAAAATATGACGGCAGCTGATAATTACTCTTACGACTGCCAGGGCTACACCACGATCGAAGGTGAGACGATCAACTGCTACCACTGGACAGTGCATGGCACGGTCGATCTGAAAGAATCCTTTGCGCATTCCTGCAATTCCTCTTTTGTTACGATAGGAACGCAGTATATCGATCCTACTCAGTTCACAAAGACGCTCTCGACCATGATGTTCAATGAGCAGCTGCCTTATGAGCTGCCCTCCATGAAGAGCCGCTATGTCCTGGATGCGTCCACGACCATGAAAGAGCGCCTCCAGCTTGCAATCGGTCAGGGCCAGACTCTGATGACACCGCTTCATGTCAACATGATCACAGCGGCGATCGCGAACGGAGGTACGGTGTACACTCCTTATGTTGTCACTGCCGTAGAGACAGCAACTGGCAAGATCCTCTCCTCAAAGCAGCCTACAGCATACAGGACCGTCATGACGCCTGAGATCGCTGCAAAAATGAGAGAGATGATGCGCGCCGTTGTTGAGAATGGTACTGCGGCGAAGATGAACGACAGACCTTACAATGCGGCCGGTAAGACCGGTTCTGCAGAGTTTATGAATAACAAATCGGACTCCCACGCGTGGTTCACCGGATTCGCGCCGATGGAGGATCCGGAGATCGCAGTGACGGTCATTGTGGAAGGCGCCGGAAGCGGCGGCAGCTATGCTGTGCCGGTCGCCCGCAGAGTTTTTGATGCTTATTTTGGCTACCAGGGCGATGACAGTGACGTGTCAGATTCTTACTGGACCACACCTTCAACCAATGATGCTTCTGCAGCGGCCCCTGTCACGACAGCGACCGATAGTACGGCTGCAGCCGGAACGGATGCGGCAGGAACAGGAGCGGCACAGGCGGTTCCGCAGATCGCCGGAGAGGTCGTAGTTGAGGAACGTCCTGAAAATACCGTTCAGCTGAACCTTGATACCAACGGTGACGGAGTTCCGGATGCGATCGATACAGATGGTGACGGAAAACCCGAGATGTATGACAGAGACGGGGATGGAATTCCTGAGACGTACGCTGAGTCTCGCGTCACAGAAGAAGAGATGGCAGCGCAGGCAGCCCAGACTGCCGAGCCTGCACCTGCGGATGCGGCGGAAGAGGATGAGCCGGTCATCCATGGAATGGAACCGATTCCGGAGGACCAGCGTGTGACCTCAGGACAGGCTTCCGGCGGTGTTTCGGATAACATGACCGAGGCGCAGGAACAGGCTGCTGAAGATGTTCTCTCCGCTATTGAGGGCAATACTCCGTGATGAGATTTTATCGAAATCTGTATTTGAGTCCCAATATCCGGCATCCCGGGGTGCTTAAGTGGAGGCTGCGGCACAACGCCGGAAATCTTGCGGTCTATGTGCTCATGCTCAGCGGTGACGATCCGGCCTCAAGACCCGGAGAGAACCAGCTGGAATTCTGCCACTGCGTATTTCTGCATCAGCCGTATATGCGCAGAAGAAACCCGATGATCATAGGGATCGCAGAGGGACGTCTGCAGGCGTTTGAGATGGTCCGGAAGATCGTGCAGGAATGCCATGATGCGACCGGCGGTTTTGACCTGAAGCGTTACCTGTTCCCGGAGGAGAACGGTGTTCTATGAACCTGCTTCTTTTGATCGGCAAAATAGTGTTAATACTGATCCTGATCGTCCTGGCAGCGGCACTGCTGGTGCTCCTGCTGGTACTGCTTGTCCCAATCCGCTATGAAATGAATTTTTCTATAGACGATCCTGAAGGCATGCAGCCGGCTTCAGAAGGCACGGACGGAAATGGAGAGAACGGGGAAAACAGTGCGCTTATAGCACAGTTTGACAGGCTGGCTTCGAAGACGGATGCCGATCTTAAGTTTTCATGGCTGATCAGGCTCGTTCAGGGGGAACTGGCCTGGCCGGGAGGCTTTGGACTTACTGTAAAGATCTTCGGGAAGAAACTGGATCTGTCCGAAAAATTCGGTGAGGACAGTGATCAGGAAGCTCCCGATAATGAAGCGCAAAGAGAGCTTGACCGCATGAGAGCTGAGCGGGAAGGGCGCGACGGAAAAACGGAAGGACCCGCAGAAGATGCAGAATTGCTGGATGGCAGTCCTGCGTCTGAAGATGCATCAGAAAAAGAAAGCAGTGCTTTAGAAACAGACAGCTTACGAAAAGAAAACAGCTCAGGAAAAGAAGGCAGCTCTGTAAAAGAAAAGGCAGGGCATTGGCTTTGGAACAAGATCGAAACAATTGAAGAATCTGTACAGGCTTTTCGGGATACAGCGGTATCAGCTCTGAACAGGATTTCGGACATCCATGGTTTTATGGACAGGGAGACGACCAGAAAAGCACTTCGAAGACTTCTGCAGGTCGTAGCCAAATTGCTGAAAAGATATTTGCCGGCGGAATGGCACGTCAACGGAACGGTCGGACTGGGGGATCCTGCTTATACAGGGAAAATGCTGGAAGTGATCGGAATCTCGCTCCCGTATACGGCAGACCATATCAGCATTACTCCGGAGTTTTCAATGGTAAGATGCGACGTGAAAGGCCATGCGCGCGGTAAGGTAAGGCTTATTTTTATTGTCTTTGCCCTGGTCAGGGCTGTTCTCGACAGAAATGTGAGGAGCTGCTGGCGGCAGCGGCAGGACCTGCTCTCTGCTTTAAATTGAAAAATCGGTGTCTTCAGGAGAATGATTCATGAGTGATAACAGTTTTGACAATATTATGAGATCCCTGCTGGACGGGGCAAACGGCGTCCTGACGTCCAAAACAGTGGTGGGAGCTCCCGTTCAGGTAGGAGATACGACCCTCATTCCGCTTTCGGATATCACGATCGGATGCGGAGCCGGCTCCAACACAGGTGAGAGCAAAAATGCGGGAATGGGCGGTTTTTCCGCCAAAATGTCTCCCAGCGCGGTCCTGATCATCAGGGACGGAAACACCCGGCTTGTCAATATCAAAGACCAGAACACGATCTCCCAGCTGGTCGAGGCGATCCCGGAACTCGTGGACAGGATCACGCAGAGCCGCGGAGCCAAAGACGGCATCACCGATGAAGAGGCGGCAGAGGCCGCATTCCGAGCGGAAAAGCAGAAAAAAGGTGAAGCATAAAAAAATGCTATTTCTGCTTGCAATTTGCGCATCGCTTTGATAATATACTAATGTTGTTTAGCCCGCAGACTGCGGGTGAGATTCATTTTGCTGGATTTGTAGCTATTCAGGATTGGAAATTTCATGCTGCGTCCTGGATAATTACCAAAATAATAAAGATCATTGGAGGTGTTATCATGGCAAAGTGTGAGATTTGCGGAAAAGGTGCTCATTTCGGAAATAATGTCAGCCATTCTCACAGAAGATCCAACAGGATCTGGAATTCCAACGTCCAGAGAGTGAGCGTTAAGGTCGGCAGCAACAAGAAAAAGATGAATGTCTGCACGAAGTGCCTTCGCGCCGGCAAGGTTGAGCATGCTTGATCGTATCCGTGTATAGGAACTGAAATGGAGTCCATGGCTTCGGTCATGGACTCTTTTGCCGTGTGAAGAGCTTCGGGGTAACGGAAGCTTTTGGGAGTGATCGGAACAGTTACGATTACTTTACTTAATTTCTCTTACTGAGTATAATAGCTGTGTATGCACGCCGGGCGGTCCTGCCGGCTTCCGGGTATAGGACAGCAGGACATGCAGGTTTGTAGATATGGGGTACGAACCGGCGGCAGGAAGGAGTTATCAGATGAAATCATCTTCCATGAATACACATATGGGCAGTATAGCGATTGACAACGAAGTTATTGCGCAGTACGCGGGGAGTGTTGCGAATGAATGCTTCGGCATTGTCGGCATGGCCGGCGTGAACGTGAAGGACGGGGTCTTCAGCCTGTTAAAGAAGGAATCTATGACCAGGGGCATCAATGTATCCTTGACTCCGAAGAATAAGCTGGTCATCGATTTTCACGTGATCGTCTCCTATGGGGTGAATATTCCGGCAGTTGCTGATAACCTGATCAGCAGCGTCAAGTATAAGGTTGAGGAATTCACCGGCCTCGAGATCGAAAAGATCAACATTTATGTCGAGGGTGTAAAGGTAATCGATTGATTCGGAGGATTTCAGTGTGAGCAATACCACGATTAATGCGTCAGAAATGACGCAGATGTTTCTCTGCGGGGCGCAGAATCTGGCGTCGAACCGGGCTTGGATCAACGAATTGAATGTCTTCCCCGTTCCCGACGGAGATACCGGAACGAATATGACGATGACGATCGTCTCGGCTGTCCGGGAGGTCTCCTCTCTGGGCGACTGTACAGATATGAAAACCATCTGTAAAGCGATCTCATCAGGTTCGCTCAGAGGCGCGAGAGGAAATTCAGGCGTTATTCTTTCCCAGCTGCTCAGAGGTTTCTGCAAGGTGATCCGTGATCACCAGGAAATCACTGTCCCGCTGGCCGCAGACGCATTTGACAAAGCGGTCGAGACAGCCTACAAGGCTGTCATGAAGCCCAAGGAAGGCACGATCCTGACTGTTGCGAAGGGCGCTGCCACAAAGGCAAGAGAGCTGGCGGATGCCGGTACAGACGATTTTGGCGTCTTTATTCCCGAAGTGATCGCCTATGCAGAAGTGGTCCTGGCTTCTACGCCGGATATGCTTCCGGTCCTGAAGCAGGCGGGGGTCGTAGACTCCGGCGGACAGGGACTCGTTCAGGTCCTCAAGGGCGTCTATGAGGGCTTCCAGGGGAAAGAGGCAAATGTGGACGTGCTGCTCAATCCTGAGGCGCATGCCGACGAGGAAGAGGAGTCCGCAGAGCAGGAAGAGACAAGAGCAAAGAGCGGACAGGAGCTGAAATTCGGCTACTGCACCCAGTTCATCATTCACCTTAACAAGAATTTCAATTCCAAATCCGAGGCGGATTTCCGCACCTATCTGGAATCGATCGGTGATCATGTGATCTGCAGCACTTCTGATTCCAAGGTCAGAGTCCAGGTCTACACCAATGATCCGGGCCTTATCATCCAGAGAGGCCTGCTGTACGGACAGCTCGGAAATGTGAATGTGGAAAACATGCGCATTCAGGACTCCAAGGATCCTGTATTCTCAGCAGAGGCGGAGAAGGAACAGAGCGAAGCAGCAAATGCGCAGGCTCAGGAACAGCCTCAGGAGGAGATGCCCGGAAAAGATATGGGTATCATCGCTGTGGCGGCAGGAGACGGTCTTGCGGAGATCTTCCGCACACTGGGCGTCGACTATGTCATCAGCGGCGGTCAGACGATGAATCCCTCCACGGAGGATATTCTTCAGGCTGTTGATCATGTCAATGCGGATACGATCTTCGTGCTGCCGAATAACTCTAATATTATTCTCGCGGCAAACCAGGCGGCAGCCATGGATCACGAGAAAAAGCTGATCGTCATCCCAACCAAGAACGTGCCGCAGGGAATCACTGCAGTCATAAACTTCATTCCCGACCAGGATGCAGAGGTCAACCGCGAGAACATGACGGAGGAGATCCGCCACGTGAAGAGCTGCGAAGTGACTTATGCAGTCCGGGATACCATGATCGATGACGCGGAGATCCACGAGGGAGATATGATGGCGATCGGGGATCACGGCATCCTCAGTGTGACCGACAGCAAAAACAATGCGGCCATGGAAGCGCTCTCCAAGATGGTGGATGATTCGACAGAGCTGATCAGCATCTACTACGGATGTGACACCACAGAAGAGGATACTCTCGCTTTACACGAAGAGGTATGTGCGCAGTTCCCTAACTGCGAGGTGGAGATGCAGTTCGGCGGACAGCCGGTCTACTATTACATCCTGTCAGCAGAATAAGATTAGATGCGGCAGTATCGCCTGCATTGCAATAAAACAGAAACGGAGCGGGGCAGCAACACAGCTGCTCCGTTTTTTCACATTAATTGAGACAGGAGACCGGAACTCTAAACGGTTATCGATTTGTCAGTGAACGGAGATCTGAGCGGTTCCTGATTTTTCAGTGAACGGAGATCTGTACAGGAATCAAAGGATCAGCATGCAGTACACAAAAGAAACAAAACTGATCGACGTAAAGGGTGTCGGCGAGAAGACCGCTGCTCTCTTTTCAAAAAAAGGTATATATACGGCAGAGGATCTGGTCAGATGCTATCCGCGGGGATATGACTACTTTGACGCACCGGTCAGCATCGAGGACGCCAGGAGGACCTGTACAGGGCAGGGAGAGAGTGCAGCGGCTTCTGTTCCCGCCAACCCGCAAAGGCCATTTGCGTTGCGGCTTATTCTGTTGGGAAATGGCTCGACAGGATACGGAGGCGGGTACCGGATCACGAACTTTCGCGCGGGCGACGAGACAGGGCAGATCAGGCTCACCTGGTTCAACATGCCGTATCTGGCAAGATCGCTCCATGCTGGAGAGACCAAAGTATTCAGAGGATACCTGAAGCAGTATAAGAACGGCAGTTTACAGCTGGAACAGCCCCAGATCTACTCATTGGCGGAATATGATTCCCTGCAGGGAACCTTTCAGCCAAAATATCCGCTGACGCAGGGGCTTAAAAACGCACAGTTCATGCGTCTCGTCCGAAAGGTCCTGGACCAGCTGAAAACAGAAAAGGACTACCTGACGGAAAAGGAGAGGGAGGACCTGGGACTGCCGGAAGCCGGTGAAGCTCTTAAAGAGATCCATTTCCCGCACTCCCGAAAACTCCTGCTAGATGCGAGAAACCGGATCGTATTCGATGAGTTCGTCGCATTTCTGCTGGCGGTGAGAAGGCGGAAGGCGCAGGGTGATAAGACCGGGAGGATCCCGGATCCGATGCCGATGACGGACAGCTCTGTCGTGCAGGGTCTCATTGACAAGCTCCCTTTTAAGCTGACGGAAGGCCAGCAGAAAGCCTGGGCAGATATAAGAGAAGACCTGACAGGTCCCTATGTGATGAACCGCCTGCTGCAGGGAGACGTCGGCTCCGGCAAGACGATCCTTGCGATCCTGGCATTGCTCCTGTGCGCGGAAAACGGAAGGCAGGGAGCGCTCATGGCGCCAACAGAGGTGCTCGCTCAGCAGCACATGGACGGGGTACTGAAAATGACAGAGCAGTACGGTCTGCCGCTAAGGTCGGTCCTGCTGACGGGAGGGATGACAGCAGCGGCCAAAAAGAAAGCCTACGCTGCGATCGCCTCCGGTGAAAAGAACGTGATCATTGGGACACATGCCCTGTTTCAGGAAAAAGTTGTTTACCGGAACCTGTCCCTTGTAATTACAGACGAACAGCACAGGTTCGGCGTGCGCCAGAGGGAAGCTCTGGCAGCAAAAGGAGATGATCCCGGTACTGCTGAGCTGCCGGTGCATGTCCTCGTCATGAGTGCGACGCCGATCCCCAGGACGCTGGCCATCATCCTGTACGGGGACCTGCAGGTATCCCAGCTAAAAGGCCTGCCGGCGGAGCGGCTTCCTATTAAGAATCTGGCCGCCCCCGCTTCCGACAGGGGAAAAATATATAAGTTCATGATGGGACAGCTGAGAGCCGGCCACCAGGCATATGTCATTTGTCCTGCGGTGGAAGAGGGAGAACTGGAAGGTATCGAGAATGTGACCGATTATGCGGAGAAGATCCGCAAGGCCCTACCGGAGGATATCCGGATCGCTTCCCTGAACGGCCGCATGAAGCCTGCGGAAAAGAGCGCTGTCATGGCGGATTTTGCCGCGCACAGGACGGATATCCTGGTCTCGACGACCGTCATCGAGGTCGGCATCAACGTGCCGAACGCCACAGTGATGCTGGTCGAAAATGCAGAGCGCTTTGGCCTTTCCCAGCTGCATCAGCTGCGGGGAAGGGTCGGACGAGGAGCGGACCAGTCCTACTGTGTCTTTCTGTATTCTGAGGGGATCGCGGAGAAACCGAAGCGCCTGCAGATCCTGGAAAAAACCAATGACGGATTTGAGATCGCGGAACAGGATCTAAAGCTTCGCGGGCCGGGAGATGTCTTTGGGACCAGGCAGAGCGGCGAGCTAGGCTTTGAACTGGCAGATATCTATGAGGATGCCAGGATCCTGACCAAGGCCGCCGGATATGTGGATGAAAAGCTGCGCAGGGAACCGGATTTTACTTTTGAGGGTGTAAAAGTGTTTGATGCGAGAAGTATTTGAACAGTAGGAGACAGGGAGACAGGGGACGGTTCTCTGTCTCCTGCGCTGGGAGATCCTGCAGCAAGTACAAAGAAAAGACAGGGAAAATACGCTTATGGAAGGAGACAGAGAACCGTCCCCTGTCTCCCGCACGTATGCGGAATATCCCTGGCCTTTCCTGCACGAGAGGAGAAATCATGATGCACAAGAAAGCCATACTCTTTGACCTGGATGGAACTCTCTGGGATTCGGCAGTCTCCGTCAGCGAGTCCTGGAACGAAGCGCTGAAAGACTGCCCTGATTTTCACGGCGTGATGACCCCGGAGAAAATGTATACCTATATGGGGCTGCCGATGGTGGAGATCGCGAGGCGCTTTTTTGAGGGCCTTGAAGAGGAGAGAGCAATGGAGCTGCTGCATATCTGCGAAGAGAATGAGAACGATTATATCCGCAGGCACGGCGGCGTACTGATGGAGGATCTTGAGGAAACGCTGAAAGACCTCCACGGGAAGTGCTTTCTTGCCATCGTC
Organism: Lachnospiraceae bacterium; assembly: GCA_017449745.1. Taxonomy (GTDB): domain Bacteria; phylum Bacillota; class Clostridia; order Lachnospirales; family Lachnospiraceae; genus CAG-791. Next base: position 9,190 of record JAFTFD010000068.1, read on the forward strand.
AGCAACTGCCAGGCGGGATACATCGAGGCCTTTCTTGCTTTTCACGGGCTGGAAGGCTATTTTGACGATTTTGAGAGCAACGGCGGCACGGGGCTTCTGAAAGCGGACAATATTCGCCTGGTCCTTAAGAGGAACGGGATCAGGGACGAAGAGGCTGTCTATGTCGGGGATACCATGGGTGACTACGAAGCTGCGGAAGAGGCCGGCATCGAGTTTATTCATGCTTCTTACGGATTCGGGAGCGTTCCGGATGGGACCGCGGCGATCAAGTCTCTTCCCGAACTGAAGGAGATCATCTGACGGACAGGCAGGGGATTTCCTCGCTTATCGGACAGGCGTGTTCATTTCTTTTTTATTTGACTTTCAAAAGGTCTGCAATTACAATAGCTTCGTATGCGTATGCACAGGCGCATTTTTACTAGGTATTGTATTTGCAGACCTTTTTACAGGCATATTTTGTAGCCGCCAGGTTTATGGACATAGCTGCTGGTTTTCGGCAGGGGAGGACATATGGCAAAGGTAGCAGTTGTAACAGACAGCAACAGCGGTATTACCCAGAGAATGGGACGGGATCTCGGGGTCAGCGTCATCCCGATGCCCTTCATGTTTGGAGAGGAAAACGACGTATATTATGAAGACATCAACCTGAGCAGGGAGGAGTTTTTCCAGAGGCTTGCGGACGGGCAGACAGTGCACACTTCCCAGCCGACGCCGGTTGAGGTCTTAAAGGTATGGGATCAGCTGCTCGAGACCTATGATGAGATCGTGCATATCCCGATGAGCAGCGGCCTGTCCGGCTCCTGCCAGAGCGCGGTGATGCTCTCTTCGGACTATGACGGCAGAGTCCAGGTCGTCAACAACCAGAGGATCTCCGTGACACAGCGCGCTTCCGTGCTGGATGCGGTCCAGATGGCAAAGGACGGCATGAACGCCGCCGGGATCAGGGAGAAGCTGGAAGATGTCAAATTTGATTCCAGTATCTATATCATGCTGGATACGCTGACCTATTTAAAGCGCGGCGGGAGGATCACACCAGCTGCGGCTGCGATCGGTTCGCTCCTGAGGATCAAGCCGGTCCTGCAGATCAAGGGCGAGAGGCTCGACGCCTTCTCCAAAGCCCGCACGACACAGCAGGGGAAAAATACGATGCTCAATGCCATGAGGAATGACATCGACACCCTCTACGGCGGGATCGATAACGTGCATCTTTATGCCGTCCAGGCACAGTGCCCGGATTCCTTTGCGGTCTGGTCCAGAGAAGTCAGGGAGGCATTCCCGACAGCCAAGGTGCGCGACGATATGCTGAGCCTTTCCGTCTGCTGCCACATCGGCCCCGGGGCGCTGGCAATTGCCTGCTCCAAGAAGATCTGAGTCAGCAGTAAAAGCGGCAGGATTTAGCCTGCCGGCTGCTTATGTTGAGGGGCAGATATATTAACGAAATTAAGGAAGATTTATGTCACCAAAAGAAAATTATAACGCCTCCAGTATCAAAGTGCTGGAGGGACTGGAAGCTGTCCGGACAAGACCGGGCATGTATATAGGTTCCACTTCGACCAGAGGCCTGAACCACCTGGTTTACGAGATCGTGGACAACTCTGTCGATGAGCATCTGGCGGGATTCTGCGATACGATCTGGGTCACTCTCGAGGAAGACGGATCAGCAACTGTCGACGACAACGGCAGAGGTATTCCGATCGACATGCATGCCAAAGGTGTTTCCGCGGAGCGTGTCGTCTTTACGACGCTCCACGCCGGAGGTAAATTCGATAATAAAGCCTACGCGACATCCGGCGGCCTGCACGGCGTCGGATCTTCCGTCGTCAACGCGCTCTCCAGGAGAATGTCCGTACAGGTCCGCAAGGGCGGCCAGATCTACGAGGATAAATACGAGCGCGGCAAGCCTGTCCAGGAGCTGGTGGGAGGACTCCTTCCTTCGATCGGCAAGGCGAAGGGCACAGGAACAAGGATCAACTTCCTTCCGGATGACGAGATCTTTGAGAAGACCAGGTTCAAGAGCGATGACATCAAGAGCCGCCTCCATGAGACGACCTATCTGAATCCGAATCTGACCATTATTTTCGAGGACAAGAGAGAGGGAACGCAGGAGCAGGTCACCTTCCATGAGCCGGAGGGGATCTCGGGCTTTGTCAAGGAACTGAACAAGTCGGACGAGACCGTGACAGAGGTGATCCGTTACGGCGGCACCTATGAGAATATCCAGATCGAGATCGCGTTCCAGTATATCCGCGATTTCCGCGAGGAGATTCTCGGCTTCTGCAATAACATCTATAACTCTGAGGGCGGTACCCATATCACCGGATTCAAGGCCGCTTTCACGAATATCATCAACAACTACGCCAGGGAGCTCGGGATCCTGAAGGACAAGGATGCCAATTTTACCGGTGCGGACGTCCGTAACGGCATGACGGCCGTTATCTCCATCAAGCACCCGGATCCCCGCTTTGAGGGACAGACCAAGACCAAGCTCGACAACCCGGACGCCACCAAGGCGGCAGCCCAGGTGACGCAGGACGAGGCAGTCCATTATTTTGACCGTAATCTCGAGACGCTCAAGGCCGTCATCGAGTGCGCGGAGCGCGCGGCCAAGATCCGCAAATCCGAGGCGAAAGCCAAGACCAATATGCTCAGCAAGCCCAAGTTTTCCTTTGACAGCAATGGAAAGCTTGCCAACTGCGAGAGCAGGGACGCGTCGAGATGCGAGATCTTTATCGTCGAGGGTGATTCGGCCGGCGGCTCTGCCAAGATGGCGCGCGACCGCATGTTCCAGGCGATCCTGCCGATCCGGGGCAAGATCCTGAACGTCGAGAAGGCCTCCATGGACAAGGTGCTGGCTAATGCCGAGATCAAGACAATGATCAACGCGTTCGGCTGCGGTTTTTCCGAGGGCTACGGCCAGGACTTTGATATCTCAAAGCTCCGCTACAACAAAATTATCATCATGGCGGATGCGGACGTCGACGGAGCGCACATTTCGACGCTTCTGCTGACGCTTTTCTACAGATTCATGCCGGAGCTCATCTACGAGGGGCATGTCTATGTAGCCATGCCTCCGCTGTACAAGGTCGTGCCGAACAAAAAGGGCGAAGAGGGCGAGTACCTCTATGACGACTACGCCCTGGCAAAATACCGCAAGACGCACAAAGAGAAATTCACGCTCCAGCGCTATAAGGGACTCGGAGAAATGGATCCGGACCAGCTCTGGGAGACGACGCTGGATCCCGCAAGACGCAGATTAAGGCTCGTTCAGATCGAGGACGGACGTATGGCGAGCGAGATGACAGGGCTCCTGATGGGGACGGATGTTCCGCCCCGCAGGGAGTTTATCCGCGCGCATGCGACGGATGCGGAGCTGGATATCTAAGATTATCTTTAATTATGGGCCGCAGAAGGGTATTCCCTCCGGATGCGGTTTATTCATGGGGAACCACTAACGTTTTTGTTCATTTCGTTTGGGCAACGCCTTAAACTCGCATCTGTGCTGATGCACAGATGCTCAGACAAACGGCGACTCAGACGTCAGTGATCCTGACGTCTTCGACCCGCACATCATTCACAAAAATGAAGTGGTTCCAGCCATTCAACACAAGCATCCGGAGGGAATACCCTGCT
>JAFTFD010000069.1 GCA_017449745.1 Lachnospiraceae bacterium
AAGCGCCGCCGCGGCGATGCGATCCGCCTCGAAGTCGAGACCGGGATCGACAAGAAGCTCCTGCAGGTGCTGACAGATGAGCTGGAGTTAAAGAAGGGCGAGATCTTCGATATCGACGGGCCGCTGGATCTGACGTTCCTTTTCCGCGTCCGCAAGATCGAAGGATTCGAGGAGCTGCGCGAGATCCGTTACAGCGAGCCGCAGCCCGTTCCGGAACTGCCGAAAGACTGCGATATTTTTGAGGAGATCAGGAAAGGGGATATTTTCCTGCATCATCCCTATGAGACATTCCAGCCGGTCGTCGATTTTGTCGCGAGAGCGGCAGTCGATCCGGATGTTCTGGCCATCAAGCAGACTCTGTACCGTGTCAGCGGCAATTCGCCAATTATTGCAGCCCTTGCAAAGGCGGCAGACAACGGCAAGCAGGTCTCTGTTCTGGTCGAGCTCAAGGCACGTTTTGATGAGGAAAACAACATCACCTGGGCAAGAATGCTGGAGAAAGCGGGCTGCCACGTCATTTACGGCCTGGTAGGCTTAAAGACACACAGCAAGATCACCCTGGTCGTCCGCCGCGATGAAGACGGCATCCGCCGCTATGTCCATCTGGCGACCGGAAACTATAACGATTCGACGGCGAAACTTTACACGGACGTAGGCCTTATGACCTGCAAAGAGGCGTTTGGCGAGGACGCAACGGCAGTCTTCAACATGCTCTCCGGTTACTCAGAGCCCCGCTCCTGGAACCGCCTGATCCTGGCACCGCTCTGGCTGAAGGACCGCTTCAAGTACCTCATCAGCAGGGAGCGCGAGCACGCCCTTAACGGCGAGCCCGCCTATATCAAGGCTAAGATGAATTCGCTCTGCGATCCGGATATCATTGTGGAGCTCTATGCGGCCAGCGCGGCAGGTGTCAAGATCGACCTGATCGTCCGAGGCATCTGCTGCCTTAAGACAGGGATCCCCGGTGTCTCGGAAAACATCACCGTCCGCTCGATCGTCGGCAATTTCTTGGAGCACAGCCGTATTTTCTATTTCGAAAACGCAGGCAGGCCCGAGCTCTATGCCGGCAGCGCTGACTGGATGCCCAGAAACCTCGACCGCCGTGTCGAGATCGTATTCCCGTTGGAAGATGAGAAGGTCAAGGCACGTGCTGAGCACATCCTCGATGTGGAGCTCGCCGACACCATGCAGGCCAGCATCCTGCAGCCGGACGGCAGCTACGAGAAGGTTGACCGCAGAGGCAAGGAGAAGATCAACTCCCAGCTGATCTTCTGCGAGGAAGCCGTCGAGGAGGCGAAAAAACTCAAGGAAGCGACACAGCGGACACGCGTATTCATCCCTGAAGAGCATGTGGAAACATCAGCGGAGTCTGAGTAGGTCACTAAGTCAGTGAGTTAGGGAAGGGAGACAGGGGACGGTTCTCTGTCTCCTTTTCTTTTCCTTGCTCCGGAAAAGACATGCCAGTTATCTTTGAGACAGAGAACCGTCCCCTGTCTCTCATGGAGTGATATGAAATACAGAATCGAGCATGAATCAAATCACAGGATCAGGATCCGGATTTTTGAGAGGATGACCCCGTCTATGGAAGAGGTGCTGGAATATGCCCTTACATCTATTGACGGTGTGAAGGAAGTGAGCATTTACCCTGCTACAGACGGTATCGCGATCCGCTATGTCAAAAACAGGGACAGGATCCTGGCCAAGCTGGACCGCCTTCGTTTCGACAATGTTGTAATGATGTCCAGACAGATCGAGAAGAGCACAAAGATCAACGCGGCAGAGATCAGAGAGAGGACACTGGATCCGGCCCTCAAGAGAAAGCTGCGGATGCGTATCGTGGCGGAAGCACTGGCGGACGCCGTCCTCCCGCTTCCTGTTCAGACGGCCTATCATGTTTATCAGCTGGTGACATTGAAAGACATATGAGTTTGTGTTATAATTAGTCGCCACTAATCTTGCGCCTTATGACAATGTGATCTCATGATATTGGGTCAGAAGGCGAGAATTGCAGGATAGCTGTGAGTTTTGATGCGGATCTCTTATGAAAGGATCCACAGCAATTTTTAAGAGGAAAAGCATTGAGGAGGACAGCAAGATGTTGAAGCTGAACTGGAAGAAAATGGGGATTTTTGCGGGGGGTGTTCTGTTTGGTACAGCCGGAATCGCAATCCTGAAATCAGAAGACGCCAAGCGCCTGTATACACATGTGACTGCAGCGGTTAAGCGCGGCTCTGATTCGGTGATGCAGACATATACGACGCTCAGGGAAAACTGCGGCGATATCAACGCAGACGCTGACGATATCAATGAAGAACGCGCGCAGAAAAAGGCGGCACAGAAGCTTGCGGATGCTCAGGCTGTGATCGAGGAATATGAAGCCCGGATGCAGGCTGAAAGTGAAGCGGAAACCCCGGAAGAATAAGACGATGAAGCGCAGGATACGTGTGCGCGTTTTCCTGCTTTGGTAAAAAATGAAATACAGAATCGTTCATGAATCCTCATCCAGGATGAGGATCCACATGGCATGCTGCAGAATGACAGGTGCGCAGGCGGATACTCTGGAGTATTTCCTGCGCAGTCTTTCTTTTGTGAAGGATGTCAGAGTTTATGAAAATACACAGGATGCGGTGATCCGTTTCAGCCGGGAAGGCGATGCCTATGAGAGGCTGCTGGAGAGTCTTGCGGGATTCAGCTATCAGGATGAAGAGGCCAGGAGCCTTGTCCCCGATCATACAGGCAGGGAACTGAATGCGCAGTACGAACGCAGGATCCTGGCAAAAGTTCTGGGCAGGATCTTCCGCAGAATATTTTTCCCTGCTTCCCTGAGAATAGCATGGACGGCGGCAAGGAGCACGGTTTTTCTGGCAAAAGGGCTGCAGAGCCTTGCGGCAGGGAAAATCGAGGTGCCTGTACTGGATGCGGCAGCTATTCTGGCTTCTATGCTGCGGAGAGATTTCGGGACGGCATCTTCTGTTATGTTCCTGCTGGATATCGGTGAGATCCTGGAGGAATGGACGCACAGGAAGTCCGTCGATGATCTTGCAAGGTCCATGTCGCTCAGGGTAGAGAAGGTGTGGCTGAGGACATCCGGGGAGGACGTCCTTGCAGACGTCCGAAGCGTGAAAAAAGGTGATCTCTTCATCGTCCGCAACTCAAATATCATCCCCCTGGATGGAAGAGTCGTGGAAGGAGAGGCGACGGTCAATCAGGCGACGATGACAGGGGAATCGGAGCCGGCTGCGAAATCCTGCGGAGGCTATGTCTACGCGGGAACCATCGTCGAGGAAGGCGAGCTCGTTGTCGAGGTGACAAAGACCGCCGGCAGCGGCAAATATGACCAGATCGTCAGGATGATCGAAGATACGGAGAAACTCAAATCCGGTACGGAGACAAAAGCTTATCATCTGGCGGACAGACTGGTTCCCTGGTCTTTAGCGGGGGCTGCGGTGTCATGGCTGCTGACAAGAAATGTCAACCGCGCACTCTCGTTTTTGATGGTAGACTTCTCCTGTGCGCTCAAGCTCTCCATGCCTCTTTCCGTGCTCTCCGCGATCAGAGAGGCCGGAACCTATGATATCACTGTCAAGGGCGGGAAATTTCTGGAGGCAGTGGCGGACGCGGACAGGATCGTTTTTGATAAGACCGGAACGCTTACACATGCAAGGCCTGCCGTAATGGATATCATTACTTTCGGCGGCTATGAGGAAGACGAGGCATTGCGGATCGCTGCCTGTCTGGAGGAGCATTATCCGCACTCGATCGCCAATGCAGTCGTAGATGAGGCAAAAAAGCGAGGCATTGAGCATAATGAGATGCACTCAAGCGTGCAGTATGTTGTAGCGCATGGAATATCCAGTTCCATTGCGGGAGAAAAGGCGATCATCGGTAGCTATCATTTTGTTTTTGAAGATGAAAAGGCATCTGTTCCGCCCGGAGAGAAGTACAAGCTGGATAATCTTCCGGAGGAGTACTCGCATTTGTATCTTGCATTGAACGGGCAGCTGGCAGCAGTGCTGTGTATTTTTGATCCGCTCCGGGATGAGGCAGCGGAAGTCATCCGTGAACTTCACAGCCTGGGAATCAGCAAGGTCTGTATGATGACGGGAGACAATCGCCGCACGGCATCCGCGATCGCAAAAAAGATCAATATTGATGAATTCAAGGCGGAAGTCCTGCCGGAGGAAAAAGCAGCCTTTATCCGCAGTGAGCATGAAAAAGGCCGCAAGGTCATCATGATAGGAGACGGTGTCAATGATACGCCTGCGCTCTCTGAGGCAGACTGCGGGATAGCCGTCAGCGACGGCGCCGCCATCGCGAGGGAAGTGGCTGACATTACGATCATGGCTGACAGCCTGTATCAGATCCTGCTGCTGAGAAAGATCAGCTGTGAACTGATGCGCAGGATCCGGCAGAATTACAGATTTATCATAACATTCAATGCTTCTTTGATCCTGCTCGGCGTGGCCGGGATCCTGCAGCCGGCCTCAAGCGCTCTGCTGCACAATGCCTCTACGATCGTGACAGGGCTGTACAGCATGACAGATCTGCTGCCGCAGCAGAAATATTCGCATAACACACCTGCATTATTGGAGGATAGACAGAAAAAGGGAGGAAGCGATGAAACTGCATAAACTATTTGCCTGGCTGACCGTGGTCTGCTTTCTGTTGACAATGTTTACCGGGTACAAGAAAAAATAAAGAATATGGAGGAGACAGAGGGGGACAGGGGACGGTTCTCTGTCTCCTTTTCTTTTCCTTGCTCCGGAAAAGACATGCCAGTTATCTTTGAGACAGAGAACCGTCCCCTGTCTCTCTTGGGACACGGTGGCTCATTCCCCAAGCGGTATCTGCAGCCAGGAGGAACTGATCTTAGTCGTCTCAACGGTTGATTTGATCCAAGGCCCGTAGTTGTGATTCCAGAGGGCCTTGAGCATATTTTCATAGGCGGGATCGCTCATCAGTTCAGCCGCGTGCTCTGCAATGGAGCCTTCCCTGAAATAGAGAAAATATTTGCCGAGGAGATCCAGCACGGCCTGTTTTTTCCGTCCCCGTACCTTTTCTTTATCCATAAGGCCGGAGAAGACCTGATTCATGTAAGAGGCATTTTCCGCGTCTGCTGCACGTATGGCCTGTGCAAATTCACTTCCGTATTTTTCAAAATCAATGGATTCTGTCCAGTAGGTCAGCATCGCGGGATGCGCGGCATCAGCAGCGGGATCGATCTGCAGGTTTCCAATCAGATGCCCGGAGTTAAATGGCATGGCCGTAATGATCTCATAAAGTCCCTTGCTCTCCAGAATATACTGAAAGTGCATGTGGCCGGTCATGGCAAGCCTCACACCGCCGGAGCGCAGCAGCTCAGCCAGATCATTGTTCTGGATCCTGTAGGCAGAGGTGTCCTCTGCCGTCTCTCCGTAGAGTACATTGTGATGGGATAGAAAAATGATCTGGTGTCCTTTATATTTCTCCAGCATCTCTGACAGCCATTTCATGGTCGCCCCGGAAAATTCACCCGACCCGCCGGGATGGACCGCATTGTCATCCATGGCCAGGAAAACCACATCTTTTATCACGGCAGTATAGCTGAGAGAAGAAGGATCCCTGTCTACAGGATCCAGCAGCTCAAAATACGCCGCCTCAAAATCATCCTCATCCATTCTGTTAAAATCGTGGTTGCCGGTCGTCAGAATGATCGGAATACCGGCATTCTTTATTTTCTGAAGCTTTGAGATGAGGTGCGCCGCATCGTAAATATCACCGCTGTTCGTGTTATCTCCGGTCATAATAAATACGTCTGGGTGCCTGTCAATAACAAGATCGACCAGGGCATCCGTGATCGCCTCCGCAAAGGCCATTCCCGGGACCAGCACACTGTCGGCTTTCCTGTTTTCTGTGTAATGAAGATCGGAGGTGATGATTGCTGTCACAGAACTCTCCGACGGTATAGGAACGGTATGATCTGCAGTTACCTTATTATCATTCGAATTGCCCGCAGATACAGAAGGACTTCCGGAAACGTTCCGGCAACCGTTAAAAAGACATATAGAGAGCAGGAGAGAGAGACTAAATAGTTTTTTGCGCATTTTTCTACCGATCAAACTACCAAATGGCCGTCATAAAGGATATTGACGGCGTTTTTTTTCATGTCATTTTTCTGCCTTTTGACCTTAGTATCATTTTATCATAATTCTCAAAGACGCAGCGATCATGTATTGACACAGGCACAGTATAGTACTATTATACATATGAACAGATGCTCATATGAACAAATAAGAGAAGAGGAAAGGAGGATCCTGATGGCAGTTACCGATGTTGAAAACTGTGAAGTTCATGAGGTGCACGCGGACATAGTCAGCATGGTGGGAGAGCACATGCCCTCCGAAGATGAACTCTATGATCTTGCTGAACTGTTCAAGGTCTTCGGAGACTCGACAAGGATCCGGATCCTGTTTGCCCTGTTTCAGGCAGATATCTGTGTCTGCGATCTGGCGGAAACGCTCGGCATGACACAGTCGGCAGTATCCCATCAGCTGAAGATCTTAAAACAGGCTAAGCTGGTGAACGGGCGCAGGGAAGGCAAGCAGATTATCTATTTCCTTGCGGATGACCATGTGCGGACGATCATCGCGCAGGGACAGGAGCATATTGAGGAGTAAGGCAGGGCGCATTCTTTGCTGTGATTCTTCAGGAAATATTGGGAATTCAGGAACCTGATAAGATTCCGGTATTATTATAAATTATCCAGAGAAAGGCGGACCATCATGAAAAAGAAATTCAAATGTGAGATCGATTGTGCAAACTGCGCTGCAAAGGTAGAGGCGGCGATCAAAAAGGTTGACGGCGTCAAAGATGCCAGCGTCAACTTCCTCACACAGAAATTTATGCTCGAGGCGGATGATGACCGCTTTGAGGAAGTCCTGAAGGCTGCGGTGAAGGCCGGCAAGCACGCAGAGGCAGAATTCGAAGTAGAACTTTGATACATGGGTGATACATGGAACCTGTCCCCATGTATCATTTGGATAGGAAACTATCATGACTAAGAAACAGAAAAAAACTCTATACAGGATCCTCGCAGTCCTGGCTGCCTTCGTGATCCTCCTGGTACTGGATAAAACAGGTGTGCTGGAACCACTTCCCGGTGCTGTCGTCTTTATCCTGTTTTTCATCCCTTATCTCGTGATCGGCTATGACGTCATCAGGAAAGCTTTCAAGAACATTGCCCACGGGCAGGTCTTTGACGAAAATTTTCTCATGATGATCGCCACTTTCGCGGCGTTTGGGCTGGGGGCGTTCGGAGAAGGAGAGTATACAGAAGCGCTTGCCGTCATGCTGTTCTATCAGATCGGCGAGCTGTTCCAGAGCTACGCGGTGGGCAAATCGAGACAGTCGATTTCCCAGATGATGAGTATCGCCCCCGACTTTGCCTATGTGGAACGGGACGGTGAGATCGAGGAGCTCGATCCGGAAGAGGTGCAGCCCGGCGACATTCTGGTGATCCGTCCGGGTGAAAAAGTGCCGCTTGACGGCGTCGTCATTGAAGGGGAGACTTTCCTCGATACGGCTGCGCTCACGGGTGAATCCGTACCGAGACGCGTGCGGACGGGCGAGGATGTGATCAGCGGGTGCGTCAACGGCGAGTCCCTGATCAAGGTCAGGGTGACAAAGCCCTACGAGGATTCCACGGTCGCAAGGATCCTGGAACTTGTGGAAAACGCAAGCTCCAGAAAAGCTCACCTCGAGAATTTCATCACAAGATTTGCAAAATATTATACGCCGGTTGTCACAATTGGCGCTGTCATACTGGCCGTGATCCCGCCGCTCCTGGGAATGACCACCTGGGCGGACGGTATCCGGAGAGCCTGCAATTTCCTGATCGTATCCTGCCCGTGCGCACTGGTGATTTCCGTGCCTCTCGGATTTTTCGGAGGGATCGGAGCTGCCTCCAGGATCGGTGTACTGGTCAAGGGCAGCAATTTCCTCGAGGCAGCTTCCCGCATGAGCGTCGTTGTCATGGACAAGACCGGAACGCTGACAAAAGGCGAGTTCAAGGTACAGAGAGCAATTCCATCCGCCTCCTTTGGATCGGAGGCTGCGCTCCTTGAGATGGCTGCGCATGGCGAGGGATATTCGACTCATCCGATCGCTTCCTCCATCAGGGAATCTTATGGAAAAGAGTTATCTCTGGAGAGGGTAGGTCAGGCAAAAGAGATCGCAGGAAAGGGAATCTGCGTTCTGTTTGACGGAAAAGAGCTGCTACTTGGGAATGAGGACCTGCTGGCTGGATATGGGATCACACCTGAAAAGGCAGAAAATGAGACCGGCACGATCATCTATGCGGCATATGACGGCTCTTATGCCGGCCGGATCGTGATCGCGGATACCATCAAGGAAGGTGCCGCGGAAGCGATCGCGCAGATGAAGCAAAGCGGCATAGAGAAGACCGTGATGTTAAGCGGAGACCGCAGGGAAGCTGCGGAAGCCGTGGCAAAACAGCTTGGGATCGACGAGGTCCACGCACAGCTCCTGCCCGCTGATAAAGTACAGGTAGTGGAACAGCTGATGAAGGCGCTTGGCGGATCGGCAGAGACTGCAAAGAATTCTGAGAACAGCGCGAATAAGCTCGGCTTCGTAGGGGACGGCATCAATGACGCACCGGTACTGATGCGGTCAGACGTCGGTATCGCCATGGGAAGCCTTGGCAGTGATGCGGCGATCGAGGCCGCAGATATCGTCCTCATGGATGACGATATCCGCAAGATCCCCGCGATCATCAGGATCGCCCGCAAGACCATGGGCATCGTCAAGGCGAACATCGCCTTTGCCCTGATCGTGAAGATCGGGATCCTTATCCTCAGTGCTTTTGGAATGGCTTCCATGTGGATGGCGGTTTTTGCCGACGTAGGCGTCGCCGTCCTGTGTATCCTGAACTCCATGAGAGCGCTGAATGCGAAATGAGAGGGAGAGTTTATAATATTCTCCGGCTTGCCTGATTTGTTATACATTTCCAGGCCGCTGCCGTGTATAACAATTCAAAAGACCGGATGCTCACCATTGTGAGCATCCGGTCTTTACAGGTTATTACTCCTCGTCCTCGGAGAAGTCCTCAGCTTCCACAGCTGCCACATAGACGGTTCTCTTACGGGCATCCGCATCGGCTGCCAGGTAGTCGTCATAAGAGGAGACCTTGTCGATGATCTTGCCGTTCGGAAGAATCTCAATGATGCGGTTTGCGGTCGTCTGGATGACCTGGTGGTCGCGGCAGGCGATCAGCTCAACGCCCGGGAACTTGATCATGCCGTCGTTCAGGGCGGAGATGGATTCCATGTCCAGGGGGTTGGTGGGCTCGTCAAAGATCAGGCAGTTCGCGCCGCTGATCATCATGGAAGAGAGCTGGCAGCGGACCTTCTCACCACCGGAGAGAATGCGTACCTTCTTGACGCCGTCTTCACCGGGGAAGAGCATTCTGCCAAGGAATCCTCTGACATAAGTGACGTCCTTGATCTCGGAGTAGCCGGTCAGCCACTGGGTGATATCCATGTCGGAATCGAAGAGTTCCGTGTTGTCCTTTTTAAAATAGGACTGGGAGGTCGTGACGCCCCATTTATAGGAGCCCTCATCCGGTTCCAGGTTCCCCATCAGGATCTCGAACAGAGTTGTTTTTGCCAGCTCCTGGGAGCCTACAAAGGCGATCTTGTCATCATGTCCCATGACGAAGGAGACATCGTCGAGGACCTTGACGCCGCCGACTGTCTTGGAGATGTGGCTGACGGTCAGGACCTCGTTGCCGATCTCGCGGTTCGGGCGGAAATCGATGTAAGGGTATTTTCTGCTGGAGGGCTTGATCTCGTCGAGCTCGATCTTCTCCAGGGCGCGCTTGCGGCTCGTCGCCTGCTTGGACTTGGAGGCGTTGGCAGCGAAGCGGGAGATGAACTCCTTGAGTTCCTTGATCTTTTCTTCCTTCTTCTTGTTGGCTTCCTTCATCTGGCGGATCATCAGCTGGCTGGACTCATACCAGAAGTCGTAGTTGCCGGCGTAAAGGGTGATCTTGCCGTAATCGATGTCCGCGATGTAAGTGCAGACCTTGTTGAGGAAATACCGGTCGTGGGAGACCACAATGACGCAGTTCTCGTAGTCGATCAGGAAGTCCTCAAGCCAGGCGATCGCGTCCAGATCCAGGTGGTTGGTGGGCTCGTCGAGCAGCAGGATGTCGGGGTTGCCGAACAGGGCTCTGGCGAGCAGGACCTTGACCTTCAGGGCGCCAGGCATATCCGCCATCATCTGGTAGTGATACTCTGTCTCAATACCAAGGCCGTTCAGGAGGGACTCCGCATCGGACTCCGCTTCCCATCCGTTCATCTCGGCGAATTCCGTCTCCAACTCGGAGGCGCGGATGCCGTCCTCGTCAGAGAAATCCTCTTTTGCATACAGGGCGTCTTTTTCCGCCATGATCTCAAAGAGGCGGGCGTTTCCCTGCATGACCGTGTCGAGGACGTTCTGGTCGTTGTATTTTTCCTGATCCTGCTCGAGGAAGGACAGGCGCTGGCCGGGTGTGATCGCGATGTGGCCGTTCGTTGTATCGAGCTGGCCGGAGAGGATCTTGAGGAACGTCGACTTGCCGGCGCCGTTTGCGCCGATGATGCCGTAGCAGTTTCCTTCGGTAAATTTGATATTAACGTCTTCGAAGAGGGCCTTCTTGCCGACTCTGTAGGTGACGCCGTTTGCTGAAATCATAAAAAACTCCTTTATGAAAGCTCTGAATCTGACTCTGAAAATATATCCGATATTTACGTCCCATCATTGTATATGACAAATCGAGGAATCGCAAGTAAAAACAGCAGTAAGGCAGCAATATGTGCAAGAATTGATTCATTATTTTATTTTGTATATACTTATGACTAAGGAGAATTCATGGATTCCGAATGAGTATGAAAGGAGGCAGCACATGAACAGGAAAATCACGGCAATGCTGATCGGAACGCTGGTTCTGTCAGTCCTTTCAGGATGCAGCGGTGCGCCGGCAGCAGAAGAAGCAGAAGAAAAGTCATTTCTGTCTGAGACAGCAGGGACCATTTATGAAAATATTGAGGAGGCCGCCGCTGCAGAGGAAGAATTACCCGCAGAGGCAGCAGAGAGTACAGTTGGTGAAAATATAGGAGAGACACAGGACACGGAAGGTGAGCAGGCACTTTCTGACACAGGGATATCTTCTGATGAGCCGACACTGTTCGGCGAAGCTTTCCTGGACGGCGAGGTGGAAAATAACGGAGGCTATTTTGTCCGTATAGGAGACCGTGTCTATTTCCGTATGTACGGACCGGAATCGTTAGATCCTATCACCGTAGGGACTAACGTTTTAAGTTATGGGACTCCGGCCGGAGGCTCCCGGATCCAGTATTATGATATAAAGACGAAGGAAGTCGTCGATGCCTTCGCGGATGACGGATTCGGCAGGCTTTATGCAGCAGCGAACGGATTCTGGTTCTGCAGGAATGATGCGAGAGAAGATGCCGCTCCGGACACAGTTCTTTACTGGGTCGCAGAAGACGGAAGCGAGAGCGAAGACTTCGGGTACGGGACTCCGCTCGGCGTCTCAGAGGATGGAGCATACGTCGCTTTCCTTCCTTATGATGATAATTACGGCAGCATTGAGATCTTAAGTGGCGGAGAGATGCTCTCCATGGTCTCCCCTGAATATAATGAGGATCTTACGTACATCGGAATGGCCGAAGACCAGCTTATTTTCCTCAGCAGGACAAAAGAGGACTACGTGACATCCCGCCATGTGCTTTACTCCATGGATATTGTGACTTCCGAACTGACGGAACTCGGGAAGATCCCCTATGAAGAGAATTCCCCGATCCAGGATGCCTATCTGATCCCGGAGCAGTATGAGACGGAAGGAAGAGAAGTCTATGTGCTCGCCGCCCAGTACGAAGGGAGCGAACATTTTCTGCAGGATTATATAGCGGTGAAGGCAACTGCAGGGAAAGAGGACAGCATCGAGCTGATCTCTTATGAAGAGGCAGTAAACGATAACCTCCCCGGTTTGGTCGTCACGGACGGCGATGCAGAGCTTCTGCCTGCGCAGCCGCACACAGCAGGCCTTTCCGACGGCTATTTTGGCTCCCTGGATTATTACGACAGCGCGTTCAGCGCGATCCAGCTGGTGCCGGATTATGTACCTGATTTTAATGAAGACAGCCTGTTCAGGACGGCTCTGCAGACCGTTGAAGTAGTGGGGGACGATGTGTTCGTGATCCGCTCTATTCATGAAAGATCTCCGGAAAATGACATCGGATGGAGATATGCCTACAGGCTTCACCAGATGAACTACGAGAGGTTCTCCTGGAAGATCCTGGATGAGAACATGAATACGGGAGACCTGTCAGCGCTCGGTTCCGTCCTGATTCCGGAAGAAGGAGTCACATACAGCACGCCTGATGGGGGAGATGAGATCAACGTATACATTTTAGAGGACCCCGATCAGGAGGATCCCGGATACGAATATTTCGACTATGCGGAAGGTGATCCCTACGCGATGGAGATCGCCTTTGAACCCAGGGAGACCGTACACGAATTCTGGCTCTATCAAATGACCTGGAACGAGAAAGAAGAGTATGAGGAGATCTACCACAAGCGCGAGCTGACGCCGGACAGCCCCCTCATCGCCTCGGTCACATTCCCCGGGGACATGTCAGCCTATGCTTTCTCCTATTACCTGGAAGACGGAACGGAGAGAATGTTCCGCATCACCCTCAGCGGAAAAGACGGATCGCTGGTCGTAAATGAAATAGAATGAGACACGGGGAGACACGGGGACAGTCACTTTGTCCTGAAACATGAGTGAAACATAGGGACAGGTACCTCGTATCATTTTCCAACACCTGTTGAAAAATGACACGAAGGACCTGTCCCCATGTTTCAAAATGGGACAAAGTGACTGTCCCCTATGTCTCTATCAAAAATGGGACAAAGTGACTGTCCCCTATGTCTCACTGTTATAAGGAGAACGTAAAGACAGAGTCCTCCGGGATCTCCTCGGAGTCGGAGCGATTGATCCTCAGGTCATATTCCATGGAGGATTCTTCATAGAAGATCTCTCCGGTAAAATAATCTGTATCATCGATGGTTCCATAATTGATAAACAGCCCGCCATTGTGCATCGGATTGGCATTGCCGCTGGCAGTGTGACCGTTTCCAAAGTCGATCGTGACCTCATATCCGCCCGTCTGGACATTCGCCTGCTCGATCTTGAGCGTGGCATCAGACCCGACTCCGGAGTGTTCACCTAAGAACACGATGTCCGTGTTCAGATAGTCTCTGGGAGATCTTACCGGTGAGCCGGAATAATCACTATCATATCTTGTAAATGTCTGATCATGGAACTCAACGTGGTCTTCAGCGGGATCATCCGCCTGCAGCCACTCGCCGAAGCTGAAGAACCCGCCGTCCATGGTGTATGCCTCAAAAGAGCAGTTATTGTGAAGCGAAAACTCTTCAATGTTGTCACCGAGGACACCCATATATTCTACATATCCGTTTTCATCGTAGACAGCGAAATTATAACCATCAAGTTCCAGATAAGTGAAGTATTCCCCTTTTTCTTTTTCAGTTTTTTCTGAATACCAGACGCCGTCCAGTTCATTCCCTGTGCGCCCAAGGCCTGCAGCCCGCAGCAGCTTTTGCCTGATTCCGGAACCTTCTTCAGAATTCAGGGCTTCTCCCAGACAGATCGGTTTGAACTCTGAGAAGACAGGGCGGAACGGATGCTGCTGCCACATATCACGGGTCTTTTCAACTTCCGATTTTGAAGTCAGCTTCCCATTGACGTAATATTTCTCCGTATCACCTGAAAAATCCATCTGCCAGGAAATTTTCTTCTCAGGCTTACCATTTTCGTATGAGTAGACTTCCCCGTCGCCGTAAGGCAGGTAGTACATCGGGATGAAATTCCCTTTTCCGGGCTCGTAATACATCTTTCCGTACATGGAAAAGAATCCGTCTTCGGAGATCTCCTGACTCTCCGGATCATAAGAGAAGAGGTGGACCGGGTTTTCGGGATCATTACCGTTTGCGATCACGAGTTCCGGGATCTCGTCGTCATCCAGATAGATCACGTTGATCAGGACGTCGTCTGCATCTGCAGGTGTGTCATCACCGTCATCATTTTCGGCGACTGCGGGGTGCTTCATATAATCCTGTAAAAAGGACGCGTAGGCGTATACCGCATCAAGACCATATACGCGCAGGATCGATGGCGTAGCCGCATCTTCCTGTACCGCGATCTCTTTATGATCAGGGATAGTTTCCGTTTTATAGTTTTCTGTAAACAGCTCCGGATAATCATCAAATCTCAGCTTGCAGTTCCTGGCGCCTGCCGCATAGGAGCCAAGGCTGTAATCTTCAAAATAGAAACGGACGCCGTCGTAATCCAGTGCCCAGGCCAGCGTGACGGGAGATTCTTCCAGGTTTCTTTTGACAAGATCCGTAAAGCTCTTTCTCTCATCGCTGTTTTTATAAGCATTCTCATCGTCAAGAAGATCACCGAACCAGTCCACCAGATCTTCATTCTGTGCCAGGATCTCCTTAAAAAGAATATCGGCCAGGCCATCCGTGCTGTCGAAGACATCGTAAAAACAGATCTCATCTCCGGTCGCTGGATCAATGTTGAAGCCCTTATAGGACTGGTATCCGTGGGCACCGCCCATATAGGAATAAGTTCCTAAAATAAAGGAGAATACATTGGAATCGCTGCGGACAGGATAAAAGGTTCCATCGTTGCTGAAAGAAGCTTCCCAGCCGCTGTCATACATTTCATAGACATCGCCGGCAGTTCTGAGAACGTACTCTTCCTGATACGATGCCTGCTCCTGATTGTGAGCAAGGACCCATTTGGAGAGCTTTGGATATTTTTTTGCTGTCTCGGCATCAAGACCGATCACAAAGTAACTGCCGCTGGACATGGCATCCCCGTCCGCATTTTCGAGAACTAGAGCCTGCCCTTTATATGTATAGGGAATATCTTCGCCCAGGGAATCCTTTTCAGCCCCTGCATTTTCTATGGCTTCTTTAAAAATCTTTTTCCAGCCTTTTGTGTCATTTTTTACCGGAGCAAAACCTGTTGCGGAAAGCATGACAGAAAGAGCCAGCATGATCACTAATATACGCTTTTTCATAGGATCCCCCTTTCCGGAAAAATGGTATTTCGGAATATATGATTTACAAATCTATTATACGTGAAAAGAGAGTGCCATGTCTCTGATTTTCTGAAATGAGACAGGGTGACAGACCCTTTGTCCCATAAAAAAACGTCAGGCTTGCGCCTGACGTCGTTTGTTATTAATTACGGAACGGGTTCTCGGTATGGAGATCATCAATATAATTCATGAATTCCATCTCCTCATTCCAAAGGTCCTTAATTTTTGTGAAAATGTTCATGTCTGTGCCTCTTTCTAAATACCGATATCTGAAGCATTCGCAGTTTTCTGAGTTCAAAGAACAGGAAAGGCGGCGAATGAAATCAGTTCTTATTCTGTTTTTGCTGTATCAGTGATATGCCTGTTTCAGTTCCAGATCTCATGATCTTCTGTGTTCCTGAGCAGGAAGTATTCCATATTTTCTTCCCATACAGGTGAGAACCACATCTTTTCATCATGATTACGCATATTTATCACTCCTTTCTGTCCCTTAACGGGGCACCCCTGTGAGCAGGGGGATAATAGATCGGAAGAGGTCATTTACCGTCTCTCGATGATGCCAGTATAGCCTTTCATAAAAGTGTTGTCGTGACATCAAAAACAAAAAAGTGGTCAAAATTTGCGAAAGACAAGAAGCTGATCAATAAAAAGAGGCATAAACAAAGCATAGGGTGTTCTGCAAAATGCCCAACTACCAGTCTTCGTAATTTGTGTAAAATACCATAAAATGGTGTCTTTATGACATTTAAATTGCTAAAAATGCCTTTATGAGGTATATTTGACTCAGGATACAGATGAAGACGAGAAGGGTAAGCGATGTAGCGGAATGCTTTACAATCATTCTTTATCCGATGGAGAAATAATACCTAAAAATATGCCAAAGAGTTTACAAGAGCATATGATTTGTATGGGGGCTCTATGAAAACACTGGAGGAAATGAGGCTGAGACGCAGGGCACTGAAAATGACTTATGCTGAGCTCTCTGAAAAGAGCGGGGTTCCGGTGACGACTATTCAGAAGATTTTTTCCGGAACGACTTATGCGCCCAGAAAAGGTCCCATGGAGAGCCTGGAAAAGGCACTGTTTGGTCCACACTCCGGGATCTCGGAGGAGAAATACCCGGCGAATCAGGCAACGGAGAGCGGTCCCATATCCCTAAACACATATCTTGAGGAAAAAAATCCGAGAGTGGTCAAAGAACCGGTCTTTTTTTACGGAGCAGGATCAACCGGCAAAAACAAAAATGCTCCTGAAGTCCTCTGGAAGCCGCAAGGTACATATACGACGGATGACTATGAAAGGCTTCCGGAAGGGGAGAGATACGAATTGATCGACGGAGTTCTGATCCGTCTGGAGTCTCCGTCCATTGAACATCAGCAGCTGGTTATTTTTGTTGCGGCACAACTGAATCGCTTTGCAGAAGAAGAGGAATGTGACTGCCTCGTGCTTTGCGCCCCGTGTGACGTTCAGCTTGACGCAGATGACAAAACAATAGTTCAGCCGGATGTTTTTGTATACTGCGATGATGCAAAGGTCACTCCTAAGCGCGGAGTCGGTGCCCCGGATCTTTGTATCGAGATCCTCTCCCCAACTACGCGCAGCAAGGACCAACTGCTAAAGAGATATAAATATGAGAGGGCGGGAGTACGGGAGTTCTGGGTCGTTGATCCTGAGTTCTCACAAGTGATGGTTTATGAGTTTGACAAATCCGGTATGATAGAGAAACAATATACAATGGATGAGAAAGTTCCGGTCGGTATCTGCGGTGGAAAGCATTCGATTGATTTTTCCAGACGTATTCCGGGATTCTTTCGCAAGCACAGACCATAATGAGCTGTGATGTATCCATTATTATTTAAAAACAATGCAGCTTCAGCGGCATTGAACCAAGAACAACAGGACATGAAATGATAATCAACGGACAGAACATCAACGGACAGAACAACAGCGTACAGAACAGCAGCGGACAAAACATCAGCAGAGAGAACATCAACAGACAGAACATCAGGGAACGGTTTGACGAATACATAGCACCTTATGATTTATCCGACACCAAGATCCTGCTGAAAGCGCAGCATACATACAGAGTGGCAGAACTGTGCGAGAGGATCGCCAAGAGCCTGTCTATGCCCGCAGAAGATGTGGATCTTGCGTGGACATCCGGCATGCTGCACGATATCGGACGCTTCGAACAGGTTCGCCGCTACGGCACTTTTGTGGACGCAAAATCTGTGGATCACGCCGCCTTTGGAGCAGATCTGCTGTTTCGGGAAGGACTGGCGGAGAGATTTCTGCCGGCAGGAGAAACATGGGAACTGCTGGAGACAGTGATCCGGCTGCACAATGTGTTTGAGCTGCCAGAAACCCTGACATCGCGGCAGCGGCAGTTTTGCCAGATCTTAAGAGATGCGGATAAGATCGATATCATACGGGTAAACTGCGAGTTCTCCAGAGGAGAGATCTATAATCTGCCGGAAGAGGAATTTCTGACTTCAGATATATCTGACCTGGTGCTGGAGGATGCGCTGGCAATGCGGAATGTGCTGAGGGCGCACAGGAAAACGGCAGTTGATTATATAGTGGGGCAGATCTCACTGGCATACGGACTGGTCTACCCCGAGAGCAGGAATATCATTCTGGAGCAGGGTTATCTGGAAAAGATTATGAACTTTGAAAGCCATAACCCGGATACTATGAAAAAAATGGTCAGGATCAGAGAAAGAGTCATTATGTTCCTCGGCGATCAATAAAGCGCTATTTTGGATCAATTACAGGGGGTCATCAGATGGAAAGTAAGAGATGGTATAAATCGGCAGATGCACTTGTGGAGGAGATCCGCAGCACACAGTTGCCGGAACAGATGCTGGCGGTCTGGTTTCTGGGTCAGGCCGGGATCGCTGTCAAATACGGAAAAACAGTGGTCGTCATAGATCTCTATCTGGAACCAAGGCCGCGGCGCGCCGTGGAGCCGCCGTTTGAGCTGGAAAAAACAGCTGGCCTGTTTGATTTCCTGCTGTGTACACACAATCATCTGGATCACCTGGATCCGGTGACGGTGCGAGGACTGGCACAGGGAAATAAAGACCACGATACCAAACTGATCGTGCCGGCGCCATGGACCGGCGTTGCACAGGAACTCGGTATGGATCCTGGCGATGTTATCGGCGCAAAAGTGCAGCAGGAGATCCGCCTGAATGAGGATATCAGCGTTGTCCCTGTCCGGGCAGCGCACGAAGAGTTCTCCCTGGATGAACACGGCGACTATGAGTGCCTGGGATATATCATAAAGACTCCGGCAGGAACGTTATACCATGCCGGGGATACGATCGAGTGGGAGACGATGACAGAGGAATTGAAGCCTTACCACATCGATATCGCCTGCCTTCCGATCAACGGAAGCGACTGGAAGAGAAAAAAGGCGGACATTATCGGAAATCTCAATGCGAGAGAGGCAGCCGATGTTTCCGGTGAGATCGGGGCAGATCTGCTGATTCCTATGCACTATGATGTCTTTGCCCACAACGGCGAGAACCCGGCACACCTTGCGGACTATATGTGGCAGTTTTATCCTGCAAGAAAATACCATGTGATGGCTCCGGGTGAGAGATTCATATACATGAAATGAGCCTGATAACATTAGCTTAAATAAGAACGAAAAAGTACCGGAATAATGAGTCTCTTACAAGGTTATATAAGGACATCATTATTCCGGTATTGTTTATTGATCTTAAGTGTTCACTGGTCTTTAGCTGTTCACCGATCTTTAGTCTTCGTAATCCAGCCATGCGCCGCGCATCGGGCTGACCGCGTGATCGGAGAACAGGCGAAGAGCGCCTCTCTTGTATCTGCGGGGCTTCGGCTGCCATCTGGCGCGTCTTTCGGCCAGAATAGCTTCCATTTCTTCCGGCGTCTTGTGCTCGCCTGCAACACCTATGATGTTCAGCTTGCGCTCAAAGACATCCAGTTCGATGAGATCGCCTTCTTCGACGAGAGCGATCGGGCCTCCGTCCGCCGCCTCAGGAGAGCAGTGGCCGATGACCGGACCTGTGGAGGCACCGGAGAAACGGCCGTCGGTGATCAGGGCAATGGCCCGGCCAAGTTCTTTGTCAGTGCTGATCGCCTCGGAAGTATAGAACATTTCGGGCATGCCGCTTCCCTTAGGGCCTTCATAGCGGATAAAGACGGCGTCGCCCTTCTCGACCTTGTGGTGCAGGACAGCGTCCAGGCATTCCTCCTCGGAGTCGAAAGGACGGGCTCTTAAGACCGCCTTGTACATCTCCTTCGGGCAGGCCGTGTGCTTGATCACGGCACCTTCCGGAGCCAGGTTCCCTTTCAGGATAGCGATGGAACCGACGGTACCTATAGCTTTGTTATACGGACGGATGATATCTTCTTTCGTAATGCCGTTCTCATATCCCTGCGCTGCCAGGATGTCTGCATAGCGTCTGTTGAAATCCTGCAGCCATTTATTACATTTTTCGTAGAAACCGTTCTTTTTCAGGTCATCCAGATTTTCTCCGAGCGTCTTGCCTGTGACGGTCATAACGTCGAGGTGGAGGACATCGCGGATCTCTTCCATAATGGCCGGGACGCCTCCTGCATAGTAGAAGACCTCTGCTGGCCATTTACCAGCGGGACGGACGTCGAGCAGATAGTGAGCTCCTCTGTGAAGCCTGTCAAAAGTATCGCCTGTGATCTCAAAACCGAGCTCATGAGCGATCGCGGGCAGGTGCAGGAGCGTATTGGTGGAGCCGGAGATCGCCGCATGCACCATGATGGCATTCTCAAAGCTCTTCATGGAAAGGATGGAAGAGGGCTTCATGGAATCGTCCCCTGCGATCTCTACAGCGCGCTTTCCGGACTGATAAGCATAGTCCAGAAGGTCCGGGCTGGTCGCCGGCATCAGGGCTGATCCGGGGAGGGAGAGTCCCAGCGCTTCCGCCATGATCTGCATCGTAGAGGCTGTCCCGATGAAGGAGCATGCGCCGCAGGAAGGGCAGGCGTTGCACTTGGCCCAGTTAAGACGGTCTTCGCCAATCTCGCCCCGCTCGTACTGGGCACTGTACATGCCGAGCTGCTCGAGAGTGAGCATTTCAGGGCCGGCATTCATGGTACCTCCCGCAACAAACAGGGAGGGAATATCGACGCGCAGCATGCCCATGAGGTTTCCGGGGCATCCCTTATCACAGCTGGCAAGGTAAACGCCGGCGTCAAAGGGAGTGGCATTCGCCTGGATCTCGATCATGTTCGCAATCATTTCGCGGCTGACAAGGGAATAGTTGATGCCGTCCGTTCCCTGGCTCTCGCCGTCGCACATATCGGTGGCAAAATATCTTGCGCCGTGGCCGCCTGCGTCATTGGCGCCCTCCCTTACTTTTTCAACGAGCTTGTCCAGATGTCCGCTCCCCGGGTGGGAGTCGCCGAACGTGCTCTCGATGAAGATCTGAGGCTTGGAAAGATCCTCCGGCTTCCAGCCTGTGCCGATCCTCAGGGGGTCCAGCTCGGGTGCCAGTTCTCTCATTTTCTGACTGATGAGATTCATACATAACCTCCTCTTATAACTGATGTTAAACTGTGAATGCGATATATGTTTACGGGCTTATGCAGCTTTCCAAGGTCTTGTCCAGGCTCATAAGCCCGTCTTACTGTACAGATCAATCAGAGATTGAGGCACTTAAATGCCGTGATTTACGCAAACATGGAAATGATCAGAGCGACGATAAATCCTACTCCGCCGACCAGCGTCTCCATGATCGTCCAGGTCTTGAGTGTTGTCTTCTCGTCGAGACCGATCAGGGACTTGACGAGCCAGAATCCGGAATCGTTAAAGTGTGACAGAACAGTTGCACCGCCGGCTACTGCAGCAGTGGTGCAGGCAAGGTACAGAGGGGAAAGACCCTGGATAGCAGGCATTGCGGCGACGATTCCTGCAGCCATTGTCATGGCGACGGTAGCGGAACCGACGCAGACACGGACGAGAGCGGCAATAATAAAGGCAACAACAACGACCGGCAGATGAAGAGATCCGGTTACATTTCCGATGATATCACCGATTCCGGAGTATTGCAGCATATATCTTAAAACACCGCCGCAGGCTGTGACCAGAAGGATCAGGCCGGTAGGCTCAAGTGACTTCGTCATTACCTTTTCAAGCTCTTCGAGGGTATAGCCGTTCTTGGTACCCAGTAAAAACATGGCAACAATAGTCGCGATCAAAAGAGCAACAAAAGGCTCGCCAAAGAAGTTCAGGACCGGCATGATACCCGCCATCGCCGGAATAACACCGAAAACGGATTTTAAGATGATCAGTACGAGAGGGATCAGGATAATACTGACGATCGTGCTGAATGCAGGCAGTTTGGATTCATCGATCTCGGGCTGGTTGTAGCTCTCAGGCACACTGATCATGTATTTGTTTCCAACGTATTTGCCCCAGATGGGACCGGCGACGATCATGGCAAAGAAACCGCAGAAGATACCGACAAGGATAACAAATCCAAGGTCTACACCCAGCATATTTGCGACCAGGACAGGGCCGGGAGTAGGCGGAATGAATGCGTGGCCGACGGCAAGTCCTGCGAGGAGCGGAATGGCATAGAACAGAGTGGATTTCTTTGCTCTTTTTGCCAGAGAGAAAGCAAGCGGGATCAGGATGATCAGGCCGGCGTCGAAAAAGACCGGAATGGAAACGACAAGACCGGTAATTCCGAGAGCCCAGGCAGCTTTCTCATCGCCAAACTTTTTCACCATGGTGACCGCCAGTGTCTGGGCACCGCCTGATAGTTCCAGGATCGCACCGAACATCGATCCTAATCCGACCAGCAGGGCAATACCCTTTAAAGTGTTGCCAATACCGTCATTGACGGCACCGATAATATCGGCGACAGGCATTCCGGCGATCAGGCCGATCGAAAGAGCGCCTACCAGAATGGAGATCATAGCGTGTACATGAAACTTGAATACAAAAATTCCGTTTTATCGCAGTATTCTTTCAGCTCGGCGGCCTGCCGCTCGGATCGCAGTTCAGCTGCCATTGCGGCGATCTCAGGTTCCAGCATAAGCCTTACGTCGAAAAGTTCCAGAGCAAGCTGATATTTGTCCTTGCGGCCGGACAAATGCAGAGGATCCGAGACAGACGGGGTATTTGAGAGAACGTAGGTGCCGGAACCGTGCCTGATTTCTACCATTCCCCGCGTCGCCAGGCTTTTCATGACTTCGCGGATCGTGAACCTGCTGGTCTCAAAACGTTCTGCCAGAGCGAATTCATTCGGAAGCTTGTCCCCCGGCTGACACTCATGCATGATGTAATCCTGGATCTTATCTTCGATTTGTGCGCTGCGCAGTGTATGGTCCATTTTTGCATATTCGTCAGTCATGTTTTCCTCCAGACAGATTCATGAAATGGTCAATGGAAAATGGTTAATGAGATCTGTTAATAAATAAATCTACTAGTAAATAATAAGTTGGAATGTAAAATGAGTCTACAGTTATTTGAAGTGTTCAGCAGAAAAAGGATGGAAGCTGTAACAGGATGACCTGCCATGTGCCTGTATACCGGTAAGAGAACTGAACCTTGCAGATATTCCTTATCTGTCCTGTTAAGTGGCAGATATCCGGAAATATCCGGCAAAATATGCAAAAAAGGACGCAAATATATGGCATAAGGAACGTAGAAATTGGTCCTGTTTCATGGTATCATAATACAGATGCCGGGAGACCGGTCTGTTTATGTGTGTTTTTATTGATATTCACTGACGCAGGCGGATCCGGCAATGATAAACCTGAAGGCCTGTTTTAGGCAGGCTAAGATGTTTAAGGAGGAAAAGGATGAGTAAGAGGGTTTACAAATTTGAAGAGGGCAATGCAGATATGCGTGCACTCCTCGGCGGTAAGGGTGCGAACCTGGCTGAGATGACCAACCTGGGTCTGCCTGTACCGGACGGCTTCACGATCTCCACAGAAGCCTGCACGGATTACTACAATGATGGCAGAACGATCAATGAAGATACACAGAAGCAGATCTTCGAAGCTCTGACATGGCTGGAAGGCGTCAGAGGCAAGAAGTTCGGCGATGAGTCCGATCCGCTTCTGGTTTCCGTCCGTTCCGGTGCAAGAGCTTCCATGCCCGGTATGATGGATACTATTCTGAACCTGGGTCTGAATGATGTCTCCGTCGAGGGCTTTGCACAGAAGACCGGCAACCCCAGATTCGCATATGATTCTTACAGAAGATTTATCCAGATGTTCTCTGACGTTGTTATGGGAATGAGCAAGACATTCTTTGACAGCATCCTCGAGGGCGAGAAGAAAAAACACGGATATGTCTATGATACAGAGCTGCAGGCAGAGGACCTCAAGGCTGTCATCGCTCAGTATAAGGCTATCTACAAAGAGAAGATGGGTGACGAGTTCCCTCAGGATCCCAAGGTTCAGCTGATGGAGGCTGTCAAGGCCGTTTTCCGTTCCTGGGACAACCCGAGAGCAAACGTCTACAGACGTATGAACGATATCCCTTATGAGTGGGGTACTGCAGTTAATGTCCAGTCCATGGTCTTCGGTAACATGGGCAATACTTCCGGTACCGGTGTTGCGTTCACACGTAACCCTGCAACCGGCGCTAAGGGTATTTTCGGTGAGTACCTGATCAACGCTCAGGGCGAGGATGTCGTTGCCGGTATCCGTACACCTCAGCCGATCACAAAGCTTGCTGAGGATCTTCCGGAGTGCTACAAGCAGTTCCTTGAGATCGCACACACCCTGGAGACACATTACCGCGATATGCAGGATATGGAGTTCACAATCGAGGATGGCAAGCTGTTCTTCCTGCAGACCAGAAACGGTAAGAGAACTGCTCAGGCTGCGATCCAGGTGGCTTGCGACCTCGTCGATGAGGGCATGATCACTCCTGAAGAGGCAGTTATGAGAATCGAGGCAAAGAGCCTTGATCAGCTGCTTCACCCTGCATTTGATGCAACCGCTCTTAAGAATGGCCATGAGATCGGCCAGGCTCTTCCTGCATCTCCCGGTGCTGCAGCAGGCCGCGTTTACTTCAACGCTGAGGATGCTGTCAAGGCACACGCTGCAGGCAGCCGCGTTGTCCTGGTCCGCCAGGAGACAAGCCCCGAGGATATCGAGGGTATGCACGCTGCTGAAGGTGTTCTGACCATGCGCGGCGGTATGACCAGCCATGCAGCTGTTGTTGCCCGTGGTATGGGTACATGCTGCGTCTCCGGCTGCGGCGATATGACCGTTTACGAGGAGAAGAAGTATTTCGAGCTCGGCGGCGAGACTGTCAAAGAGGGCGACTACATCTCCCTGGATGGTACAACAGGTAAGATCTACCTCGGCGATATCCCGACAGTTGAGGCTTCCATCTCCGGTAACTTCGAGAGAATCATGAAGTGGGCAGATGAGTACAGAACTCTGAAGGTCCGCACCAATGCTGATACACCGGCAGATGCTGCTAACGCAGTCCGCTTCGGTGCTGAGGGCATCGGCCTTTGCCGTACAGAGCACATGTTCTTCAACCCTGAGAGAATTCCGAAGATCAGAAAGATGATCCTCTCCGATACAACAGAAGAGCGTGAGGCAGCTCTGAACGAGCTGATTCCTTTCCAGAAGGGCGACTTCAAGGGCCTGTATGAGGTCATGGAAGGCAGACCGGTCACGATCCGTTTCCTGGATCCGCCTCTGCATGAGTTCGTTCCTACAACTGAGGAAGACATGCGCGCACTGGCTGCTGACATGGGCCTTACCTATGAGGAAGTCAAGAACAGATGCGATGATCTGCACGAGTTCAACCCGATGATGGGTCACCGCGGATGCCGTCTGTCCGTCACCTATCCTGAGATCGCAAGAATGCAGACAAGAGCTGTCATGGAAGCTGCGATCGAAGTCAAGCAGGAGAAGGGCTTTGATATCGTTCCCGAGATCATGGTCCCGCTCGTAGGCGATGAGAAAGAGCTTGCATTCGTCAAGAAAGAGATCGTTGCAACAGCAGAGAAGGTCAAGGAAGAGAAGCATTCCGATATCGCTTATCACATCGGAACCATGATCGAGATCCCTCGTGCCGCCCTGATGGCTGATCAGATCGCAAAAGAGGCTGAGTTCTTCAGCTTTGGTACAAACGACCTGACACAGATGACATTCGGCTTCTCCCGTGATGATGCCGGCAAATTCCTGCAGGATTACTACAAGAGCAAGATCTATGAGCAGGATCCTTTCGCACACCTCGACCAGAACGGTGTTGGCCAGCTGATCCAGCTCGCTGTTGCGAAGGGCAAGAGCGTTCGTCCTGACATCAAGCTTGGTATCTGCGGCGAGCACGGCGGCGATCCCGCTTCCATCGAGTTCTGCCACAAGGTCGGCCTGACCTATGTCAGCTGCTCACCTTTCCGCGTACCTATCGCGCGACTGGCAGCGGCTCAGGCTGCAATTGCCAACAAGTAATAAAGCTGCCAGTCTAGAGACTGACTATCGTCAGTCCGTGGGCAGCGGCTCAGGCTGCAATTGCCAATAAGTAATTTAAAATGTTAGTCTAAAGACTGACTGATAAGAGCCTCCGGATCACTCCGGAGGCTCTTTTTCGATTTTTATCTTCATAGTGCTGAGCTCATGTTATGATATTGGGGTCAAAAGGTGAAATGATGCCGGAT
>JAFTFD010000070.1 GCA_017449745.1 Lachnospiraceae bacterium
GGATCAGAGAGATACCGCCGATCGTAGCTGCCGGCATAACTTCGATGATCGCTGCAAATTTAGGGCAGAAGGACAGCACAAGGGCGATCACTGCAGCAAGACGGATGACAGCGGGGTCATAGACCTTTGTCAGCGTCAGGACGCCGGTATTTTCGCCGTATGTTGTGTTGGCAGGTGCGCCGAACAGGGATGCCAGCGCAGTCGCAAGGCCGTCGCCGGTCAGCGTTCTGTGAAGTCCGGGATCCTTGATAAAGTTCTTGCCAACTGTGGAAGAGATCGCGGAGATATCACCGATGTGCTCCATCATGGTCGCAAATGCGATCGGAACGATGGTGATGATCGCGGAGATCAGCAGGCCTGTATTCATATTGCCGCCTGTAAACAGGGAGAAAACAGTGCGCTCATAGCTGATCGGAAGTCCGATCCACGGAGCTGCTGCGATGGGGGAGAAATCGATCAGACCCATCACTGCTGCCACTATATAGGAAGCGACAACACCGAGCAGGATCGGAATGATCTTGACCATTCCCTTGCCCCAGATGTTGCAGATGATGACGACTGCGATCGCGACGAGTGCGACAAACCAGTTAGTCTCGCAGTTTGCGATAGCGGAAGCGGACAGGTTCAGACCGATGGCGATGATGATCGGGCCTGTGACGACAGGCGGGAAAAATCTCATGACTTTGCTGGCGCCAAACGCCTTAAAGAGTCCGGCCAGAACCAGGTACATAAGACCGGCACAGGCTACGCCAAAGCACGCATACGGCAGATTCGGATTAGGCTGTCCGTCGATCAGCGGTGCGATTGCTGCATAACCGCCGAGGAATGCGAACGAGGAACCAAGAAATGCAGGCACCTTCTTCTTGGAGATCAGATGGAACAGCAGGGTTCCAAGACCGGCCCACATCAGCGTCGTGGAGACGGAAAGGCCTGTCAGCAGCGGTACCAGAACGGTCGCACCGAACATGGCAAAGACGTGCTGCACGCCCAGAACAAACATCCTGCCCGATCCGAGTTCTCTCGCATCGTATATCGGATGTTCACCAATAGAAACTTTTGTGTTGCTCATATATGTATTTCCTCCTATATGTGTACAAGACGATGTAACCACTACAGCGTCCTATAACAGGGTGCCGCGACTATCGCAGTACCCAATATAAAAGCCGGGGAAAATATTACATTTCCCTGGCTCTTATGTCAATGGTGAATTACAAGTCCGCCCCGTTATCTGCGGAGCCGTCATTAAAGAATTCTTCTACTGTTCCGGCGGCGTCCTCTGCGGCAGCTGTAAGGTCTTCTGCTGCCTCTGCAGCAGCTTCTGTGAGGTTCTCCGCTGTCCCTGCGGCTTTTTCTGTGACATCCTCCGCTGTCTCTGCTGCCTTTTCTGCGAGATCTTTTGCTGTTTCAGCTGCCTTTTCTGCGAGATCTTCTGCCGTCTCAGCTGCCTTTTCTGCGAAGTCTTCTGCTGTCTCTGCGGCTTTCCCGAGGGTGATCTCCTCTTTCTGCTCAAGGATATCCTTGACCCTGGCTGCAGATTCGGAAACTACTCCCGCCATTTTCTCTGCCGCCTTGGAAGCTACGTCTATGATCTCTTCTCCCTTGGGCCCGACGGCTGTCTTTACCTTTTCGATCGTCTCATCCGTTCCGTGTTTTATCGTCGCATAAGCTCTGTCTGCCGCCTCGCGGATCGTCTCCGCTGCGTCGAGATCCTCATCTTCCACTTCGAAATCATCTTCCGGCTCTTCTTCCGGAGCTTTCTTTCCTGAGGTCTTGTCAAGATAATAATAGACACCAGCCGCCACGGCCGTCATCACTGCAGCGCCCATAAATAATCTGCCCAGTCTGCTCATCTATCCACCTCCATGGCATATATATAAAAACCTTTTTTAAGTCTTAACCATAGTACATGATTAAATTCAAAAAGAAAAGAGCAATTTTCACTGTAATTATTCTGATTTTTTACAGAAGTGTGACGTTTTTTCACATTTTCGTGCTGTCCTGGCGCCCTTTAAGCCATAAAGAAAGGCATTGCAGGCCGAAATTGTCATACAAGGCCGATCAAAAGGATCACGAGGATCAGCACCGGCAGCACATACCGGAAATACGGCTTGAATGCCATCGGGATCTTGGGACCCTTCCCCGTGTTCGCCTCCGCCAGATAATTCTCAAATCCCCATCCGAAGCGCGTTGTACAGAACAGCAGATAGACCAGGGAACCTACCGGAAGCAGCAGATTCGAAACAATAAAGTCCTCGCTGTCGAGTACATCCCGCCCGCCGATCAGA
This sequence comes from Lachnospiraceae bacterium, assembly GCA_017449745.1. Classification (GTDB taxonomy): domain Bacteria; phylum Bacillota; class Clostridia; order Lachnospirales; family Lachnospiraceae; genus CAG-791. The sequence goes on from JAFTFD010000070.1 coordinate 2,286, forward strand.
CGCACACCGCTCCAGATGTTGTACCCAAGGACGCAGGGCATGGACGCCGCCAGCATAAAGAGACACAGGATCAGGGAAACCTTTCGCCTGTTCCATTCGGTCAGTTCCATCATTGTCGCGATCAGCATCTCGAACACCGCGATAACTGTCGAGAAGCTGGCAAACGACATGAACAGGAAAAACAGACTTCCCCAGATCCTGCCCCCGGACATTCCCACAAATACATTCGGAAGCGTTATAAAGATCAGCGCCGGTCCTGCATCAGGCTCCACGCCGAAGGAATAGCACGCGGGGAAAATAATGAAGCCTGCCATCAAAGCGACAAATGTATCCAGCCCGCAGATCGTCAGAGCTTCTCCTGCCAGGGTGTTTTCTTTGGACATATAGCTGCCGAAGATCTCCATGGATCCGACGCCGAGGCTGAGCGTAAAGAAAGCCTGGCTCATCGCCGCCGTGATAACATTCCAGATCCCCTGCTCCATTGCTCTTCCGAAATCAGGCAGCAGATAGAAACGCATGCCTTTGCCTGCTCCGGGAAGCGTCAGGGAATGGATCGCGAGCAGCAGGATCAGAAGGATGAGACAAGTCATCATTACCTTCGTCACTCTTTCAAGACCTTTCTCCAGGCCGAAGCTGCAGACCGTGAATCCTATGATCACTGTGAGTGCCATCCAGAGCGTCATCTGCGCCGGATCCGCCAGCATATCCGTGAAGACGGCTGTTACCAGTTCTGTTGTCTGCGAACCTGCGGCTGCCATTTCGGGACTGGAAAACTTCCCCGACACAAACTTGACAAAATACCCCAGCATCCACCCGGAAACTGTTGTGTAATACATCATTAAGAGTGCACAGCCAATAAAGCAGAACCACCCGTGAATGTGCCACTTCTGGCCAGGCCGTTCCAACGCCATATACCCCTGTACGGCGCTCTTCCTGCTCGCGCGTCCTACTGCAAATTCCATCGTGAGGACCGGCGCCCCCATGATCACGAGAAACAGCAGGTAAAACAGCACAAATACGCCGCCGCCATTAGCGCCTGTCACATAAGGGAACTTCCAGACATTGCCGATCCCGATCGCACACCCTGCGCTGACCAGCAGAAAGCCCAGTCTGGATCCGAAACGTTCTCTGTTCACTGTATTGACCTCCAAAATTGATTATTCTAATGATTTTCGCAGCAGTTTTTCCTGCAGCATCCTGCAGCCTTTTCCTGCAGCACCCTGCAGCCTGGCCGCGGTTTTTAATATTAACACATTTATGAGAAAAAACACAGCCAGCCTGTGACGGTTTGTGAC
>JAFTFD010000071.1 GCA_017449745.1 Lachnospiraceae bacterium
CGAATGATAGGAGTCAGCTTTTTATAGAGCAGCATAGTCAAGACCGAGACGAGCGTTCCTTTAATAAGATTGATTGGCGCCACCATCAGCAGGACGAAGCTCCAGATATCTTTAACGCCGGCATTGATCGCGGTCCCCATTCCCAGGATCACATCCAGCGGCATTCCGTAAAGCTTCGAGAACGCGGGCAGAAGGTAGATCGCATTGAAAGCCGTTCCAAAGACCGTCATGATCAGTGTTCCCGCAATGCATCCCATCAGCGCCGCTGTCCTTCCCTTGCGGAAGCGGTAGACCACGGAAGCAGGCAGCACCAGCATGGAGCCGATCAGAAAATTGGCAAGATCCCCGACGAAGGCCGTGGACGTGGATTTCAAAAGAAGCTTGATCAGGACTTTCAGAAACTCGATCAGGACGCCTGCGACCGGCCCGAAGGCAAACCCGCCGATCAGGGCCGGCAGTTCCGAGAAGTCAAGCTTATAGAAGCTGGGGGCGATCGGCAGGGCAAAATCGAAGCAGTACAGGATCCCTGCGATCGCGGAGAACATGCCGATCATAACGATCTTCCTGGTAGAGAGAATCCTTCCCTCTTCCCCGCTCTTTTTCTGCGCCCCTTTTTCGATTCCGTAGGCGATCGCGACCATAGCCGCGACGACCGCTATACAGACCGCAACGAAGCTTAAATTTTCCCCTGCAGCAGCAAAAAAACCTTGTTTCATTGATTTGTCCTCCCTGAGTGCAAACTGTAAATTACGGAAATGCTAAACCGAAAACTCTGCCGTACTGTGCAGCGCTTTCATTTAAAAAGCCCCGTATCATCAGATACGGGGCTCTCATCCACTAAAAAATGACTGATCCTTTCTTCCATCCAGACTGATGACAGCACTGCCTTTTATGCATTGCACTGTCAAATACTGTTGGTTCCGGAATTTCACCGGATCAGCCGTTCTCCTCCGCAATACTGCAGAGGATACCGGGTCGCGGACTGTACCGCCAGTGGGGAATCTCACCCCGCCCCGAAAAATCGTTATTTAACCTGTTCAGTTGTCAAAGAAGATTCTACTAAAAGTTACAAACTTTGTAAATCACCGACTGTATTCTATCTGCAGCTGCGGCATTTCCATCCGGATTTTTCATCCAACCACGCGGAAATTAAATTCATTGACCGCTCGCCGCTCCTCTTCCGCACTGTTCACCTTGGCAATGCAGGCTCCGAGCGCACGCAGCTTTTCAGGAAAATCTTCATATCCGCGCTCGATATAATGAATATCATAGATATCGGAATAGCCATTTGCCGCAAGGGCAGCCGTCACAAGGGCGGCTCCTGCCCGCAGATCCGGCGCCTTGATATTCGCACCGGTATAGCCGCTCACGCCTTCGATGATTGCGGTATTGCCCTCAACGCGGGCGGAAGCCCCCATCTTGGTCAGCTCATCAATATACTTGAATCTGTTCTCAAAGATGCTCTCCGTCACGATGCTGGTCCCTCTGGACAGCCCCAGCAGGATACTGATCTGCGGCTGCATATCCGTAGGGAATCCCGGATAAGGAAGCGTCTTGACATTCGTGTGCTCGAGTCTCTTGTTTGCTACCACGCGGACGGAATCGTCAGACTCCATGACTTCGCACCCCACCTCGATCAGCTTGGCTGTCAGGCACTCCAGGTGCTTGGGGATCACGCCGGTGATCGTCACATCGCCTTTTGTTGCTGCCGCCGCAAACATAAACGTTCCCGCCTCGATCTGGTCAGGAATGATGGAATACTCCGTCCCATGGAGTCTTTCTACGCCCCTGATACGGATCACATCTGTTCCTGCACCGCGGATCCTTGCTCCCATACTGTTGAGGAAGTTGACGAGATCGACGACGTGCGGCTCCTTGGCCGCGTTTTCAATGATCGTATTGCCCTTGGCCATAACAGCGGCCATGATAATATTGATCGTAGCACCAACAGAAACGACATCCATGTAAATATGGCTGCCGATCAGCTCGTCCGCTTCCGCGATCACATGTCCCGGAGGAATCATGCGCACGTCCGCTCCGAGCGCGCGGAATCCTTTGATATGCTGGTCGATCGGGCGAAGGCCGATATTGCAGCCTCCCGGCAGAGCCACTTCCGCCACCTTATGCTTGCCTAAAAGGGAACCGATCAGATAATAGGACCCTCTGATCTTTCTGACGGATTCGCTGTCCACAGGATCTCTGCGCACATTTTCCCCATTGATCACATAGGTATGCCGGTCCGGATGCTGCACCGACGCACCGATCTCCTCGATCGCGCCGATCAGCGCCCTGATATCGCTGACATCCGGAACGTTCTCGATCGTCACGGGCTTGTCAGACATAATGGAAGCAGCCAAAATGGGCAGTGCTGCATTCTTAGCACCGCCGATCTCTATCTCTCCCGAAAGAGGATTGCCGCCTTTTACTACGTAATGCTCCATAAATATCTCCACAGGATGGCCCCACAGCCTCCTGTATCATCACACTCAATCTGTTATAGAATACCCCAGCTTCCGAACGATGTCAATTTTCTGATAACAGTTACTATTCGCAGTACAGAAGAACATAATGACTGAGGCGTCGTGCTTGCACGTAAGACGAAGGCAGTATGTTCTTCTGTTTCCTGCGAAGCAGGAACCTCCACCCAATGAGCAAAACGCATTTGCGTTAGCAAATGAAGCACACGCGCAGCGTGTGGTTTTGCGAATGCAGCGTGGAGGAACTGCGAATAACAACTGTTATCATCCTTCTGAGGCGTCGTGCTTGCACGTAAGACGAAGGCAGTATGTTCTTCTGTTTCCTGCGAAGCAGGAACCTCCACCCAATGAGCAAAATGCATCTGCGAAGCAGATGGTCCATGTGCGCAGCACATGATTTTGCGAATGCAGCGTGGAGGAACTGCGAATAACAACTGCTCTGTCTTGTTGTTTCCTGCGAAGCAGGAACCTCCACCCAATGAGCAAAACGCATTTGCGTCAGCAAATGAAGCACACGCGCAGCGTGTGGTTTTGCGAATGCAGCGTGGAGGAACTGCGAATAGCAACAGTTATCATCCTATATCAACATTTTTGAATGCATCTGCGAAGCAGGAACCTCGTACTTCAGTTCAACACCGTACTCGGCGACACAGCAACGCCGTTCTTTCGCACCTCAAAGTGCAGATGCGGTCCCGTACTGTTGCCTGTATTTCCGGAGAGCGCGATCCTCTGCCCCTGGTAGACCGTCTGCCCGGCTTTGACGAGCAGCCTGCTCAGATGTCCGTACCGCGTCTGTCTTCCGTCAGGATGGTCGATGAAGATGACGTATCCGTATCCGCCCTGCCAGCCGGCCAGTGTGACCTTGCCGCCGCTCGACGCCATGACGGCCGTTCCCGTCGGTACACCCAGGTCGTAACCGTTATGATAGGTGCTGGCTCCTCGCTTGGGTGCGCGTCTCGGCCCGAATCCGGAAGTAATGTATCCTCCAGATACCGGCCAGATATAGGTCGGCGGCACGACCGTGCCTCTCTCCACGATCCTGGGGACAGCTTCCACCATGGTCTCCTGTTTGATGATATCCGAGGAGAGCCTGCTGCCATCCCGGTAACTGACGCGGGCGATGACCTTGCGGTGCCCCGTGATTGCTTCCTGAATGACCTCTGTCCGGTTCGTAAACCAGGTGTCGTTGTTCTTGTAGATCGGGGCGGCCGTGTAATCCTCTTCGTAATACTCCTGCATGATATAGTCAACAGAGAGCTTCGGGCGGGCCACCCTCACGGTGATCCGGTCACCCGGACGGATCATTGTATTCTCATTTGCCAGCAGTGGATTGATCTCGATCAGCTCTGTCATGTTCAGGCCATAAGCCAGGGCTATACTCGAAAGCGTATCGCCGATCGCCACTTCGTGGATCGTGTCCGTCGCCACATTTCCTGTCACGTCCGCAACGGCATCCTCCAGCGTCATGATCTTATTGGCCGGCATGTAGGTCTCGACAGCTTCAACATTCTGATGGAATGTGATGTACTGGAGTCCCAGGTCGTAATCCTCAAATTCCATCCCCACCGAAGGCGTCACCGCATCAAAGAAATCGGAAAGCCTTGCCTCGATTCCTGCGAGCGGCAGGACATTGTTCTGCTTCTCCGTTTTCTTTTCGTTCTCCGTGGTGGAGATGATCTCATCCGTGAACACGCTGATCTGCCGGCTCGCGTCCGGGATCAGGTTGACGACGTACTTGCGGTTCGGATCATAGGACTGCAGCACCCTCCGCAGCAATTCCTGGACGTCCTCCTCCGAGCGGAGGTTGATGGTATAGCCTCCGAGTTTTACGGTATAGCATCTCTCAAGGCTGCGCTCTTCATGGGAGGAGAGGTTCTGGACCATGTTCTCGATGATCACTTTTTCGTCTGTGGTCTCTCCCCAGAAGACTTCTTCTCCCTGTACCTCCATCTGCGCGTCGATAAAGAGCATCTCCGAGCTGGAGGCAGCGATCCTGCGCCTTGCCGCCCGCAGGTACTCCCCGGCCAGCTCTTCCTCGTCTACCACTCCCATTTCATCCCCGTTCAGGAATATGTGGAACATATTGTTGCCGTGGGAAGTAAACGGAATATAGCAGGGCAGCAAAAAAAAGCTCAGCACCATCACGCTGAAAGATATGGAGAAAAAATTCAGTTTCAGCTTCCTAAAAAAACTCGTCATATAAGCCTCATCCCCTGAGCAGCAGCAGGATCTGCAATGCCGCAACAGCAAGGACGGCAATAAAGGTAAGGATCTGGACAGGAGAAGCCTTCGGCGTCCGCTCTTCCTTTAACGGCGCGATCTCCGCCCGGATCTCCTGGAGCTGCTTCTGCAGCATCTGGTCCGTAGATGCCTGGATGTTCCTGTAGACCCTTACGTTCTCCTTGTGTGAAAAATCGTCTGACTGCCGGATCCGCTCCGACAGGTTCTTTTCCGTATCATTAGCCGCAGCCGCTTCCGCCGCAAGGCGCATACTGGCAGCGGCCTCCTCATTCATGCGGCGCAGCTCTTCGATGGCCGCTGCATTTTTTTCATACAGTGCCTCCATTTTTTCCAGCTGCTGCGCGTATGTTTTGGCGGTCTCCCGAAGCGTGATCGTCTCAAGGGCTTCCGCCTCGCCGTTTGCGCGGATCATGGCGTCCGCATCCTGCAGATAGTCTTCGTTCATGTCAATAATTCCTTCAGTCCCTGATCTCCTGGATCTCATTGTTCAGCTGCAGCATTTTCTCATCAAGATCGGATACGATCATGGCGCATTCCAGCAGCTCCTCCGCAATATTCTGCGGCACGTCCCGGGTAAATTTATACTGGATCTTGTGCTCCAGGCTCGCCCAGAAATCCATGGCGATCGTGCGGATCTGGATCTCTACCTTGGTATCCACGATCCGGTCAGAGAGATAGACCGGGACCGATACGATCATGTGATAGCTCTTGTACCCGCTCGGCTTCGGCGTTGCGATATAATCCTTGATCGCAAGGATTTTGATATCGCTCTGGTTGCTGATCATGTCTGCGATCTTGTAAATATCTGTTGTATAGTCGCAGATCACCCGGATGCCCGCAATATCATTACAGTATTTTACCATGTTGCTCAGCGTGGATTCATACCCGTGCCTTTTGAGCTTTTTCACTATGCTCTCCGGGGTCTTGACCCTGGCCTTGATATGCTCGATCGGATTGTAATTGTGAACATGCTGGAACTCCTCGTTGAGGATCTGCAGCTTTGTCTGTATCTGTTTTAATGCGGCGCCGTAGATGAGCATGACCTCCTCATAGCTCTCGACGCCTTCGCCTTCGACTCTTAACTCCATCTTAACCCCTGCCTTCACTGCCGGACCGGTTCCTGCTCCCAGAAAAGCGGACTCCCTGTAAATGCTCTGACCAGAAATCCGGGAAGGAAACTGTATCCCTTGCCCAGTCGGTATCCTGCCAGACGGAACGCGCATCCTATAAGAAAAGCCGGGCTCTCTTTCAGCGCGTGATTCTCTTTCAGGTACCTAAGGACACTTTTGACGAACCGGATCCCCTCCCCCTCTGAGGGTACTCCGGCAAAAACCTCCGGGTGCTGTGCCTGTGATACACCCAGATCAAAATTTCTGTGAAACTGCTGTAATGCTCTGTAATTGTGCGAGTGGTAGACCCGCGCCTCCGCTTCATAGCGGATCGCATAGCCTTTGCGGACTGCATGCCCGGCATAGACCATGTCTTCGTTAAAGATCATGGGCTCCGGAAAACCGCCTGCTTCCTTCAACAGATCCATCCGATAAGCGGCACACACGTTGGAACAGAAAAAAGTCTTGATCCCCAGTTTTGGAAGATCCGCTTCTGTCTTAGTCCTGGACTCCGGCGGATAATTAAAGCTCCTCGTACAGGTCTCCGCAGCTCCTGCATCCCTGTTGGGAAGCTGGCGTGCATACGCTGCGGCAATTCTTTCGTCTGCCTTCAGCGCATTTATCAGTCTCTCGATAAGATCATCCGCTTCCGGAAGCGCGTCCTGCGTCATCATAACGACATAATCCGCTCCCTCCGCGAGCCTGACGCCCAGATTTCTCGTTCTGCCGTGGTCAAACTCTTCTTTACGGATGTGCAGGATCTCAAGGAACGGATACCGCTTCTTCAGATCCGCTTCCGTCAGTCCGGCACCGGAGAGCAAAGCTGTCAGGCCTTTTTCTTCTGTATTGATCAGATGCAGTCTTCTGATCGGGACTGTCTGTTCTTCCATCAGCTCCAGGATCTGCAAAAGACGCCGGTCCGGACTGTAGGACGGAATGACTACATCGATAATATCCATAAATACCCTTTTCTTTGTCCCTCTTGCGGCTCATGCCATTCAAAGAGATCCGCTGCGGAATACAGATCAGGTATGATCTGCATCCGTCATTTCTTCCGGCACGGCGCCCTCTGTCATATCTGCGATATGGTTGCTGCAGTACTGTACCATCTCCGATACCTGATAATCCGTATCATCAAACAGGAACTGATGGAGCCATACTACATTGTTGTCCAGATCTCTCGGAATGACGCAGTCTCCGAGCGCACCGCCGAGATTCGCCTGGATCCTCTGGTCCAGCTGCGGGAATCCGTTCTGCATCTCCTCCGTATTCTCCTGGGAGAAATTATATTTCTGCAGTACTGCGACATAGTCCAGGATCTCCTGCAGATCCAGAGATGTATAAACCTTGCTGAAGGCGTTATTGGCGATCTCGATCAGCTCTGAAGGGCTGGCCTGTTTTGCCTTGTCCGCAACGGCATACAGAACCTCTCTCTGTCTTGCCGCTCTCTTATAATCCCATCCGGCAGTGTAACGTATACGGCAATACGCTGTAGCCTGCAGGCCGTTCAGGGTCTGGAGACCGGGCTCTGTGACCTCGTCATAGGTTCCGTTGCCGCGGTAGTTGATCTCCTTTGCCATCGTGGACTGATAATTGTTAAGATGGGAGATCTCATCCTCTTCCACGCTGATCTCAATTCCGCCGAGCGCATCAACGACATCGGTCAGGCCCCCGAATCCTACAGTGACAAAATCCGTGATATTCAGGTCCAGATTCATATTCAGCATGTTGATCGCCTGCTCCGGACCGCCCTTAGCATAGGCTGCGTTGCACTTATTGTACTCATCGTTATAAAGATTCAGGAGCGTATCTCTGTAAACGGATACCAGCTTGACTTCTCCTGTATCCTCATTGATCGAGCAGATCATGATCGCATCGGAGCGGGTGTTCTGTTTGAGATCTCCTTTGGTGGAGTCAACTCCGAAGAAGACAAGATTCCGGTATCCCTTCATCATGCCCGTCTCAGCAGATTCCTTGACCTCCTCGCTGATGTTCTCCTCAATGACTTCTTCCGGCAGATCTGCCTTTTCGACCTTGTCGACCCGGGTAACCAGATACAAGGCACCGAGAACCAGGAGCAGCACCAGCAGTTCAATGACAAGAAAGACTATTCTGCGGCTGGATTTTCCCTGCTTTTTCTTATCTGCCCGGTCATCTTCCTCTTCGTAATAAGGATCCTCCTCGTACTCCTGTTCATACAGATCGGCTTCCTCATCCTCGTATCTCTCATAACGGGGAGCTCTGTTCTCCTGCCCGCGGGAATCATATTCGCGATTTCTCGGAATATACCGGCGATCATAATCATAATCGTCATCCGCGTACCCGTCATAATCGGCATAGTCGTCATTGTCACTGTAGAAGCTGATTTCCTCATCCGAACGGTTAAATCCGTCATCTTCGTACCCGTCTTCCGGGTAATAAAAATCATTTTCTTCGTCCTGTTCGTACTGTCTGGACATTCGTATCCTCCATGGTGGAAACAAGATCCCCGGCATAGACCTGCACAGATGCTCCTGCTCCGCTGCTGTAAAACTCCCGCCTGCCGGAATCAGTAGGCGTTCTTATTAATAAATCCTTTGAAGATCGTCAGGAATAGGATCTTTATATCAAAGGACAGGTTCCAGTTTTCGATATAGAAAATATCATACTCGACCCTCTTTCGGATCGACGTGTCACCCCTGTAGCCGTTGATCTGGGCCCAGCCGGTGATACCCGGGCGCACCTGGTGCTTGACCATGTAGCGCGGGATCTCTTCCTTGAATTTTTCCACGAACTGCGGTCTCTCGGGTCTTGGCCCGACAAGGCTCATCTTGCCCATCAGGACATTAAAGAACTGCGGCATCTCATCGATGCTGGTCCTGCGCAGAAGACTGCCGAATTTTGTCACCCTGCTGTCGTCCTTGGTCGTCCAGCCCTTCTGTTCCTGCGCTGCGCTCTGCACGGTCATCGTGCGGAACTTATACATGGTAAAGGGCTTGGAGTGGAGGCCGATCCTGGTCTGCTTGAAGATCACGGGTCCCTTACTGGTCAGCTTTGTGCCGATCGCAGCAAAGAGCATGACGGGGGAGAACAGGATGATCAGGAAAATGGCTCCGACGATATCCACGATTCTCTTGATGAGCGCATTCCAGGTGTTGGTCAGCGGCACGAACCGGATATTGATGACCGGCAGTCCCATCAGATCCTCTGTATAAGGCCTTGAAGGGAACAGGGAATTATAGTCCGGGATGAACTTGGTATGGACGCCCGATTTCTCGCACTGGTCAACGATGTTTTCCAGGTTATCGTAATCCTGCAGCGAGAGGGTAATCGCGATCTCGTCCAGTTCGTTCTCCGCAAGGAACTGCTGCAGGCTCTCCAGCGTAGAGAGCACTTTTACGCCTTTATAGACCGTGCCGACCGGGACATGATCATCCAGAACGCCGTGCACGACATAGCCCCACTGCGGGTTTGCCGTGATCCTGTCAAGGTATGCTTCGCCGGCTCTGGAATAGCCGACCAGGATCATGTGCTTTAAGTTGTTGCCTTTGCGCCTGATATAATACAGGAATTTGCGCAGGGCGTAGCGGTAGAGAATGGATGCGGCAATGTTGAACACATAGAACATTGCCAGGAACGAACGCGAGAAGTTCGTGATCTGGGTCAGACCGGGTCTTGTCAGGGCCAGGAAGAAGAACACCATGATGCCGGCAATACCGACCGTATTCGCCTTGAGGATCCCCGCGACCTCTGTCCTGACTCTGGTCGCTCTCTTGGATGTGTACAGGTTGTTGATGGAATAGAGAACCAGATAAAAAGGCACGATTAAATAAAGGGCCGAAAAATACGTCTGCGCGGAAAGCGCAGTCTCGCCGGGCGTAGTATCCGCCAGAGGCGAGAGGAATTTTATGACCCAGGCCAGTGCGTAGCTGGCGGCAATAACGATGCCGTCCAGCAGAATATGGAGCCTGTTAAAAAATACCTGATTATCTTTGATCATTATTCAATCTTCCGGGCAGTCTCACTCTGTGAGCCGCCGCACTGTATTGATCCAGAGAAATCCCTGAATACGCAGATAGTTCGGAAGGTGCCGCAGACGAAACGGCACTTTACCGGCCAGATACATGGGATAGACCGTATCCAGCTCATCGTGTTCCTGAAGGCAGCTCTCCTCCTTCAGGCTCTGTTTCGGGTAAGGAAAATCATATTTGCGGTCATAGGTCAGCTCGCGGATCCGCTGACGCAGGACCACTCCCCGTACGATACCGCTTTCATAAGCCGCGCTCAGGCCCTTTTTCCGGAAGTAGGCGCGCTTTACCGCGACGCCGAGCCGGATCAGAGGCCAGTTAAAAACATACTGCAAGGCCGGCATATTCTTGTAGAGCACGCAGGCATTATTGCCCGGCGTCATCTCTTCCTTGAACGGGTTATATCTGGAGCCGGTAGTCGCACTTCCTGCATGATACACGAGTGCTTCCGGTTCAAAATAATTTCTGTATCCGTAGATCTGCGCCCGGTAACCGATATCCACATCCTCGAGGTAGCAGAAATGCCTTTCGTCGAAGAGCCCGATCTCCTCAAACGCCGACATTCGGTATATGGCGGCGCCTGCACAGGCGGAAAAGATCTCTCTCTCCCGCGAATACCGCTCCGCTTTTTTCCCTTTTCCGACGGCAAATCCCCATCCGAGTGCGCAGTACAAATCTCCAGCATCATCGATGACATCCGGATCCTGCATCGACAGCATTTTAGCCTGGACCGAAAACGCGCGCGGATGGCTGACGATGGCCCGGTGCAGGTTCTCGATGCAATGAGAGTCCACCGTAATGTCATTGTTCAGCAGAACGACATACGGCGTCGAGGTAAGGTGGATACCCGCATTGACTGCATGGCAGAAGCCCGTATTTGACCTCAGCGCAAGAAGCGTGACCGGTGCCTCTCTCGGCTCCAGATCCCGCTCGTATTCCTTCCGGATCAATTCACAGCTCCCGTCTGTAGAGCCGTTATCCACCACAATGATCTTCGGGATGACCGTCCCCTGCAGCAGGGAGTCCAGACATCCTTTCAGATATTTCATCCCATTATAATTCGGGATGACGACTGTTATCAACTGATTCATATCACTTTGGTCATAGTGGGATCCCATACGATCAGGTAACCCATCTCGGCGGCCTGTTTGCAGAAGGACAGGCTCCTGCGGACCAGCTTATCCTCTTCCTTCATAATATGGTCATCGTAGTCCGCATGGAAAACACTCTGATACAGAGGTCTTAATTCATCCCTGATCAGCATACACCGCACGTCAACAGCCGCTGCATCCTGTACCGTATCGGCACGGTGCATCGGGCCGCTTTCCATCTCATGCATTCCAAGAAAGGCGACATTTCCCTTTTCATCCATCATGCCGCCGATAATCCTTCTCTTTGCATTGAGGATCTTGCCTCCGACGACGCCTACTTCCTTCCTGGCGGTAAAAATATCCGGCTCATAGGTCACCGTATAAAAACCGCGGTGCCTTGAATGGCGGACGCTCGCATCGATCCTGCCCGCCCGGAAATACTCCTCGAGAGCAGCCTTTCCCGCCTCATAAGCGTAATTCTTGCTCCCGGGGTTCCCGGCCGTCGACTGGGTGTGCGTGCGCCAGTGATACAGGACCTTGGGAATGTGCACGATCCCCGACCAGGGGGCGCGGAGCATGAGATCATAATCCTGCGCTCCGTCATAGCAGCTGCGCAGGCGCAGCGCCAGAAACAGCTCCCTCTTCATCACAAGAAGATGGCAGATATAATTGTTGGTCAGCAGATAATCCGGATTAAAATCCGGTTTTCTGTTCGGTTCAAAAAACTGTTCTGCCTTGGCGTCGCATTTGTCCTCATCGGAATAGAGGATCTCGGGATCGCATTCCCGGATCCTGTTCGTGATCTCGCAGACCGCGTCGGGCGTCAGCAGATCATCGTAGTCCAGCAGTGCCACATAACTGCCGTGTGCGTTCTCCGCTGCGGCATTCGTGTTGGCAGAGATCCCCCCGTTGCGCCCGAGAGCGACATATTGGATCCTTCCGTCATTGAATTCCCGCACGACTGCCCTGCAGGTATCTTCCTCCGTCGCGTCCGCCAGCACCACCTCAAAATTGCCATAGGTTTGGGCAAGACAGGATTCCAGCATCTGCCGCAGATATTCCGGGTTCGGCCTGTAGACCGGGACCAGAAAGCTGATGAGAGGATACTCCTTCTCCCCTCTCTTTGCCCATTCTGTTCTCTGGGCATCAAGAAGGTCCGCGCCGGGTGCCTCGTATGTATACGGTGTCCCCAATTTTTCGCGGATCCTCTCCGCAGCGGCATACCAGGTATCGACGACGCCGTTGCGCTTCAGATATCGGATTGTTTTCTCTACATCATTCAGCAGTGACATATATTAAGTAGTCTTTACAGCTGCACCAGCTCCCTGATCGCCGCTGTAAGCGCTTCATTCTTTTTCTCTGCATCCTGGAGACCGCTTCCGCGGACTCCCATGTAAAATTTGATCTTCGGCTCGGTGCCGGAAGGTCTTGCGCAGCACCATGCATCGTCGGAGAGCTCAAAATACAGGACGTTGGATTTCGGCAGTCCGGTCTCCCCCTCTGTTCCATCCGCAAGGTGCAGCACCTTCCCCGTCAGGTAATCCCTGACGGAGAGGACATCCCAGTCTGCAAGCTTTTTCGGAGGATCCCGGCGGATCGCATCCATCACAGCGCTGATCTTTTCGGCGCCGTCCATTCCTTTCATGGTAACGGAGTACTGCGACTCTCTGTAATAACCGTATTCCTCGTAGATCTTCAGCATCTGGTCCCAGAGCGTCAGCCCGTGCTTTTTATAGAAAGCCGCCGCTTCACAGAGCATCATGACCGCTGCGGGAGCGTCCTTATCCCTGGCATGGGTACCCGGAAGGCATCCATAGCTCTCTTCCAGGCCGAAAACATAATTCCAGGAATTCTCCAGCTCGAATCGGTGGATCTGCTCTCCGATATATTTAAAGCCTGTGAGGCACTCCACATAGTGGAGTCCGTATTTTGCAGCCACCGCCGCCGCCAGATTCGTCGTCACGATCGTAGTGACCAGTGCCGGTTTTTCCGGCATGATTCCCATCTTCGTGCGCTCCCGGAGAATGTACTCGCCGATCAGCATGCCGGACATATTGCCGGTAAAGCCGATATACTCTCCTGTTGCTGCATCCTTTGCGTAGATGCCAAGACGATCTGCATCCGGATCCGTCGCGAGAACTATGTCAGCATCCTTTTCCCTGGCCAGCTTAAGCGCCAGCGTGAACGCCTTCGGATCCTCCGGATTCGGGTACTCCAACGTTGTGAAATTGCCGTCCGGCTCCTCCTGCTCAGGCACCACGAATACCTGCTTAAAGCCCAGTTCCTTTAGGACCCTTGTGACCGGGACAAGCCCTGCCCCGTGAAACGGCGTATACACGATCCTGATCTCATCCGCCATCTCGCGGATCACATCCGGATGAATGATCTGCTGTTTAAGGGCCTCCATATAGGCGTCATCGATCTTCTGTCCGAAATAGACCAGCAAGCCCTTCTCCTTGGCCAGCTCCTCGGAGATCGTCTTCACATCCTGATACTCCGTCACCGCGTTTACCTCCGCGATGATCCCGGTATCATAAGGCGGGGTCACCTGGGCGCCATCCTCCCAGTAAACTTTGTAGCCATTGTACTCCGGCGGGTTATGGCTGGCGGTGATCTCTACGCCCGCCTGGCATCCGAAATACCGGAGCGCAAAGGACTCCTGCGGAACCGACCGCAGAGTGTCCGACAGATACGCCTTGATCCCGTTTGCGGCAAGGCACAGCGCCGTCTCCTTCGCAAACTCCGCAGACATTCTCCGGGAGTCGTACGAGATCGCAACACCTCTGGAGGCGTCGCCGTTTTTATTAATATAGTTCGCCAGTCCCTGCGTCGCCTTCCGGACCGTATAGATATTCATCCGGTTCGTTCCCGCGCCGATCACGCCGCGCAGGCCGCCCGTTCCAAACGCCAGGTCCTTATAGAATCTGTCTTCGATCTCCTTTGCGTCATTCCTGACCGCCAGAAGTTCCTGTTTCGTTTCGTCATCAAAATACGGATCCGTCAGCCAGTACTGCAGCTGCTCTTCCACTCTAGCCAGCATAATATTCCTTTCAATCAATCCTGCACCTTCAGGCTGTAATCGCTTCTGTCCAGCGTGAAGTTCGGGTTATAATACGGGTCGCCCGCATCGAGCACTTCCTTCCATTTTGCCCGGAACTGCGCCGATTCCTCGTTGTAGCGCTGCGCATTTTCTCCCTGCAGGTCATCTCCCCGGGAAGCGGATTCGTAGTGATACAGCTCCGCAAAAGGAGTAAACACGTTAAGATATCCCTTCTGCCTGCATTTAAGGCAAAGGTCCACATCATTCAGAGAGATGCGGAAAGTCTCATCAAGGCCTCCCACTTCTTCATAGATGCTCTTTTTCACCATCAGGCACGCGCCTGTCACGGCGGAGACATCCTGTGTATAGCAGAGTCTTCCCATATATCCCAGGTTTTCCCTGCGCTGCCTGTAATGGGTGTGGCCGGCTGTCCTGTGTGCTCCAAGCCCCAGAACGATTCCCGCATGCTGGATCGTCTTATCCGGATAATAGAGCTTGCCGCCCACGCACGCGACGTCTTCTCTCTGCGCATACATCAGCAGCTCTTCGATCCAGTTGATCGCAATGACTTCCGTGTCGTTGTTAAGGAGCAGGACATACTCTCCCTTTGCAGCCGCGACGCCGGCGTTGTTCACGCGGGAGTAGTTGAACTTCTCCCCTTCCGCATAGGCATATTCTACAATATGCACCCTGTCCTTGTATGGGCCGGACTGCAATTCTTTATAGTATTTTAATGTCTCCGGATCTGTGGAGCCGTTCTCCACGACGATGATCTCATAGTTCTCATACGTCGATTTTTCAAAGATCGAAGTAAGACAGCGCTTCAAGTCCTCCGCATGATCCTTATTGGCGATGACGATGGAGACAAGAGGCTCCCCCTGGATCTCATAGGTGATCTTGAAGATCGTCTCAAATGCCCGGGTCGAGGTGATCTTGAAGTTCTTGTATCCGTGCCTTCTTAAATGTGCCGCCACAGCGCCTTTTGCGGCGTCGATCGCATAGGTCTTCGCCCCGATATTATCCGCCGTGGAACCTGCATGGGATCTCCAGTAATACAGGAGCTTCGGCACATGGACGATCTTCTGTGCCTTATCTGTCAGGCGCAGGATCATATCGTGGTCCTGGCTCCCGTCAAATTCGGAGCGATAGAGCTCTTCTCCCTCCAGCAGATGCCTGTCAAAGCAGGACAGGTGGCAGATATAATTGTTAGCCCGCAGATTGTCAATCGCATAATCCGGCTTGAAGTGGATCGTCACAAAATGGTTCAGATCCGCTTCCTTGAAGGTCGTCTCATCACAATAGAGATAATCTGCATTCTGTTCATTGATCGCTTTTACATACTCATACAGAACAGAAGGGTGCAGATAATCATCGTGGTCAAACGGCGCGATAAACTCGCCGGTAGCGAGCTCCAGGCAGGCATTGGTATTGGCGGAAATACCGCCGTTTTTCTCAAGCTTCCGGTAGCGGATCCGGCGCGCGAGCTCCTCGCTTCTGGCACGGTATTCCTCCACTACCTCCCCTACATAGGCATGCGCATCATCCGATCCGTCCGCCAGGCAGAGCTCCCAGTTTCCATAGGTCTGCTGCAGGACAGAGTCCAGCATGTCCTTGAGGTACTCCCTGGGCGTGTTGTAAAGCGGCACCAGGATACTGAACAGGATCTGCCGCGGCAGGGCCGCTGCCTCAAGGCGCTGTCTCTCCCGCTCATCCTCTTTGGGAAAGCTGGCCGTACCGTAGCCCTTTTCCGCCTGTTTTTCCCGGATCTTGTACTGGATCTTTTTGACGACACCTCGGGCATCTCCCTGGTTGCGGATGCGGTCCGCCTGCCTCTGGATAAAGTGATAGACGTCTCTCAGAGGCTTGGAAGCTTTCCAGAGCTTATTATTCTTGATCCTGTCCAGCTTGAAATTCAGGTCATCGACCTGGTCCTCCAGCTGTGCGACCCTGTCTGCCAGAAAGGCAGCCTTGGCGCGTTCCCGTTCATATAATTCCTGAAAGTCTTTTTCTTCTTTCGGCATAAATCGCAGTTCCTAACGTACTACAAGCTTGACATCTGACCAGTTGACAAGCCGCTGTCTAGAAGTTTTATCGATCGCAAGCATTCCGATCTGATATGTGCCTTTCTCCATAGCCGTATCTTTGATCACTGCTCCGAATCCGGTCAGCTTATCGTTGATCTGATCCGTAAGATTCTCGGCGATGTCCAGGCGCAGCATATTTTCGATCTCGATCTCCCAGACGGGATCCGAAGCGCCATCCGGGCGCAGCAGAAGCCTGCGGTCATAGATAGCGTTATCGGCATTGATCACAAAGGAATACCCCTTGATGTAATACCCTTTGTTCAGAGTACTCTCGCCGGATTCTCCGGTCAGAGGTCCTGTCAGCCACCTGTCCAGGCTGTTGGCGAATTCAACGCCAAGGCGCAGTACGGGATCCGTCCACTTCTCAGGCGGTGCGCTCCTTCTGACGGGAGTCACATAGTGCGGATTGCGCAGCTCCACATCCTCGGCTGCGATCTCAAACTGCGTGACAGCCGGATCCTGTACGAGATAATCATGATAGAAGGGATCTCTTCGGAAGAGATCGGGGTGAGCGGACAGGAGTGCCTCCTGCTCTCTGGAGAGGCGCTGCGCCTTCACTTCATCCTTCCTGTCGTCTCCGCGGCTGAGGGACTCGTGATGGAACAGGTACATATTGTTGCGGACGACATTGTAGTAGCCTTTTTCGTAGATCTTAAGACACAGATCGATATCGTTGAACGCAACTGCGTATTTCTCCTCGTCAAATCCGCCGACTTCCTGGAACAGGTTCGTGCGGACCATCAGGCAGGCGCCTGTCACGGCGATCACATTGCGGACACCTTTGTTAAATCCAAAATAATGGACTTCTTTGTTGTCGCAGTACTGCAGCTTATGGATCGGGCCGGCATGCACGTTCACAACGCCGGCGTGCTGGATGATCTCTGATCCCGGATACAGCAGCTTCATGCCGACGGCTCCGACATAAGGGAGCTTTGCCTTCTCGGAGAGATAGGCCAGCCACATCGGGCGGAAGATCTCGATATCATCATTCAGAAACAGGAGCAGTTCTCCGTTCGCCTGGGAGGCGCCGATGTTGCACATCCTGGAGAAATTGAACGGCATCGGCTCATAGATGTATTCCGCTCTTCCCGTCTCGTTGTGCTTTTCCAGCAAAGCCTCTACCTTGCGCCTGTTTTCAGGGCTGCTGCCGTTATCCACAACGATCAGCTCGTAAGGTGATTTCGTATTGTTCTCGATGGAGCGGATACAGGTGCTGAGGACCTGCGGGTTATCCTTGCTGGGGATAATAATACTGACAAGTCTTCCGGAAGCGGACTCCTCCGAATACCTTCCTGTCAGCGAGCTGCGGATCAGATCCGAATCCCAGGGCTCCGGCTTTTTCGAGGCATGGAAAAGGATCTCGGAAATATGGCCGATGGGATATCTGCCTCTGTGGCGTTTTGTAAAGCCGCCGGCCGCCTGTGCCAGCTTCATGACGAGCTTGCCGTAGATCCAGGATTTCTGGGCGACGTCAAGATCAGTCTTTGCGGCCTTCTCCTCTTCCTCCCTGTCTGTCTCGATTCTTGATCTGGGCTCTATATCCTGCGCGCTTCTCTGTCCCGGATTGATCATAGCCAGTTCAGAAGAGCGGAAGGCAAAAACACTGCCAAAATAGAAGGTAGAGAGGAAGGTATCCGGAGACCAGTCCGGCTTAAACCAGAAATCCCTCAGCTCACCGTCCTCATCGATCCTGTCCTCATCTCCGTAGACCAGGCCGATCCTCGGATTATCCGCGAAGAAATCTCTGATCAGCATTTCCGCGTAATCCGTCAGCACTCCGTCGTCATCGTGCGCAATAATAATGTCCGGCATCGTCTTTCCGGAAAGGATATAATTGCGCAGGTGCGAGTAGCGGACAGCTTCCACGGTGAATGCGTCCGCCGCAGTGTGGTCCTTGGATTCAATACGCCTGCTCAGTTCGTATTTGTGCTCTCTGTACCAGAGTGCATAGGTATTGCTCTTTGCCGCCAGTTCTTTCCTGTAGGCCTCATCTCTTTTTTCTGTGAGATGCTTTTTTATCGTCTCTTTGATCATTCATCTGACCTCAATTAGCAGCTGCACATGTGCTGCGCGCAGCTTTGTCCGCTGTGCGCCGTATCGTTTATGTCTGACCGGATGTCTGTCCCTTATAAACCGTCTGCCATTGTAGAAGGAATTCCCGCAAACTGCAGCGTAAAGGCGATGGAATCCGCCGGTGCGCCGTCATCGGTTCGGATACCGGCCTTTCTGCGGATCTTTTTCATGTCCCATTCAAACCAGGGATCGCTGCCGTCAAAGACCCAGCTCGCGCAGCCCGACTTTCTGCCGCAGCTCTTCACATACCGGACCATCATGTCCGTCAGATTCTTTCCTGCGCAGCGAACTTCCCGGATCCGGACGACGCCGGGGCAAAGCGAGGGATCGATCCTTAACTTGCGCACCGCCCGGGGTATGTCCAGACGGAAGGTGAGCATTCCTTCTTCCTTGTACCAGTCATTAAGGAAGAAAGAGTCCTCTTCCTTATAACCGTCACCCATGTCGTAATAGATCTGCGGCGTCACCAGCGCGCGGTGGTTTCTCTCTTCTTCCTGCGCCCTGCGCTCCTCTTCTTCCGCCCTTGCCAGCTGTTCCCGGTAAGCGATCTCTTTCTCCTCGTCCGTCTGCAGAAGCGCCGGCTTGATGACCTCCGGTCCCATCTGTGCCCGGAGTCCTCCGAGCGAGAGGATCCCTCCCGTCACCTTTTTCTGGAACTGCGCCTCTTTTTCGGCGAGCTGCACCGCCTCATCCTTCGTGACGCCGATCAGGGAGAGCAGCTCCTCCTCCGGGATCAGCTCATACACTTTCCTGCGCCTTGACTGATCTTCCAGGAAATAGCACAGTATGGAGCGGCACAGCAGTTCCCTGACCGGTACTGCCCCATCCACTGCCCATTCATAGTCGATGGCCGTCCACATATCCTTGCTGACGATGATATTGGCGAAGGTCATATCGTCGTCCGATGCCTTTGCGCCCTCTTCGCCCGCGCCGACACGCCTTGTGTACTCCCCGAGAAGCTCTGTGAAGCCTTCCCTGTCTCCGGCATCCAGCTTTTCGTCCAGAAGGCTCTCGAGCGTGCGCCCTTTGATATATTCGAATTCGACGCCTTTATGATCCGGCAGTACGCTGCAGGCTGCCACCTGAAGGTTCGGCTCCATATCGGCAAGAGAAAAGGCGTTTCCCAGTTCCCCGCTTCCATCGGCCTGCGTCAGATAGCGCTCGGATAACAGGCTGCAGGACTCCGCCATTTTCAATACATGCTGCAGCGCCTCTTCGGCGGCGGCATATTTGCGGACTTTCTTCTCTCCGTCCTCTTCTACGATCACCGTACTGATCCGGTACTGGGCGGCGCGATCCGTGCAGTACTTGCAGTAGATCACGGGAAGAGAGGGTCCGATCACGATCTCATAAGAATTGGAAAACAGCGGATAAAGGCCATCCTCCAGCAGTCCCTTATAAGCCTTGCGCTCATCGAACAGAAGAAGCCTGTCTCTGTCAAAATTCCGGATATTTTCGCTCAGCTGCGTATACTCCGGAAGCTTTTTGTCGGAATACAGCGTATCCATGAACTTGTAATCCGGGTATGGGTAATAGAAAGAATACTGCTCCTGTCCAAGTCCGCACTCTCCGAAGATCTTTTCCAGCGCCGGTCTCGAAAAGGTCCTTGCTGTGGGCTTCTGTGTATCGTAACTCTCGATATTTTCAAAATATTTGCCCGAGTGATCTTCCGCGCAGCCGGCGAAATATTTAAGTCCCAGGCGGTTCTCGATCGCTATGACGACGCGCCCCTCCAGAGCTCCGTTTTCCGGAGATCTGCGGACATGCTGCAGGATCCTGGTCAGCTCTGTGTGGAATGGCGCTTCCGTCGAAATATAACTGCCGGCATACTCAAAAACGCCGATCAGGAAAATATAGTCATAATCTCTGTCCAGCGACGGCTCAACCTCTTCGAAATTGCCGACGTAGATCGTGATATTATCCCTGCTGCGGTTCCGATAGGCATTGATCTCCGAGCGCTTTCGGGAAAGATCCACGCAATCCACATGACCGCATTTGGCGGCCAATGTCCCCGTGATCGCCCCCGGACCGGCGCCGATCTCAAGCACCTTCTCCGTTCCGGTAAAAGGGATCCAGTCAACGATATTGCCCCTTGCGGTGGACAGGTGATACAGGATCTCCCATTTTTTCCTGTCACGGATGATCCCGTCGTACTGATCCGGACGATAATTGCGCACGATCGACAGGATCTCATCCTCTGTCGGACCGTCACAATACAGATCCTGCCCTGAATAGTGGGTCAGATCCAGCGTTACATTCCCGATCTTCTCTGTCATCCTAATCCCTCTGTCTTTCTCGTGCGCTCAAGTACACTGTGCGCCCTGCCGCTTTTCTATCACTCGACCGTGATCCTGGAGTTCATGTCATAATAACCGACCGAATTCTTATCCGAGACGACGGTCAGGCCCATCACGTCATAAAGGCGATGGTAAACAACAAAATCTTCCCTCTCATATCCGGTGACGCCGAGAGAGACAAGATACTCTCCTCCCTGCAGATCCACCTTCTGCGTAAACGTCACGGTCTTGGTCTCGCCTTTTTTTACACTGTCAAGGAAGGCCTTCTCAAACATGGTGTTGGTTCCGGAGATCTCGACACCGTATTTATTCTTTACCGTAAAGGCAAAGATCGGGGCCTGTACATCTTCCAGAAATTCAACGCTCATCCGGATCTTGCACTCCGCTCCTTTCATGATCGCGGAGTTGACAAGTCCCTTATCGTCGATGATCTCGCTGGAGACGATCTTTGCCTTGCCGTTTCCGTACTCCAGCGCCTTCTCGTTTTCCTTGCGCTGAACGGTATCCGATCCTGCTTTTTCCGCATCGTACTGTCCTACCAGGACCTGCTTGTAGATATCGATCATCTCCTTGGCAGAGCCCTCTCCTAGCTTGACCCCCTGGTTCAGGCACACGACTCTGTCGCAGTATTTGCTGATACTGGAAAGGTCGTGGGATACGAACAATACTGTCTTGCCGGCCTTCTTAAACTCCTCAAATTTGCGGTAGCACTTGGCCTGGAAGAAAACGTCGCCAACGGACAGCGCTTCATCTACGATCAGGATCTCAGGATCTATGTTGATCGCCAGGGCAAAGGCCAGCCGCATAAACATACCGCTGGAATAGGTCTTCACCGGTTGATGTACGTATTCTCCTATATCGGCAAATTCCAGGATCTTGGGCAGCCTCTCTTCGATCTCTTTGTCTGTGAATCCGATCATCGTGCCGTTGAGATAGATGTTATCGATCCCGTCATACTCCATATTAAATCCGGCGCCAAGCTCCAGCAGCGCCGAGATCCTGCCGTTGACGATCACTTCTCCGGAGGTCGGTGTCAGCACTCCTGTTATGATCTTGAGAATCGTGGATTTTCCGGAACCGTTTGTGCCTATGATCCCGACAGTCTCTCCTCTGTGGACGGTCAGACTGACATCGTTGAGCGCTTTGTACTCTGTATAATGAGGCTTCCGGGAGAGACTGAGCGCGTCGATCACCCGGTCCCGGTTCCTGGCATACAGTTTGTAGGATTTATTCAGATGGTTGACCTGAATGGCTATTTCTTTATCCATATGATATATATCTGCATTTGCAGCTGTTACATGACATCTGCAAACTGAGGTTTGAGTTTCTTAAAGATCAGGGCCGATACGACAAAGATCAGTCCGGTTGCGATCCAAAAATATGTCGAGGAATAGAAATGCTGCCAGAACCACTGCTCTCCGTAAATGGAGCTGCGGTATCCTTCCACGATGTAGGCTACGGGATTCAGCTTGATAAAGAACCGGATCCTGTCCCATTTCGGATCATATATGTTCCAGAGGATCGGCGTTGCCCACATGCCTACCTGCATGATGATCGCTATGATCTGCTGCAGGTCGCGGAAAAAGACCACAATCGCACTGGTCGCATAACATAGTCCCAGGATCAGGATATACTCGCAGACCGTATAATACAGTACCTGGATCCAGTAGATAGAAGGCCGGTACCCATAAAACATGGAGATCAGCAGCAGCACGCCTGTAAATCCGAGATGCGTAAAGACCGCCGCATTGACTTTGATCATCGGCAGCATACTGACCTTGAATACGACCTTTTTGACCAGATAGTTATATTCCAGCAGAGAAGTCGTACCGCTTGAAAGCGCATCCGTAAAGAAGAACCATGGCACCAGACCCGCTGTCAGAAACAGGACATAAGGCACTTCGATCCCCTCTGTGACAGCCTGTCTTCCGGAGCCGAAAATTCTGTCAAAAACAACATAATACATCGCAACCGTCACGATCGGCGGGACCAACGCCCAGATAACTCCCAGATAGGAACCGGCATAACGCTTGCGAAAATCATTTTTGGAAAGTCTCCAGATCAGCCTCCTGTTCTGATACAGCTCGGAAGGGAGGAGCTTGACCTTGTCATACAGTCCTGTGACCAGCACACTGATAAACCCGACCAGAAGGCAGCCGCAGATCTTCTTAAGTCTTGCAGTATCCGGATCCTCCAGCGGGTTATCGTGCAGCAGCAGAACCGTGATCAGGGCAGCTGCCACACACCATACCAGTGTTAAAGTAATCGTTTTCTTTTTATCCATTGCAGCGTTCTTTTCTGTAGGCCGTGATGCCTTCCCATTTCTGGTCCTTATCGGACAGGGTGAGCTCTACACCTTCCTGAAGAGGCCACTCGATCCCGATCTCCGGATCATCCCATTTAAGACCAGCCTCATCGTTGGGATGCCAGAAATCCGTCACTTTGTAGCAGAACTCTGCCTCGTCGGAGAGAACAAGAAATCCGTGTGCGAAATTCTCGGGAATAAAGAACTGCTTTTTATTCTCGGCGGTGAGCACGATCCCGAACCATTTTCCAAAAGTCTCGGAGCCCGGACGCAGATCGACGGCAACGTCAAATACCTCGCCTTTTACGACTCTGACGAGTTTTGCCTGCGGATAATTGATCTGAAAATGAAGTCCCCTTAAAACTCCTCTTCTGGAAGATGACTGATTGTCCTGTACGAAGGTACAGTCGATCCCTGCCTCGGCGAAATCCCTGGCCTGATAGGTCTCCATAAAGTATCCTCTGTCATCGCCATGCACTGCCGGCATTACGACTTTAAGACCGCGGATCCCGCCGCAATCGTGTTCTACTGTGATCTGTCCCATGTAATATCCTTTTCCTTATTAATTTGTTTCTTCAGTCAATGCAGCCCGATCCTGTTACCGCGCCGGATCAGAGCCCCTCTGCGATATCGATCAGGTATTTTCCGTAATTTGTCTTGAGCAGCGGCTGTGCGAGCGCGATCAGCTGCTCTCTGTCTATAAAGCCTCTGCGGTAAGCGATCTCTTCAATGCAGGAGATATAGAGTCCCTGTCTTTTCTGGAAGGATGCGACAAAATCCGCAGCGTCGAGCAGATCGTCATGAGTTCCTGTATCCAGCCAGGCGAAACCGCGTCCCAGTGTCTCTACATGGAGCTTGCCCATTTCCAGGTAAGCGTTGTTGATGCTGGTGATCTCGATCTCTCCTCTTGCGGAGGGTTTGACATTGGCTGCGATCTCTACTACATCGTTGTCATAGAAATACAGGCCCGGAACCGCATAGTTGCTCTTGGGGTTCTCCGGTTTCTCTTCGATCGAGATCGCCTTTCCGTTCTCATCGAATTCCACGACGCCGTAAGCTCTCGGATCTCTGACGTAATAGCCAAAGATCGTAGCGCCGCCGCATTCATGGATCCTCTCGTAAGTTGCGCGCAGCACCCTTGAGAAGCTCTGTCCGTAGAAAATATTATCGCCGAGCACGAGCGCCGCAGCGTCGTCGCCGATAAAGTCCGCTCCGATAATAAATGCGTCCGCAAGGCCTCTGGGCTGCTCCTGTACCCTGTATTCAAAGTGCAGGCCCAGCTGCTCTCCTGTCCCGAAGAGCTCTTCGAAGACCGGCAGGTCCCTGGGTGTCGAGATGATCAGGATATCCCGGATTCCCGCCAGCATCAGAGTGGAAAGAGGATAATAGATCATCGGCTTGTCGTAGACAGGCATGATCTGCTTGGAGATCGCCTTGGTCAGCGGATACAGTCTGGTGCCGGAACCTCCGGCCAGGATAATACCTTTCATATTTCTCCTTTTCTTGTGAGACATGGGTGGGACACGGGGACATTGTCCCCATGTCCCACTCTGCTTACGCCTCAGCTGAGCTTTGCAGAATACATATCCTCATAATATTTCTCATAGCTGCCGCTGGTAATGTGCTCCATCCAGTCCATGTGGCGGAAATACCAGTCGATCGTCTTGCGGATGCCCTCGCGGAACATCGTATCCGGCTCCCATCCCAGATCAGCGCGGATCTTATCCGGCGCGATCGCGTATCTTCTGTCGTGTCCCTTGCGGTCCTCGACATAAGTGATCAGATCATAGGTCACATGCTCTTTCCTGGGATCATCATCGGAGAGCTCCTCCCTGAGGACATCGATGATGGTCCTGACGATCTCGATATTCTGTTTTTCATTGTGGCCGCCGACGTTGTAGGTCTCAAAGAGCTTGCCCTTCTCCTGGACCATGTCGATCGCCTTGCAGTGATCCTCGACATAGAGCCAGTCGCGGACATTCTTGCCGTCCCCGTAGACGGGCAGCTTTTTGCCTGCCAGCGCATTGTTGATCATGAGCGGGATCAGCTTCTCCGGGAACTGGTAAGGGCCGTAGTTGTTCGAGCAGTTCGTGATGTTGGCCGGGAAATGATAGGTATCCATATAGGCCTTGACCAGCATATCCGAGCTCGCCTTGGAAGCGGAATAAGGGCTGTGAGGGGCATAGGGTGTCGTCTCATAGAAATAGCCGCCGTCCTCCGGAAGGGATCCGTACACCTCATCGGTAGAAACATGCAGGAACCTCTTGCCCTCCTTGAATGTGCCGTCCGGGTTCTCCCACGCCTCCTTGGCGCAGTTGATCATGTTGGCAGTTCCGAGGACATTGGTCTTGACGAACAGCTCCGGCTCTACGATGGATCTGTCCACATGGCTCTCCGCCGCGAAATGGATCACTCTGTCGATATCATTCTCGGCAAAGATCTTCCGGATCGCCTCCTTATCGCAGATATCCGCCTTCACGAAAGTATAGTTGGGGAGCTCCTCCACATCCTTGAGGTTCTCGAGATTCCCCGCATATGTCAGCTTGTCCACATTGATGATCCGAATATCCTCTCCGTATTTGCCGAACATATAATGAATAAAGTTGGAACCGATAAATCCGGCTCCGCCGGTCACCAGAAATGTCTTCATGTATTGATCCTTTCCTGTTTAAAACTGAGGCCCCTGCACGGAAACAAGGGCAGCTGTTTCCTCATCCGAAACATATTCTCTGCCCCTGTTTATGCTGCGCAGCCTTCTCGCAGCTGCCGCAGGGCATAAACATACAGATACAGTATACCATATTAATCCAACCCTTGCAGTAACAGTTCTCTCCCGCAGGATCAGTATGCTCTGTACATCTGGTTCATATCTACATTCCCGCTGATTCCGGAGATCCTGCCCCTGTCTGTATACTGCCACAGGTCGTACCGGGTCTTCGTATAGGTCGGTGCCGCCGCGTACTGCGCGAGCCAGATATGATAGTTTGCGATCTCCGCCGTGTTGATCTTCTCGTTGAACCAGTTGGTGTTGGCATAAACGCCAGCAGCATATCCCGAGGAGGCGATCGTCTGGCAGAATGCCTTGATCACCTTTGTGCGCTGCGTCGCGCTGATCGTGTCTCCCCTGCCTCCGCTGTACTCCACATCGAGGAAGACCGGCAGGCTCAACGAATATCCTTTCACCAGATCCAGTACCATAGAGGCCTCTTCGACAGCTTCCGCCTCCGTGATCGCCTGGGAGTAGAAATAGACTCCCGTCCTGATCCCGGCGGCCGATGCCCCGCTCATATTGGCAGAGAACATAGAGTCTCTGACCAGAACGCCTGTCGCTGACCCTCTGTACCCGCAGCGTATGACCGCATAGGAGACGCCTGCTGCCTTTACCTTCTGCCAGTTGATCGTACCATTCCAGCCCGAGACGTCTATCCCCAGCTGCGTATTGGTCTGCAGGACTCCATCCGTTCCGAAATTGTAAGTCACGCCCTGGATCGTCTGCGTTCCGGTGACGGGATTTCCGTTTTTATCGTAATAGTAGGTCAGTCCGCCGATCGTCTGCCAGCCGGTGTATGCGTAGGATTTGACGCCGCCCTTTTTGCGGTAGAATGTCTCAAAATTCTTATAATCCCTGACAAACGCTTCCCTGTAGACGCCGCCATCCCATACATAGAGCTGATTGCCGTTGGCATCCTTGAGCATGGCATCTTCATCCACTGCTGTGATGACCTTTACGGTCACCTCCGCCCTGCAGGAAGAATCTTCCGCGGAAGTCACTGTGACGATAGCATCCCCTTCCGCCTTTGCCGTGATCGTGCCATCCGCTGCCACATCCGCGACATCCGTATGACTCGAACTGAACGTGACCGAGGGATTCTCGGCATTTTCCACCAGAACGCCAAGTCTTTGTGTTTTCCCGGGCGATAGTGTGATGCTGATCGGCGAGACATTAACAACGATCGTCTTTTTCTCTGTCTCCGGAGCGCTCGTCTGCTCCTGCCCGCTTTCGCCTTCCGCTGTCTGCGCCTGCGCAGGATCTGTCACTGTAATGACGCAGGATTCGCTGTGAACTCCCCGGGCTGCCGTGATCGAACAGGATCCTGTACCCACGATATGGACCACGCCGCTGCTGCTGACTGTCGCGATCCTCATATCGGAAGATGTCCACTGGGCGTCTTCATTGACAGTTCCG
Source organism: Lachnospiraceae bacterium (assembly GCA_017449745.1). Classification (GTDB taxonomy): domain Bacteria; phylum Bacillota; class Clostridia; order Lachnospirales; family Lachnospiraceae; genus CAG-791. The sequence continues at coordinate 26,911 of JAFTFD010000071.1, forward strand.
TCGGACCATGTAACGGTGGCCTTAAGCGTAATATCCGGATCTCCTTTTACCGCACTTAGGCTCGTCTTATCCAGAATGACACTGGTCGCCTTTGCCTCCTCGACCACCGGCTCCTGTATCTGTTCCGCATTGCTGTCGGTACCGGCTGCCGCATCTGCAGGTGCACCGGTCTGTTCCGCGGCCGCCGCCTCAGCTGCTGTATCTGCTTCCGGTGCTGCGGCTGTTGTGTCCGCTTCTGCTGTTCCCTCTGCCGGTGCTGCCTCTGCCGTCACTTCCTCCAGAAGGCGAAAGGATCGGCTGCGCAGGCCGGAATAGGCGATAATGTAAGGATCAGGGATCTCCGACTTCTGTACCTCTTCATACTGGTCAGCCGTCGGATCATCACTGGCCTGCGGAACCTCGACCTCTACCTGTGTGGATTCCGTCCATTCGACAGTATCCTCGATCACGCTCTCGACAACGGTATCATTGTGAGCCGTGTCCTCCGCCGCCACGTTGATCTGGGATTCATTCTTGATCTCGTCTGCTACGTCGATCTTTTTGTATTCGATCTGATCCTTTACCTCTACTGTCTGGGCATTTTCGGGAATCTTATATCTGGAATACAGCTGGTATTGTTCATCCTCTGTCACATCGTCTGTGCTGAGCCGCGCCATATCTACCAGGGGCAGGATCTTCACCGTGTATTTGCCGGCTTTGACAGAGCTTCTGTAAATAATGCCGTCCCTGTCATCGTCTTCATATTCGGCTGTCGAGCCGTCCGGCAGCGTGACCGCCACATGAAACGGAACGCCGGCGATCAGCGTCATACTGGAGGTATCCCGGATCTTGATCTTCAGATCGCTCTGCAGAGAAGAGAGCGCGAGGTCTACAGGAACTGTTCCCGCCTGAGCCAGAAGCGCCTCTTTCTTTTCTTCCAGTTCTTCTCTTGCCCTCTGCTCCTCCGCCAGTCGCTTTTCTTCCTCTTCCCGGGCAATTCTGGCGGCGGCGATGAGTCTCGTCGTATCTTCTCCGCCGATCCGCTCCCGGGAATTCAGCTGAGCCCCCACAGAGGCAAACTCCGCCTCTTTTGCCTTCACCTCGCGGATCCCGTTATAGCGATATCCGATCACAAAGAGGACCAGTGCGATCGCAACTCCCAGGCCTCCTATCACAAAATTCAGGATCTTTCCCCCTGAGTGATCCGGTTCTTCATCATCTTCTGATGCTTTCTCAGCTTCAAAGCTTTCTTCACCGGCAGGCTTCTCAGCACTTTCTGTTTCATATGCCTCCTGCGCCGGTTCCTCCTGCTCTTCCTCGGAAGGATCCTGCGCCAGCTCATTTTGAGCCTGCTCATTCTGTGCCGTTTCCTTCTGATCGTCCGCCTTCTCCTTTAAGGCAGCCGCGGCCGCCTGAATGACACTCGATTCGATCTCCGCTGTCAGCGCGTCATCCAGATAGTCCGGTTCGTCCAGATAATCCGGCTCATCCAGAAAATCTTCATCGTCGAGAAACTCCACAGTCTGCAGCTGCTCCAATGACTCAGGTACAGCTGATTCCGCAGCTGCGGACACTTTTTCGGATACCTGCCCGGGAACCTGTTCCTCCTTCAGGGCAACGACTGCTGCCTGCACCTCTTCATCGTCAAGGAATCCGGTATCGTCAAAAAAGCCTTCGAAACTTCCCTCTTCGAGTCCGGAATCCGGCACAGGCGTCTCAGACAGCTTTAGCTCCTCGATCACACCGGTCACATCGAAAAAGCCGGTCTCACTCATATTACCGGTCTTCTGCAATTGTCCTTCCCGGATCTTATTCTCCAAATTTAACCTCCGATTACTATATCAGCGTCTATATGCGCATTCTGCGGATGCGCTGCATTCTTCACATCCCTGCAGGATGCAGGGCTGCTCCGTTCTGCTCAATCCTATCAGCGCAGTGACGGATTTGGATGGTATCATCAGCAATGAATCCGTAAGACTCACGCCGATCGACACAGGCATCCGCAGAAGATCTGAAAAATTCTTCTGGTATTCCAGCGGAAAATCGCCGTAGCCGGGAGAAAAACGCGGACGGCAGTAGTATCCCTGCTGCGCTGCCTCCTCCCTGATCGCGCTGTTGACAAGGTCACACCACGCCTCCACGGCTGCCGCGCCGGCCGCCTGAAATATGGCAGCTTCCAGCATGTCGTGCAGCTGTGCGCGGGCAACGAGCCTGTCCGCCTCCACACCGATCGTCACAGCAAGAAGGCATACTCTCTCGCACCCCTTCAGATTACGGAGCAGTCCCTTGCTCTCGATCTCCATACCGGCAGCGCGCATATTCTTTTCTCCGACCTCCAGGTCGTAATAAGCGTGTACCTGTCTGGGCGAAACCGCCCCCAGCAGCTGCCCTGTACAGGCACGGATCCTTCCCGTGATCTCCTCCGACGGGGTGATGCCGCGATATCCAAGATACCGGTACACTTCGCGGACCGGTATTTCTGTCAGTCTCAGTTCAGTCATATGCGGTCCTTGCCCTGCATGTGCATTCTGTAAAAATAATAGCTCACCTCAATGATGCAGCATGTCACCCAGCCGACGGGGTATCCGAAGCCGACCGCCTTCGGGGTATTGATAAAATATCTCGTGATAACGAACAGATAGACCTGCCTGATCGCCACAAACGACAGGAGCATGATCACCATCGGCGCTTTTGCGTCTCCCCTGCCTCTTAAGGCGCTGGCGAGGACGTGATTCACGCAGTTAGCCAGAAGGAAGAACACATTTGTCCTGATAAACATGGTTCCGTAATCCACAACCGAGGCATCTCTTGAAAACAGTCCGATCGCAGCAGGGGCATACAGAAACAGGCCAAGTGCAATCACCGCTGTGATGCCGACAGACATAAGGACCGTCGTCGCCGTTCCCTGATCGGCGCGCTTTCTGTTCCCTGCGCCTATGTTCTGGCTGACAAATGTCGTAGCCGCCATGGCCATACTCTGCATCGGCAGCATGATGAACTGATCCAGCTTGTTGTAACAGCTCCATCCGGCCATGACCCCGGACCCGAAATAATTGATATAAGACTGCACGAACACATTGGAGAATGCCGTGATCACGGACTGTATGCCCGCGGGAAGGCCTACCTGCACGATCTGGCCGAGAATATCCTTGTCCACAGCAAGGTCTTTCCAAACCATTTTGTAGATATCCTGCGTCCGGGTCAGCAGCCGCAGGATCAGTGCCGCTGAAATAAACTGCGAGAGGATCGTCGCCCAGGCAACGCCCGCGATCCCTGCATGGAACACGACCACGAACAGCAGGTCAAGAATGATATTCAGTACACTGGTCAGGATCAGGAACAGGAGAGGCCTCGTCGTATCCCCGACAGCCCTTAGGATCCCGCTCCCCATGTTGTAGATGAGAAGTCCCGAAATACCTGCTATATAGATCACCAGATAGACGGTCGCGTCCGCAAAGACATCCTCCGGGGTATCCATAAACCGCAGCATGGGTTTTACTCCCAGGATGCCGATGATCGTAAAGATGACGCAGAAAATAAACGTGACCGCCATGGTCGTCTCTACGGAGCGGTGCAGCCTTTTTAAGTCCCTGGCTCCGAAATCCCTGGCGATGACCACCCCGGCTCCGACGGAAAATCCGTTGAAAAAGAAGACGATCATATTGGTGATCATGGAGGTGGAACCCACGGCTGCCAACGCCTCTTTTCCGACAAAATTGCCCACCACGATCGAGTCGACCGTGTTGTAAAGCATCTGGAATATATTGCCCAGCATCAGCGGCAGCGAAAACAGGATCACCTGTTTCACGATCGAGCCGCTGGTCATGTCCCTTGCAGAAGTCTTCTGATTCTTCAATGCTTCTCCTTCAGTCACAGCACATTGTGCACAGGCTCCATGGCCTTTATTCCATAGAGCCGTCCTTCGCTATTTCATGTCAACCAGAAAAACCGTATCGGCATAGCGGACAGTTGCCATGGCATCCGGTCCGTAGAAATCCGCGCCGATCGCATCCGCATATTCCTGCGTCATGACGGCGCCGCCGACGGCCACCTTGCAGTCCGGTTTCCTCTCGCGAAGGAGTCTGATCGTCTCCTCCATATTCACGACCGTAGTCGTCATCAGGGCGGAGAGACCGACAAGGCGGATGTTCTCCCTGACAGCGGTTTCCACGATCGTCTCCGCCGGGACGTCCTTGCCGAGGTCGATCACCTCATAGCCATAGTTTTCCAGCATGACCTTGACGATATTTTTTCCGATATCGTGGATATCCCCCTTGACGGTGGCCAGTATGATCCTGCCTTTGATCTTCTGGGGCTTCCCTTTCATGGATTCCTTTACCACGGCAAATGCGGCCTTTGCCGCCTCTGCGCTCATAAGGAGCTGCGGCAGGAACATCGTGCCGCTCTCAAACCCTTTTCCGACACGGTCGAGGGCGGGGATCAGCTCTTCATTGATCATGGAAAGACCATCCCGGCTCTTCAGCCCTTCCCGCATCGCTTCCGCTGCGGCTTCTTTCATACCGCGCTCGACACATTCGCCAAGGGAAGCCGGTGCCGCCCCTCCGGCAGGAGCTGTTCTTCCCATTCCGCCTGCTGCACCGGGAGTCTTTCCGGCTCCGCTCCCGGGGCCTGCGTTCTGCGCCGGACTTCCCGAGGCTTCCGTGTAAACAAGCTTCACATCTTTATAGGCTTCAATATACTGCATGCACTGCGGATCGCAGTCCAACAGCGCAAGGCTTGCCCTGTAGGCGCGCATCATGGACTCATTTCCCGGATTCATAATGGCGCAGGAGAGTCCCTCCGCGATCGCCATGGAAAGAAAATGGGAATTAATGATCTCTCTCTGGGGAAGTCCAAAGGAAATATTGGAGACTCCCAGGATCGTATTTCCTCCCAGCTCTTCATGGACTCTTCTTAATGTTCTAAGAGTCGCAAGCGCTGAAGAGGTATCGGAAGAGATCGTCATCGCGAGGGCATCCACCACGATGTCCGCGGGACGGATCCCGTATTTTGCAGCTTCCTTATATATTTTCTCCGCAATGGCGAATCTGCCCTGCGCGTCCGCGGGGATCCCGCTCTCATCCAGTGTCAGGGCGACGACAACTCCGCCGTATTTCGCGACAAGAGGAAATACCGTGTCCATGCTCTCCTGCTTGCCATTGACGGAATTGACCATCGCCTTGCCGTTATACAGGCGAAGAGCCCTCTCCAAGGCTGCAGGATCTGTCGTATCGATCTGCAGAGGGAGCGCCGTGACCTCCTGAAGGCGTGTCACCACGGTCTGCATCATCTCCACTTCGTCGATCTCCGGCAGGCCTACATTGACATCCAGGATATGCGCCCCCTGGTCCTCCTGCCGGATCCCCTCCTGCAGGATATAGGGAATGTCATGACTTCTGAGCGCTTCCTTGAACTTCTTTTTCCCGGTGGGATTGATTCTCTCCCCGATGATCACGGGAACCGGGCCGATCTCCACCGCCTGTGCGTACGAAGTCACAAAGGTGCGGTCTTTTGGCGTATTCCTGCGGAAAGGCTTATTCCTGACCAGTTCGATCGTCCTGCGGATATATTCCGGCGTTGTCCCGCAGCATCCGCCGACGACCTGCACGCCAAGATCAGCGATCTCTGCCATACAGGAGGCGAACTCTTCCGGACCGACGTCATAAACCGTCTTTCCGTTTTCTGTCCTGGGAAGTCCGGCGTTTGGATTGACGATAACAGGAACCGAAGCCGTTTCCACGAGCCGTTTTACGATCGGCAGCATCTGCCTGGGGCCAAGGGAACAGTTGATCCCTACAGCGTCCGCATGAAGACCCTCGAGCATGGCAACGACCGCCTCGACACCCGCGCCGGTCAGGAGCTTTCCGGACTCATCATACACGGTCGTCACAGCAACGGGGAGGTCGCAGTTTTCCTTGGCAGCAAGGAGTGCCGCCTTTGCCTCATAGGTATCATTCATCGTCTCGATGAGGACCAGGTCTGCGCCTGCTGCCGCCCCGATCCTGACGACCTCTCCGAAAATATCGACCGCTTTCTCAAACGGAAGGTCACCCAGAGGCTCCAGCAGTTTTCCCGTCGGTCCGATATCCAGAGCGATAAAAGCGTCCCCCCTGCCGCTGAGCGTCCTCGCTTTTTGGGCGAGTCTTACACCCGCCGTCACGATCTCCTCCAGGTCTTCCGGGTATTTTAACCGGTTTGCGCCGAATGTATTCGTGTTGAAAATATTGCAGCCGGCATTCAGATATCCGCAGTAAAGATCCAGAATATCCTCCGGTCTGTCCAGATTCCATCTCTCAGGAAGTTCTCCGCCTGCCAGTCCTTTGGACTGAAGGATCGTTCCAGTGCCGCCGTCACAGAACAGCCATTCTGATCCCAGTTTTTCCAGAAATCGATTCATAGTATTCTCCATGCCGAAGCGTCAGCGAAGGCATAATGCCGGCCTTCTTTGGCGCGCTTTAATCCATAATATGCGACAGGCTCTGCATGATCCCCGCCGCGATCTCGGGCTTATTCATGGAATAGACGTGAATATGCGTCACGCCGTTTGAGATCAGGTCTATGATCTGTTCCGTCGCATAAATCACGCCGGCCTGCTTCATCTGCTCGGGGTTATCACCAAAGCGGTCTACCATCATCCGGAAGCGCTGCGGGATCGTCGCACCCGAGAGCGCCACGCTCCTGGAAACCTGTTTTGCATTGGTGATCGGCATGATCCCGGGCAGGACGGGAATATCGATTCCCTTCTCCCGGATCCTGTAGAGGAAATTGTAGAGAGTATTGTTGTCGAAGAACATCTGCGTGGTCAGGAAATCACATCCCGCTTCCACTTTTTCTTTCAGATGCTGAATATCTTCAGAAGGGCGCTCACATTCCACATGGCCCTCAGGGTAGCAGGCGCCGCCGATGCAGATCTCAGGATCCTGGGATTTGATATCATAGATCAGCTGGGAGGCGTGATCATAATCAAAGATCGACCTGCCCTCTTTGGGGATATCTCCCCGAAGAGCCATGATATTCTCGATCCCTTTCTCTTTATAGACGCGGATCATCTCGCGGACATGCTCTTTTGTGGAGGAGACGCACGTCAGATGGGCCAGCACGGGCGTTCCGTATTTATTCTGCAGGTCCGCCGCAATGCCCGCCGTATTCTTGCTGGTGCCGCCGCCTGCTCCATAGGTGACGCTCATGAAAGACGGACGAAGGGCGGCAATTTTCGCCGCAGCTTCCTCCACCGCCGCATACTTATCGTCTGTTTTAGGCGGAAAAACCTCAAAAGAGATCGTCACTTCCCGTTCGTTTAAAATATCCCTGACTTTCATCCGTTCTGCTCCTTTCTTATAAGCTGTCCGGTTCATTCGGCCACAGCCAGCGAATTGGCGTCGTATTCCGCGTATTCCTCCAGGAGTACCTTGTACACAAAATGATCTGCGATCTTGGTCCTGCCGTCTGCATTCAGGTGCATGTTATCCGTCAGATATTCTTTATAATTGCTGTCATTAACGGAACCGTAATAGTTATCCAGAAAAGAGACGGACATCTCCGCACATGTATCAAACGCCCACTGCCAGTACTGGATCAGCGTTCCGTTTCCCAGATCCGTCGTCCGCCCGTCCGTGTAAGAGCCGTCCTCCGCCTTGTGCTGCATATAGGTCGGCGAGAGAAAAACGATGCGGATATGCGGATATGCGTCCCGTATCAGCTTATATGCATTGCGCATGGCCCCGGTGTATGTGGTCAGCTCGTCCTCGTATTGCATGTTAACGATCGGCATCCCGTTTTCGTAATCCGTGGAGTCATACATGATCGTGATGATATCGACCTTGTCGAGGTCTACGTTCTCCAGGGTCTCGATAGAATTCGTATAGCGCGGATCATCCGGATGAAGCCCTGCCACGGTCTTCAGTGATTCATAATTATCCAGGGATAGCGCATAGGCGACGTAAAACAGATTGAAAATATCCTCAAGGTCCTCTATGGACTCCGTCTCATATTTCGGATTCAGGCAGGTCACCTGGGACTCCGGGAAGGATGCGTTGAGCACCTCGACCTCCCTGCCGAGCGCTTTTTCTCCCAGCTGCTCGATCTGGGCAGCCAGTCCTGTTTCCGTAAGATCATCGGAAAAAGGATTTCCGCCGAGGCACAGGACCGTCGTGACGCCGTCATCCTCCCGTCCCTCCAGCCTGGAAGCCGGCAGCAGCACCATGCTGTCGTTGACTTCAATGCTGAATTTGCTCTGCAGGGAAGGATCCACTTCGTTGCGAACGCCCTTATTCCAGATCTTCAGCCGGATCACTGCTGTTACAACGGCCGCTGCGATCACCAGCAGGATCAGCAGGTGGACCCAGATGGGAACGCCTCCTGTTTTTTTCGCTTTCCCGCCAGTTCTTTTTGCATTTTGAGCCTTCCTGTTCCCGGTTACGGGAGCTTTCGCGGGAGCTGTTCCCACATCTGAATTCCTGCCCCTGCCGGTCTGCCCTCTCCTGTTGGCAGAGGGCTCATATTCCTCTGATTCCGCCAGCAGATCTTCCAGGTCATAGATCTCAAGATCATCCGATATTCTTTCCATACGGCAATGAACTTCCTTTTTAATACTGCCTGGCCGCCCTGACAGCGGTCAGTTTCTGTCTGTTCCCTCTTCCGTTGCACTATGACGGCCCTTGTACTCAAAGCACATCATCGTAAGATCGTCAAACTGCTCCGCACCCTGAACAAAATCCCGGACCGCGTGGCGTACCGTCCTGAGGATCTGTTTCGGAGCAGCAGCGTGATCCCTGTTTAAAGCCTCGAGCATCCGATCCATCCCGAACATGTTGTTTTCAGCGTCTGTCGCCTCGGGAAGGCCGTCCGTATAGACAAAAAGCTTTGAGCCCGGTTCCAGCTGCATTTCATATTCCTTGTAGTGGATCCCGTCCATTCCCCCGATGACAAAACCATGCTTGTCCTTGACTACTTCAAACCTGCCGTCCCTGCCAGCCAGTACCGGATATTCATGTCCGGCGTTGGCCGCCGTCAGCTTTCCGGTCGAGATCTCGAGTATCCCCAGCCAGACCGTAACGAACATCTGCTCCTCATTGCTCGAGCAGAGCGCCTCGTTCGTCCTGTCGAGAATCTCGGCAGTCCTGACGCCCAGCATAGCGCAGCTCTGCAGGATCACTTTGGAAATCATCATGAACAGTGCCGCCGGAATACCCTTGCCGGAGACGTCCGCGATGACAAGGCACAGGTGATCCTCATCGATCAGGAAGAAGTCATAGAAATCTCCTCCCACCTCCTTTGCCGGTTCCATCGTGGCATAAATATCGAATTCATTCCTGTCCGGGAACGGCGGGAATGTATGAGGCATCATCGAGGCCTGGATCTGCGCGGCCATATTGAGCTCCGTATGGATCCTCTGCCGCTCCGCCTCTTCCTGGTGTTTCTTCTCCAGCGCGCGGATCTTTTCATTCACGTAGAGGCTTACGCCCGCCGCAATACAGAAGATCAGGAACAGGATGGAGAGGAAATAGAACCAGATCTGCTCATAGATCGCTTTTCTCTTCACGATGGGAACTGTCAGCGTCTTGCTCGCACTGCTCACGGAATCATGCAGATGCATGACGAAGCTGTAGTTTCCTCCCGGAAGCTTTGTATATTCCATAGGCGCGAGACTGTCACGGCTGACCGTCACAGGCTCCTTGTCGTATCCGACCAGCTGACAGGTCACAAGGGGATTTACCAGGGAATAATTAAAGACACACCCGTGTATCGTCACCTTTGTCACACCGGAAGGGATCGTAAAGCCTCCCTCTTCGTCCGGATAGATCCTCTCTCCGTCCGCATCGATAAACGGTACGGCGACTTTCAGGTCACTGACCGTGTTGGACGGTGTCTCAATATTAACCTTCGCAACGCAGCTGCCGCCCGCAATATAAAGGTTCCCGTTTTCGTCCAGATAGCTGTAGGAGTTGGCGGTCGCGATACAGGGCAGCCCGTTTGCCCTTCCGTAATAGACGGGCGTTATCTCACCGTTTCTGATCATATCTTCCGAAGGCAGTACATAAATGCCGTTGCTGCTGAGGATCCAGAGATCCCCCTTGGAAGTCTCATACAGGTCAAAGTTATTGGTGTAAGGAAAATCCCTGATCGTCGTCACCTCAAGTTCGGAGGAGAGATAGGCGATGGAATTGCTGGTAATGACCCAGTAAACGTCATGTACCGTATCCTTTTTGATGCGCATAATGGTCTCGGAGGTGAGTCCTTCTTCCAGACCGATCCGTCTGCCTCCCTCCTCGTCGAAGACAAAGATCCCTCCGCCATTGGTACCCAGCAGGATCGTCCCGTCAGGTCCTTCACAGACAGTGAGGCTCTCCGAATTGGTAATTCCTTCCTCCTTCCCATAACTCTGCACTATGCGGTTATCCTGAATCACCTGCACGCCGCCTGTCAGGGCGACCAGCATGGAACCATCCCTGCATTCACTGACCGCTCTGATCCTGTCGGAGTAGAGACCGTCTTTTTCCGTGAAAGCCACCACATCCCCGTCATCGTACAGCAGCAGTCCGCATTTGCGCCAAGTAGAGATCCAGAGTCTTCCGCGGGAGTCCTTTATGATAGAGCGCACTCTTCCCCCGCCTATCAGTTCGATCAGATCGTCCGCTTCAAGATCGGTCCCGGAAGCTGTCACAGCTGATTTAAGCGGAACTGCCTGCGGCTGCCCGTCCTTGTCCAGCACCCGTAATCCTGCGTCTGTCCCGAAAAACAGAAGATCATTATAAATGCAGGTCGTATTGACAACTTCTTCCGGCAGGCCAAACTCCTCATAAAGATCTGTGAACTGGTTTGCCACGATCTTCATTACGCCCTGCCGGTTCGATGTAAGCCACAGGTTTCCCTCGTAGTCCTCCATGATATGCTCGACCGAGTTATTGATCGGGACGTTCTCCAGCAGATGAAAGCCCTGGCTGTCCAGGATCCCTACGCCGTTTCCGCCGCAGATCCAGATATTTCCCTGGATATACTCCATTGCCTGGATATAGGAGATCTGCTCCAGTCCTTTCACCTCAAGTTCCCTGAATCCGGTTCCCAGGCTCCCATAATAGAGTTCCGTATTTTCTGTTCCCAGATAAAGATAGCCCGGCACGATCGGATCCGGGAAAACACAGGAGATACCCTTGACCGGATTTTCCTTCTGGCTTAAGAACCGCACGATCCTTCCGTTCTTGAGGGTAAAAATATCCCCACCGGATGTCGCTCCATAGATCAGCCCGTCCTCACCTGTACTGAGGTCTTCTATGTATCCGTCTGCGATCTTCTCGTCATCCAGAGTCTGCAGGTTCAGGTCAGCATCTATGGCTGCAACGCCCTGCGTTGTCGCCAGATAGATCGTTCCCTCGGAGTCCTCTGCAATATCCGTGATATGGTGTGATTTAAGCCCGCCTGAGGTATTCCACCTTACGACATTGCCCTCTTCCATCAGCACGGCACCGCTGTCAGTCGTTCCTACCCAGAGCCTGTCCCTGCTGTCCACATACAGGCTGCCGGCACTGGCGGCACCCTCTTCAGGATCGATCCGCTCAAAGGTCTTCCCATCATACCGGATCAGCCCGCTATAGCTGCCGATCCAGATAAATCCCTCTTTCGTCTGGACGATCGCGTTTGCCTCTGATGTCGGGAGACCGTTCGTATTGTCATATAAGATAGCTTCAAATCCCTCTTCCTGTTTGACAGGATTCTGCAATACCGTTGTGGTATGGCGTAACGTTGAAGCACAAACATCTGCACCAGGCAGTATGATCATCAGAAAAGTTATAAGGACTGAACACAGCAGTACTCTTACAGGTCTGTTCTTGGCATTCAGGTTCATATCCAGCTCCGGGTATTCTGACCTAATATCTACAAATCATTGAAAACGTTATCGACTATGTTCCAATAGTATTCGCATAATCCATTTATTTTACCATATTTTATACAGTTATGGGAACTGCAGGCTCTCAAGCATCCGTGACCGCTCTCACAAATATAAAAACTGCGTCCCCAGAGGGCTGCCGCAGGTCACGCTTAACCATGACCGGGCATCCTTTAAGGACGCAGTTCTTTATATCATTTAACAGGCGCTTGCATTCACCGGGCAGGACTTCC
>JAFTFD010000072.1 GCA_017449745.1 Lachnospiraceae bacterium
AACTGCCAAGGAGAAGGAGGCGGCGCTTTATGAATGAAAAGCTATTCGCACCGCTGGCCACACTCCAGTGGGTGGAACGGGATAAACTGATTCCCAACTCATACAACCCCAACCGGGTATCGAAAGAGAACCTGAAGCTGCTTACCCAGTCGATCCTGTCAAACGGATGGACGCTGCCTATCGTGGTGAGGCCTGACATGACCATCATAGACGGGTACCACCGATGGACGGTTGCGGGAGAGGAACCATTGAAAACGATGCTTGACGGGAAAGTGCCTGTCGTGATCGTGGACCATAAGGAGCATTCGGAGGACATTTACGGTACCGTGACCCATAACCGGGCGAGAGGAACGCATCTGCTGGAACCGATGAAGGCGATCGTGAAGGAGCTTCTGGATGATGGGAAAACGGTGGACGAGATCGGGAAGCAGTTGGGCATGCGCTCTGAAGAAGTGTTCCGGCTTTCCGACTTCTCGAAGGAGGACTTCCTGAAGATGATGACGGAAGGAGCGGAGACCTATTCTCGCGCTGAGATAGTAACCAAGATGTGAGATGGATGAGGCGAAACGGAGTGAGCGGGCCGCCGGGAACGGAAGGCGGTTCTGCTTTTCCTGCCGAGACAAACAAATGGAACGGAGGGGAGGCTGATGCCAAGGCAGAGAAGTCCTGACAGTAAGAAAGCTGAGACGCTCTACCGCAAAGGGATGAAGCTGAGCGAGATTGCTGATCGACTGGGAGTTCCTGCCGGCACAGTCCGAAGATGGAAAGCAGACCAGAAATGGGATGATGCCGGACTGTCAGGGCGTTCGGAAAAGGCAACCAGAAACGTGCGGAAACCGAGCGGTAAAACCGAACGCAATCCGAGCGCTCGGAAACGTGGAGCGCCAGTGGGGAATGTGAATGCCGTTGGAGCCGGCGCGCCGATCGGCAACAAGAACGCTGAGATACACGGCGCCTATTCCAAAGTGCTTGCAGATGTGTTCACTGAGGAAGAAAAGGAATTGGCCCAGTTCATGTTCCCTGACGAGGAATCGAAACTGGAGGAAGAAATCACGGTATGCACCATAAGAGAGCGCCGGATCATGAAGGCGATCAACAGGTACCATGCCATGGTCAATCCTGTGACAGGGGAACCTATCCCGCTGGTGGTTTCGGGTACCATGCGGTCAGAGCATAAGCGCGTGTTCGATGGCACGGATGAAGAGAAGGCCGAGCAGGAGGAAGAGTACAAGCGGATCGTCGAGGAGAAGATCGACAGCGGTGACCGGATGCCAGGGCGAGACATCACCATGACTACCAACACCGAGAACAAGGATGACATTATCCTCAGGCTGGAGCGTGAACTGACGTCCGTCCAGTCGCAGAAGATGAAGCTGATCAATACTCTGGCCCAGCTGAAACTTGAGAAGCAGAAGATCGAGGGCGAGAGCAAAGGAAATGATTTCGTTCGGACATGGGCAGACTCGGTCCTGAAGGCAAGGAGGGAGCAGAATGGGGAATCTTGACTGGCTTTCCGACTTCCTGGACGAGTCCATACCGATCTGGCAGGAGGATCCTGTGGTTTATTTCCGCGAGGTCCTTCAGTTTGATCCGGACGATTGGCAGGCAGAAGCGGCGCGGGATCTGGCGCGCCATCCGAAAGTCAGCATCAAATCTGGCCAGGGTGTTGGTAAGACCGGACTGGAAGCCGCTTGCTTTTTATGGTTTCTCACCTGTTTCCCATACCCGAGGATCGTGGCCACAGCTCCGACGAAGCAGCAGCTCCATGACGTCCTGTGGTCCGAAATATCGAAATGGATGTCGAAATCACCGTTGCTCCAGCAGCTTCTGAAATGGACGAAGACCTATGTGTATATGGTCGGAAACGAGAAACGATGGTTCGGCGTGGCCAGGACTGCAACGAAGCCTGAGAACATGCAGGGCTTCCATGAGGACAACATGCTTTTCATCGTGGATGAGGCATCAGGTGTTGCCGATCCGATCATGGAGGCTGTGCTTGGTACCCTGTCAGGTGAGAACAACAAGCTGCTCCTGTGTGGAAACCCTACGCGGACGAGCGGAACCTTCTTCGACAGCCATAACCGGGACATCAGCCTGTATAAGACACATACCGTATCTTCCATGGACAGTTCCCGGACAAACAAGGAGAACATAAAGTCCCTGATCGACAAATACGGATGGGACAGCAATGTGGTCCGTGTCCGTATCCGCGGCCTGTTTCCGAAACAGGAAGATGATGTGTTCATTCCGTCCGAGATCATCAGCCAATGCACCTCACGGGAGTATGAGCTCCCGGAGGACAAGGGCATGCCTTTTGTGATTCTGGGCTGTGACGTTGCCCGGTTCGGAGATGACGAGACAATCATATACCGGAACTTCAAAGGACAGTGCCAGTTGGTGCATCACAGGCGCGGTCAGGATCTGATGGCTACGGTTGGACATTTGGTCCAGGAATACCGCAGGGTCTATGAGGAGCATCCGGATTATTACGGAAAGGTATATGTGAACATTGATGACACAGGCCTTGGCGGTGGTGTAACCGACCGGCTTAACGAAGTAAAGAAGGAGCAGAGGCTGAAAAAGCTTCAGGTCATCCCGATCAATGCAGCAGAAAAGATTGAGACCGATACGCCGAGCGGGAAGAGATCGGCAGAGCGGTACAATAACCTCACCACGGATATGTGGGCGAACATGCGGGATCTCCTTAAGGAAAAAGAGATCGTGATCGAGGATGATGGCGAAACCGTGGCTCAGCTTTCCTGCCGGAAGTACAGGATGGCCAGCAACGGCAAACTGGAAGTCGAGCCGAAGCAGGAAATGAAAAAACGAAGTCTGGACTCCCCGGATAGAGGCGATGCCCTGGCATTGTCACTGTACCTTGGGAAGATTAAGAAGCATACCGGCAGCGCCCCAGGTGATGACTTTGCAGATGATCTGCATAAGGAGAACTATTGGGGCAGTTCAGGATAAACGAAAGAGAGGTGAGATGAGTGAAAGAATATGGCCGCATAGGACAGAAACGGTGGGACGGAATGTTTTCCGAGGAATTCCTTCCGGAGCTGACAGGGCTGAAAGGCATAAAGGTATATCAGGAGATGGAACGGAACGATGATACCATCGGCGCGATCCTGTTTGCGATAAAGATGCTGATCCGTCATGTGACCTGGAGCGTGGAGCCCGGAGGGGACTCTGCCAAAGACAGGGAGGCAGCGGAATTCGTCGAGTCCTGTATGGAAGACATGCAGAGCACCTGGACAGACACGATCTCTGAGATCCTCTCTTTCCTGCCTTACGGCTGGAGCTTCCACGAAATTGTTTATAAACGCAGGAATGGGAAATCCCGTGACAGATCCAGAAGTTCCAAATACTCCGATGGTCTGATCGGCTGGCAGAAACTCCCTCCCAGAGCGCAGGATACCCTGTATCGATGGGAATATGATGACCGGGACAACCTGATCGGAATGACGCAGCAGCCACCGCCTGACTTTGAACTGCTGACAATCCCTATGAGGAAAGCCCTTCTGTTCCGAACCGAGTCGGCAAAGGACAATCCGGAGGGGAGGTCAATCCTCAGAAACGCATACCGGTCATGGTATTTCAAGAGACGGATGCAGGAGATCGAGGCCATTGGTATTGAGCGGGATCTGGCAGGCCTGCCGGTGATCAATGCTCCGGAGGGACTTGATATCTGGGACCCTGATGACGAGGATGCAAAGAAGATCTACGCTTCATTGGTAACGATGGTGAAGAACATCCGGAGGAACGAGTTCGAGGGCTTGGTTCTTCCGTCTGGCTATGAAGTGAAGCTCCTTAGTACCGGAGGAGCGAGACAGTTTGATACCAATGCCATTATCAACCGGTACGACACGAAGATGGCCCAGACCGTAATGGCTGACTTCATCATGCTTGGCCATGAAAAAGTGGGATCCTTTGCATTGAGCTCCGACAAGACGGAGCTTTTTTCTATGGCTATCGGGGCATTCCTTGACGTGATCTGCGAGACCTTCAATAACCAGGGCATCCCTTCCCTGATTGATATCAATGGGTCGAAGTTTGATGGTATAACGGATTATCCGTATCTTTCCCACGGCGATATCAATGACAGGGATATCACCCAGCTGTCCACGTTCCTGAAGGATATGATCGGCGTTGGTGTTCTGGTACCCGATGAAGATCTGGAAGATTATGTCAGAGATGCGGCCCACCTTCCCGAGAGAACAGATGTCCCTGATGCAAGAGAGGCCGATCCGCAGCGGGAACAGCAGAGAAGAATGCCGGAGCAGACAGGCACTCCTGACGTGGATCCGGAAGACAATGAGGATGAGTCCGAAGATGTAGACGATGAAGGGCAGGTAGCCGAGGCCCGGAAACGGCTGGGGCGGTGATTGGATGACATTCATATTCATCGACCCGGCCAGAAGGAAAAAGCGGAAGGTTCAGAAAAGCGCTGAGTCGCAGGCTGTTTTGGATGCCTTGGATGAGTATCTGGAAGGGAATATCCAGGAGCCTGTAAAATGGCTGGCAAGGTTCTGGAAGGATCAGGCTGCGGTATTTACTTACCGGGAGCTGCTGACGCTGGTAACGGACGAATCCGAGCCTGAGAAGCTGTTCGGCACATGGTTCAAGGATTATTCCAAACTCCTGGCCGAGAAGATAACGCCCATGTGGCAGTCGGCATTCCTGGCAGGCGCCAATACCAATCCTATAATCAACGGGATCGGCTATCAGGTGAATACCTCCGAAACCAGCGTAAGGGAATGGATCCTGAACCGTGGGGCCGAGCTGATTACCAATGTTACTGAGGATCAGGTGAACGCAGTACGCTATATCATAGCGGAATCGCAGGCCAATAAGATGGGATCTGCAGAAACAGCCAGGTACATCCGGCCAACGGTCGGCCTGACAGAACGGCAGGCAGCTGCCAACCTTCGCCTTTACAACACGACAAAGGAACAGCTGAGGGCAGATCATCCACGGATGACAGATGAGTCCATCGAACGAAAGGCCAGAGCGATTGCAGGCAGATATGCTCAAAGCCAGCAGATGACCAGAGCGGAGACAATCGCCAGAACGGAGGTCGCTTTCGCTTATAACCAGGGGAATGACACGGCTATCAGGCAGGCCATGAGCCAGGGGCTGGTGCCAATCATGCGGAAGGTATGGTCCACTGCCGATGATGGCCATGTCTGCCCGGCCTGCGAAGATCTGGAAGGCACAGAAATCGACATGGACAGCGAGTTCAAGGTCACGGTCGGAAAGAAGGTAAAGCGGACGCTGAGCGTTTCGATCCCTCCGCTGCATCCGAGATGCAAGTGCGCTGTGATGTATGAGGAGACTGGCGAATATGTTCAAAATCCTGTTGAAAATCCTCAAGATGATGATACAATGAATCAAGAGGGTGACGAAAGTCAAATTCCTGAAGAATATGTGGGTAATTATGATGATTTCGCAGAGATTACTCTCGATCAACAGGAAAGAGATCAGCTATCCAGGCTTCGAGAACTCTCTGATGAAAGTGGTTTTGAATATGGCTCTGTAGTTTTCGGCTCGAATAATCCAGAACCATTTACATCCAATTCGGATCAGCACGTTGTTGTCCCGGAAGAATATGCTGATCAACCTGGTTTAAGAATATTCCATGCACATACAAATGACACGCCATTTTCTGGCAAAGACTTCGAGTGGCTTACCAGAGAAAATGTTGAAAAAATCTCTGTGATCGCAGGAAACGGAGATGTTTTTGTATCTTATATTGGCTATGGGTATCGACCGGATTTAGAAGAATACAAAGAGGTTCTGAAGGAAGTAATGGCCGAGGCCAACATGGCAGTAATGGATTATCCTGGATTTTCTGAGTGGTCCTTTGAGCAAAGGACCTATATGGCTATCAGGGAACAGGCATATCTTGTGGCCAGAAGGTTTGGCTGGACGTTGGAAGGAGGGAGACTGTAATGCTATTCAGAGAAGATATGACATATCCGGAGGCATTAAAGACTTTCTTTAAGGCCGCAGAAGGAAAAACGAAAGCAGAGATTGCTCAAATCCAGGAAGAATTTAAAAAGATAATTCCTTCCTTGGTGGATCGTGAGATTGATGGCTCTCCGCAATTAACGAGCTATAAAATCTGAATATAAGATGTGGTTATGACCGTCGGTTGAAAGACCGGCGGTTTTTTCATGCCCAAAATTGGAGGGATTTTATGAAGAAGTTCTCTGATTACATTCACAATATCCGGGAGGAACCGGAGCAGAAAACAGACCCGGGCGGTTCGGAAATCCTGAAAGGCCGCTTCAGAATCCAGAAGTCTGACAATGAGAAGATGCAGGCCTTCGGCTGGGCCAGCGTGGCCATAGAGGAAAACGGGGAGCAGCTGGAAGACTGGCAGGGAGACATGATCGATCCGGAGGATCTGGAGCAGGCCGCCTATGAATTCGTCCAGTTCTACGGGAACGGTGGAGAGATGCACCAGGAGGATAAACGGATCGTGGCGAAGCTGATCGAGAGCGTTGTGTTTACCGAAGAGAAAATGAAACTGCTCGGGATCCCGGCAGGCACTCTGCCAGTTGGCTGGTGGATCGGTTTCCAGGTTCAGGACGAGGACGTCTGGGAGAAGGTCAAGGATGGAACCTATTCGATGTTCAGCATTGAAGGTGAAGCCGAACGTATAGAGGTCGGCGAAGAGGATCAATGAGCGCACTGCGCTTTTTGATAAAAAATCTGGCGAAAGGAGGAAAACTGATATTGGCAACCAAATTAAAAAATCTGCATTTGACGAAGGTGGACTTCGTTGACGAGGGGGCAAACCAGAGGGCCGACATAAAGCTGACCAAAAGGAACGATCAGGCCGGCGGGGAACCGCAGGACGGGGATGGACCGGAGGAAGGCAAGAGTGCCGGCATACTGAAACGGTTTGCAGCCTGGTTGAAAGGAGAAGGGTACACCTTTGCGGATGTGGAAAAAGCTGCCACATCATTTGAGCAGCAGATCAATTCCGCAAGTGTGGAGAGCATCACGGATGAAATCTGGGGCGTGACATATGCCCTGAGGAATGCGCTCGACTCCATCATCTACGATATGGAACTTGACGCCGCAGGGAAAACCACGGCGATGAATGAAAGCCTGTCTCAGTTCAGCGAGGCCATGCAGGGATATATCCCGAAGTGGTGCGCAGGACAGACGGCCGACATCAAAAAAAGCGCTGAAGAACCCGGAGAGGCTGAGCTGGCCGTCATGAAGCGGGACCATGAAGCACTTGGAACAATGATCGGGAAAGCAAATGAAACGAAAGGAGAATTGGAAGACATGCTTAAGATCGACAAAAGCAAGATGACACCCGAAGAAAGGGCTACCTACGATGAGATGATCAAGAAGTTCGCAGTCGAAGTCGAAGATCCGGAGGATGTCCAGAAAGCCAACGCCGCCAAGGCAGACGGTGAGGAAGAGGACGAATTCCTGGATGAGGAAGACAAGAAGAAATGCAACACGAAGACGAAGAAATCCGTGTCCGCGGGGGAAACCCCTGAGACTAACGGAGCGGAAGCCCTTGTGGCAGAGCTGAGAGCCGACATCGCAAAGATGAAGGACGAGGCGCTGACCAGGGAACTGACCGCAGTTGCGAAGAAGTATGAAGTGATCGGCAAGAAGGTTGAGGACCTTGTTCCGACGCTGAAAAGCCTGAAGGCTGCCGGCGGCACTGCCTATGACGATATGATCGCCCTTCTGGATGATCTTGTGTCCGCACAGGAAACATCCGGTGTCTTCGGTGAGATCGGGAAATCCCGCCCGGGAACCGATGCCGAAAAGAGCGGAATCGCCAAGGCGAGAGCCAAAGCGGCTGAACTGAGAAAATCCCGCCCGGAGCTGTCTGCGGAGCAGGCGCTTGACGAGGTTCTTCTCTCGGATCCGGAGCTCATGGCTGAGTTCGATAAATAAGGCGAGGTTATCAAAGAAAGGAGGACCTATCAATGGCAACTTATGAATACAGCGGTATCAATTCCAGCGCGACGATCAGCCTTCTGGCCGGTGCTGCGCTGACAAACCCGAAGGGCATTGCCCTTGCACTGGACGAGGATGGCGTGAAGCTGCCGTCTGCCGGTGCGGATGTTGTCGGCATTGCTCTGCTCACCAACGATGACGCTATTGCGGTCGGTGGAAGAGTGGATGTGCAGATCAAAGATGTCGGCAAGGTTTTTGCCGGAGGATCGTTTGATCAGGGCGATCTTCTCACTGTGGACGCAACCGGGAAGGCTGTCAAGGCCACAGGTGGAAAAACCGTTTTCGCGAGGGCTCTTGCTCCTGCGTCTGCATCCGGAGATCTTGTAACTGTCCAGATTATGCATTGCGGCGTGGTTCCGTCTGCATAATGTGGACGAATAAGTAAGAAGGAGGACTTGAAAAATGAGAGATAATCATGCATCTATCGGCGGTCTGCAGCTTGCGATCGCCAAAGGCTGGAAACCGAATATGTATCTGACCAACCTCTCCATGGCTCATTTCCAGGAGCCGGGCATGTATGTTGCACCGAGCATTTTCCCGATCTGCCCGGTTCAGCAGTCCACTGGTCAGTATTATATCTTCAATAAGGCTGAGCTGGCGAAGGACCAGGTAGGCCGCAAACCGGCGATGGGGAAAGTTGCACCGGCAGTCTTCTCCCATTCGGAGGCTACCTACAGCACGAAGGTTGACCAGATCATTGTCGGCATTGACAACATTGCGGCGCTGAACTACCAGCGGAGCAAGGCTCCTGCCACCATCGACCCGAGAAGGGCGAAGGCGCGTCTGGTAGCTGAGCAGATGAAGCTGCATCTGGATCTGATCTTCGCAAACGCGTTCC
Organism: Lachnospiraceae bacterium; assembly: GCA_017449745.1. GTDB lineage: Bacteria > Bacillota > Clostridia > Lachnospirales > Lachnospiraceae > CAG-791. Next base: position 8,834 of record JAFTFD010000072.1, read on the forward strand.
TGAAGCGCAGCCTGTGGACAAATGAGAAGACCGGCGTGGCATCCAATCCGTCCACGAACCAGTTCCTGTATTTCTCCGATGCCAACTGCGACATCATCGGCCTGTTCGATGATTACAAGAGACAGATCCTGCTGGCCGGCAGACGCCTGCCCAACAAGCTGACTCTTGGTTACGAAGCCTTTGTGGCTATGAAGAACCATCCGCAGTTCCTGGAGCGCGTAACTGGTTCCGGATCCACCCCGAACCCGGCACTCGTCAACGAGCAGGTAATCGCTACGGTTCTCGGCATCGAGGAAGTAAAGGTCATTTACTCCACTTACAATGCTGCAGAACTCGGTCAGAGCGCGAACATGCAGTTCATCGGCAACAGCAAGGATGCCCTTCTTTCCTACGCTCCGGCAGCTCCGTCCATCGAGGAACCGTCCGCAGGTTATATCTTCACATGGGATATGCTCGGCAACGGCCAGTGGATGGCAACCGACAGCTTCGAGGGCGAGGCAGGAACTCATTCCGAGTTCGTCGAGGGACTCATGGCAACCGACATGAGAAAGACCTGTGATGACCTTGCGATCTATCTGAAGGGGTGTGTAGCGTAAGGAGGTAGTCTATGGCATACGTTGTGAAAAAGCCCCTGGATATCGGGGGAAGACGTAGGGCTATCGGGGAAATCCTGAGGGATGACGAGGTCGCATCCGGATCCGTCATCCGCTCCGGGTATGTAGCTAAGATCGACAGTAAGATCGTGGATATCGCGACAGCTGCTGACAGCCCCGCCAAGGGTGCTGACAGTGCTGGCAAGGTAAATCTTCCGGTCTTGTCAGAAAATGGCTCCACGGTCATTTCCGTGGCTCCTGAGAGCATCTCCGAGGCCGTACGTATCATGCAGCTCTCCCAGACGGATGCCGTAACTGCGGCGAAGCAGTCCGAGGATGCGGACATGCTTACTGTGGTTACCTTGTGCGAGAGCAACAAGACCATCCTGTCGGCTGTCCGGAAACGGCTGGCTGAACTGGAGGCTGAGGATGGAGGAAGTGAAGGTGAGGCTTAATGGGCGGAACCTACACTTACAATCCCTCCAACCTTGCTGAGTACGGGAAAGACAGGATGCGGTTTGAACTCGGTGACACCATGGTCGAGGGCGGTGCAGATACCTGCGCGCTCTGTGATGAGGAATATGGTGCGGTGCTTTCCGTTAAGATCCATACCGGAAGGCAGTGGAAGAAGGCGAAACTTCGGTGCATCGAAAGCATATTCAGACGGTTTGCCTATGAGGCAGATACAAAGAACGGCCCTGTTTCCCTTTCCCTGGGGGACAGGGCAAAACTTTGGAAGGATATGTATGACCAGCTGAAGGCTGAACTGAAAACGGGAGCTGCGTCCGCTGATGCGATTTTGGCACTGACGGATCATCCCGGAACAGGGGAGATCACACCACCGTATTTCTATAACGGCATGATGTCGCATGAGGAAGCGGAGGGGCAGGATATATGAACCCTATCTATGGTTATATGTACACAAGACCGGGGAACCTCTGGAAGGAATTTGATATCGTAAAAAAGGTGTCGAAGAACCAGCAGGGATATCTGCATGACAGCTATGAAAAGACAGGAAAGAACCTGAAAGGGATCCTTTCTGTTGCTGAGAATCAGACTGCTGAGAGAACGAAGCACCTGTGGGATCAGGACCAGCATTCCCTTACCCATGTTCTTTCCCTTAGGGGGAGGGCGATGGTGAGAAAGGGCGATTATCTGGCCTGCGACGAGAAAATATATCTTGTCCTTACCACCGATACAGAAGGAATGGTCGGAGGATCCTCGATATTGTATCTCGAAGAAAGGAATGATCTTAAATGAGTCCGGGAGCAGCTGCGGGACATATCGTGATTGCTGTCAAATCTGAGGTACAGAAAGTGAAGCAGGAGGCTCAGACGAGGATGCCGAGGGGCGCCAATGCCCTGCGGAATGCCGAACTGAGTATCCTTGCAGGCCCGAGCCCATCGGCTCCTGGTGGAACTCCTGGCGTCAGAACCGGCAATTTGAGGCGTAACTGGACTATGTTTTCCAGTTCTGAAATCTTTGGCATTGAATCCGGGATGGGCTATGCCGGATATCTGGAGCATGGAACCAGAAAGATGGCAGCGCGTCCTTTTGTGGATAAGATCCAGCAGGAGGCCATGCCGAAGATCAGGGCTATCTTTGAGGAAATAGGAGGTTAACGTGATTATTGTTGAGTCAACCAGTATCGTGATCAATACTGAGGAAGTTACGAGGGGGACGTTGATCTGGGCCAAACATTCCACATGGGATGAAGGAAGGACAGGAATTGTGAAGGAAGCCACAGAGAAGACCATTACAGTGCTGTTCCTTCCCTCTCTGCAGAATGTACAGAACCATTTCATGATCCCTGTTTCGGAACTGGCAGATGGAGCGTGGCAGGTGCGGTATTCACCAGACGGCCTGCAGAACGTGATTGCCTTCGGCATTGATGATGATGGAAGCGGGGAGTGATGACATATGGACTTGAGTCAGCTTGTTTATACCAGGCTTGAGTCAGATGAAACCTTACAGAAGATGCTTGCGAAGTATGACGGACAGCCGGCGATATTCAATACGGAATTCCCATCAGACCAACAGGAAGGATGGGAAGGGAAGACCCAATACCCGAGGATCGAGTATCAGTTCAATATGCAGGTGGATATGCAGAGGGCATCTTCCGGGATGCTGATGCTTGCCATCTATACCGAGAAGAACCCGATGGTTGCGGAACAGCTTGAGATGTGTGTGAGAAGGAGCCTTAAGGATGTGCTGATGATGCCGTCCGACGAGGCTCCTTTTTGCGTGGCATGGGCCAGGACGGATCCGTTTATGTTGGAGGGAAATGCCATCCTGTGCAAAGACCTCGTCTTTGACATTTTGGAGTACCCCGACCAGGAAACGACAGACCCCGATCCGGTCATGGCTTTGAGCAAATACATCAAAGAGTTGTATCCGGACTGCATCGTCCTGGGGATGGACCGTATTGGCGAGTATACAAATCCTGCTGATACACCGATCTTTTACTGCCGGCTTCAGAACATTGTGCTCGATCCGACAGGTTATCTGCAGCATACCATTACCTGGTTCAACTGTCAGATTGCAGTGCACCTGCTCTGCCCGGATTCAGCCATGAGGCTGAAGCTGATCGCAGGGCTGAACCAGATGCTCGGGAACGCCGGTGAGGTAATCATGCTGGATGATTCGCCTATGACAATCAATGCCATGCAGGTGAATAACCGGGCGGATTACCTCAGGGAAGGGCAGCTTCTCATAACCGGTCATTATGGATGCCTGAAGGATTCTTATGTGGGCAAGGGACTCAGGAAAGTAACCATCACAGACCACTGAAAGGAGATTATATGGCAAAGAAAACAGAAGTGTCCACGAAAGTGGACGAGACTGTTCCTGCAATCAGCGAGGATGCCTACCCGGTAGAGGAGCTGATCAAAGCGAGCAGGGAGGTCTTTGGTGTGCCGCAGGAATGCGTTGTGGCCGCACTGAAACCACTGAAAAGGGAAACCATGATCGTCAGTGAAGCAAGGACGGTCATTGAAACGTTCATGAAGAAGGAGGTCAAATAACAAATGGCTGGATATTTTAACATTGGCGAAACCAAGATTCGTCCCGGTGCATATTTCAATGTGCAGAGCAATGGGGATGTGGTCAGCTATGGAGCCGTTGATGGTGTTGTGGCGGTCCTTTTCCAGGCCACCATGGGTGAGATTGGAAAGGCAAAGGTGTTATCCGCTTCTGAGGGATACTCCAAGGTTTATGGAACTGACGGTACGACTGATGCAATCCGTGAGGCCCTGTATGGCGGGGCGTCGAAGATCATTGCATGCCGTGTCGGTACGGGCGGTACGGCTGGCAGTGTAGAACTGACAGCTGCTACCGGCAAGCTGAAGGTTACTGCGAAGAACGCCGGTACTGCGGCGTATAAGGTGACCGTCCGCGCAAAGCTGACGGACTCTACCAAGAAAGAGATCGTGTTCTATGTCGGGGACACCGAGATCGAGAAATATAGCTTCGCCGCGACTGGAGATGAGGTGGCGGCAGCAATTGCCGCGGCGGCAGGTTCCTCTCTGTTTACGCTGACCGCAGTCAGCAGCGGAGCCGGTGTTATCACGAATGTGAGCCAGGCTGCGCTTACCGGAGGGGCAAACCCGACGGTCAACTCTGCAGCGTACAGTGCAGCCCTGGAAGAAATCGAGAAGTATTTCTTCAATGTCATCGTTGTGGATACAACTGATGCGGCGATCCATACTCTCGTAGCGGCATTCCTCGACCGGATTTACGATGCTGGCCAGTTCGGCATGGCCGTCCTGTCTCCGAATCCATCAGACACTCTTGCCGACAGGCAGACAGCAGCAGCTGCGTTCAACGCAGAGAATGTCATTTATCCTGTTAATCCGAGCGCCTATGCAGGTGAAACTCTGCTGTCCGGATATCAGGTTGCGGCCTATATCGGCGCCATTGTTGCGGCGACCCCGGCCAATCGTTCTGTCACGCATGTGGTCATGAACAGATATACAGCACTGGGCGAGCTGCTGACGAACACGCAGATCGAAGCTGCAGAGGAAAAAGGATGCATCGTACTGACCACGAACAATGATGGTGCCGTATGGCTGGATAACGCTATCAACACCCTGCTCCATCCGGATGCCAATCATGACAGTGGGTGGAAGAAAATCCGCCGCGTGAAGACCAGATATGAGCTGCTGTACCGTGCAAACGCCGCAGCGGATGACCTGGTCGGGCAGGTGGATAACGATGCCAACGGCCGGGCAACCATTGCAACCCAGATCCAGACGGTCTGCAACGCCATGGTTGATGAAGGAAAGCTTCAGTACGCCGAGGTTACTGAGAGCTCTTCCATTGCTGCTGATGGAGATACCTGCGGATTTGATATCGATGTGATCGATAAGGACTCTGCAGAGCATATCTATCTGACCTACTACTTCCGGTTCAGCACCGTGCTGAATACGGAGGAGTGATGAGTGATCCGGGAAAGGAGGACATAAGTTATGCTTAACACCAGAGCTGCTACCGATGCACGTCACAGCCGTGCCGGTAAGGATGCCATGATTTATGACGAGAAAGGAAACGCTCTCGCCCAGGCTGAGTCTTTTACGACCAATGCCTCTTTCAACAACAATAATTACACACCGCTCGGCCAGAATCGTGAGCTGGAAGTAAACAACACCGTCGGCGTGAAGGTGAACATCACCGAGATCGTTGTCTTGGATGGTTTCCTCTTCAATAAGCTGATGGGTGCGATTGCTGCCGGCGAGTCTCCGGTCATGACCTTCACGGGTGTGATCGAGGGACGGAACGGATCCCAGGAGCGTGTGGTCTATCGTGAGTGCATCTTCTCCGGGGATTCCGATATCCAGAATGTCTCAACCGGCGATGTGCTGAAACGTGCATTTGCCCTGCACTGCAACGGCAAGATCGACAACAAAAAGAAACTCACTATCTGATAGATCAGAACAGATAACAGAACCGGGGCCGGGATATTTCCTGGCCCCTTTTCAAAACAAGGAGGATAAACATGGAGGACATGAACCTGAATATGGAAAACATGACGGAAGAAGAGAGAGAAGAAGTCCGCAGGGATATCATCGAACACGAAGAAGATTATCTGTCCGGCCTTTTGGAAGCCGCAGCATATACCGAGGAAGAAACGAAGATCATCGAGATCCGGAGGAAGGACCGGCTGTTCTTCAGGTTCTCCATTCACCCGATTTCCGAGGAGCTGCTGAACGATATCCGTAAGAAATACACGAAGTACGCCAAGAACCGCCGGCAGGGCATCAAGGTGGCAGAGGAGCTGGATACCCCGAAATATCGCGCCTCCATCATCTATAACTCGACGGTTGAAGAAGATCAGGCCAAGCTTTGGGACAATCCCAAGGTTAAGAAAGGCCTGGAAGCACAGGGGAAAACGATCATCAATGCCCTGGATGTGATCGAGGCTGTCCTGCTTCCCGGAGAGAAGGACCGGATCATGGATATCATTGACGATATCAACGGCTATAACAGCGAAGAGGTCCAGACAGAGACAGCAAAAAACTGATCAAGGCAGGTGGGAAAGCCACTTTGCTCCATCAGATTTTCCAGAGGCAGGGCATCCTGCCCCATGAAGTGAGGGCACTTCCGTCTGGGGAGCGAGCATTTATTTTCGCATCGACCATTTTACGCTTGGAAGAGAACACGAAAAGGGGGTGACATTAGGAAATGGCTGAGACCATAAAGATTGAAATACCTGTATCAGTACAGGACAAGACAGATCCTTCCCTGTCAAATATCACAAGAAAACTGAATTCAATGGCACAGGCCTCGCAGAAGGTCAGCAAGATGATGATGGGGAGCGCCGGGAAAAAGACCGGATTGGAAAAATCCCTGGAGAAGATGGACCGGAACCTGCAGAAGGAACATCAGATAGAGATCACTGCCCATGACAATGCCACCCCTGTTTTGTCTGAGGTAGAAGATCGTGCAGCACGTGTTTCCGGATCTTCCGCTGATGTGGAAATTGGCGCTTCCGATAATGCAACAGGTGTTATGGCAGAAGTCAATGATTCTGTTGCAGCCACTGATGGAAACACCGCAAATGTTGAAGCATACGGTGAAGATAATGTCACAGATGTTATGGCAGATGTTCAGGATTCTGTCGCAGCTACTGATGGAAGTACGGCAAATGTTGAAGCGTTTGGTGAGGATAACGCATCCGATGTTATGGCGGATGTTCAGGATGCGGTGGCAGAAACAGACGGAAGCACAGCTAACACAGAAGTATTTGCTGAAGATAACGCAACAGATGTGATCAGTGGCGTAGAGGATGCACTTAGTACTATTGATGGCTCCACGGCCACTGTAAATATCGAGGCCAATAATAATTTAACCGGAAACAGCCAAAATGATATCTCAATACCAAATGTAGACCTAACGTCTGCCGGAACAGGATATGCAATGGCAAAACGAGGCTTCCTAGGTGCTGCCGGGTTTGCTGGTTTGTCGTTAGGAATAGGTTCAGCTATCAATTCGTTCAAAGAATTTGAATACGGAATGAGTGAAGTCAAGGCTATTTCAGGAGCTACAGAAGGAGAATTTCTGAGGTTAACGGAAGCGGCTAAACGCACTGGAGCCACGACGAAGTTTACTGCAACTGAGTCTGCAGAGGCGTTGAAATACATGGCTATGGCTGGCTGGAAGCCGGAACAGATGGAAGCAGGCCTTTCGGGAATCGTCAATCTGGCAGCCGCCTCCGGGGAAAGTATTGGAAGAGCTTCCGATATTGTGACTGATGCATTGACAGCTTTCGGTATGACAGCGGGTGATTCTGATCATTTTGCAGATGTCCTTGCCAAAGCATCAGCAAGCGCCAATACTAACGTTTCAGAAATGGGGGAAGCGTTTAAGTATGTAGGTGCAGCAGCAGGAGCAATGAATTACAGTGTCGAGGATGTAGCTTTAGCCATCGGCTTAATGTCCAACTCGGGAGTTCATGCATCTATGGCAGGAACTGCATTAAGAAGAACCATACTTGGACTTTCAAACCCAACTGACAAGGCAAAAGCCGCAATGGATAAATATGGCATTTCAATGACCAAAGAAGGTGGGAAAACAAAGAGCCTGATAGAGCTTATGACCAATCTCAGGGAAAGCCTTGGAGGGATTGAAGATGAGACCGAGCAAATGTCTGTTGCCAAAGACTTGTTTGGACAGCAGGCAGCCACAGGTATGCTCGCAATTATAAATGCATCTGAGAAGGACTGGAATAACCTCACTGAGGCTATTAGCAATTCGAAAGGTGCCGCATCTGAAATGTCAAGCATCATGCTCGACAACCTAAGTGGTGATATGACATTGCTTAGCAGCGCCTGGGAGGGTGTTCAGGATACCTTTGGAGAACGTGCAGCTCCTCATATAAGAAGCATTGTTCAGGCTATTACAGATGCTATGCCGGGATTAAGCGACGCAATAAATAATGCATTCGATGACATTGATCCCATGATTGACAGTTTCAAAACGAAAGTTGGGACCATGCTCAGCAGTGAGGAATGGAAAAATGCTGATGGAACTGGCAAGATCAATATCGCTTGGGATACACTGATCGCTCAGCCGTTCAGCGAATGGGCTTCTGGTGATGGCGCTGTGTTGATTTCGGATACAGTAGGCAGCCTTTTTAGCGAAGCGTTCAAAATACTTCCTGGTGGAGAGGAAGCCGGTTTAACGTCATGGCTTAGCGCTGGGGTGATAGCGATTGGCGCTGAAAAGGTGATAAGCCTCGCGACTGGAATCGGCAAGTTGTCGGAAGCGGTATCCGGACTCGGAACAGCAGGAACCTTGTTTGGCAGTTTTACGTCAGGACTTGGGGATGCCATTCCATGGATCGCAGGTGGAGCTGCTGCGTTAGGCCTTCTGAATATTGCAATTGATGCATATAACCAGAAACAGATCACAAACAGTATAGCGGACCATTTTGGCGATATTGAACTTTCTTCGGAGCAGATCGCTGCGCTCTCCGATGTGATACTTGATATTGATTGGACAGCAAATATAACTGTCGGTCTCGAATCCATAAAAGAAGCTGAGACTTTACGCAGTGATGCAGAAGCAAAACTAAAAGAAAACAAGGCTATTGAATACGAAGCCAAGGTTGGTGTGAAGCTGACTAAGGATGATGAAGAAACTTACGTTGCTAATTGCGAAGCGTTTGTCGAAGATGTCAGAAAACAGATAACGAAATCGGCTGAAGGATTAACCATGATTGTGGATTCCATGAAGATTGAAACACCGGAAGGGGGATCCTTGTCTGATCTGATCGATAACTTCGCCTCGGAGGACATCGCCGAGCTCAGCTCTTTGGAGGCAGCATATAAAACAGCAGTTGAAAATGCATTGTCTAAAGGGCTCCAGGACGTGGATGCCAACAAGGCTGTCTCGGAATTGCAGGCAAAAATACAGGAAATTCAGGATCGATGGTCTAATGCCAGGGAAAAAGCAGCTCAGCAGATGATTAACGATGAGTTTCTGGGAAGATCAGGCGCAGATCTTGAAGGAGGTACATTCAAGAGACTGATTGAGCAGAATCAGGCAAACAGACAATTGAAACGAGAGGAAATGGCAGCAGGAAGGGAAACGTTGTACACCCACCTTTATGCAAACGAAGACAGGTATAATGCGCTGGGGTATGATATCAACGACTTTATTGATCAATACAAAGCTGCAGAAAAGTATACAAATCAAGCAGCCTTGGCAAACGATCTGTTTTTCCAGGCAAAGACACTTTTGGATGCATATTCAGAAGAAATATCTGGGTGGGATACAAATGGCTATAATGATGCAGAGGCTCGAAGGGGATTTGTTGAAAGCCTGAATGGAAAAGTAAGCAGAGATGAAAATGGCGGCATCCAGATGAGGCGTGAAGATCAGGAGATGGCCAATGATATGCTGCGACAGAATATGGATCGTTATTATAACATGTCTCCTGATGCCGGGTTGCAGGATTTGTATAACAAATATATGGAACCGGATGTCCAGGAACTTCAGGGGATCATTGATCAGTACGCTGCGGCTGGTTCAGAAGCGCCAAAGGCATTGCTGGAAAAATATAATGCTGCTATGGAAATAGGAGCAGCTGCTGGGAGCGAGTCAGCAGGGATGCAGATGTTTGCCAAATCTCTTGTCGAGAACGGGGAACAGGACCTTATTGATGCTATTCAAAGCGGGATGATCGGTGATGATGCACTAAGATCAGCATTGACGAGAGCACTGCTTGCCCCATCTGAGGATATGGAACTTGAAATGGATGAGTTTAAGGCAAAACTTGGCGCGATTGACCTCGATGAAGCCTCCGTGGAAGAGGCGGCTGGTGACGTCCTTGAAAAGACAGAAGCTCTGATTGACAGTTTATCTGAGACCGGCAGTGGGTACGAAATCACAGAATCAGGTGTCGAGATCAGTTTTGAAGATGTCCAGGTAGCCAGTGAGGCGCTTGGTCAGTCCGTAGAAGAGTTCTGTGCCAACTATGGCGTTGACGTAGGGGAACTGGAAGCAGGAGCCACAGTGGTCATATCTGCTGATGAAGTGGATATGTCTATGCTGGAGTCGGCGTTAGAAGTTGACGAACCTGATCTTGGTGAAACAAATGCCACAGGAACGATCAATGGTGATATGGAATACGGAGAAACGATGGGCCTTGACGAAGCAAGATCACAGATGGAGGAAGATTCTGACGAGACGTTCAGTGATCCTTATGATGCGAATCAGACAACAGTTAACGCTAATGCCGTTTATGGGAGCGACAATGGGACTCTCGCAGCAGCATACCAAAGCTTTGCAGCGGCTGCACAGGCAGCGTTTTCCACACCAGTGCAGGTAACTGGGACAGTAAATGTAAATGCTTCCACGTCAGGCGGAGGTGTAGGTGGTGCTGCAGGAAATGCAAACGGTAGCTATGTCGATGGTCCGCTGCTTTCCTGGGTCGGTGAAGATGGCCCGGAATATATCATTCCTGTAGGCCATGAGCGCAGGAACCGAGGGATTGAACTCTGGCAGCAGGCAGGCGAAGCTCTGGGTGTTCCTGGCTTTGCAGACGGAGGCCTTGTTGGCGGCATCCCTGTGTCCTCATCGTGGGGAGATAGCGATGAAGAAGAAGGCAATGGCGCTTCCGGTGAAAGGATTTCCTCTGACATCTCCAATAATAATGGTGGTGTGACAGTTCAGATCAATCTTTCTCCGGAGTTCAATCTGAACGACGCCAATGAGAACAATGTTTTGGCCATGATCAGAGCGCACATGAAAGAACTTGCGGATGACCTCGGATATGAGATCTCCGAAATGCTCAGTGAAGCTTATGAGAACAGGCCGGTTGCGTAAGGGAGGGCATTTATGGCGATATATCTGAAGGAACTTGCAAATAAAAGCTCCAAGTTTACATTTCCGTCAATGCCCAATGATGGTATTGATATTCAAGCCAGGACTTCATATCAGAACTATGAATTCATCCGGAAGGGAATATTTGGCTTCCCTTCCGGTATGGACAAACAGACGATCAAGTGGTCGGGGTATTTTTTTGGAAAAAGCAGGAAGAAACAGACCAGGCTCAACAAGAACTGGATAGCTCCGAAGACCTGTATCACAAAGATTTTGAAGTGGCAGCAGGATGGAACACCCTTGAATCTGATCGTATCGGACACGAATATAAATGCTGATGTCACAATATCATCGTTTACCTATAAGCCATTCGGCGGACATGGGGACTACTCTTATACGATCGAATTCCTGCCATATTATGAGCTGAAAATCTACACCACGAAGGAGCTGGGGGTAGAGAAGAAGGCAAAAAAGAAAAAGACAGATAACCGCTCCAACAAAAAGAAGGGCAGCTCAACAACCACCAAACAGAAGAAAAAGACCTATACAATCAAAAGCGGTGATACGCTTTGGGGTATATCCACAAAGTATTATGGATCAGGCAACAAATGGCAGACGATATACAAAGCCAATAAGAACACCATAGAAGCAGCCGCCAAGAAACATGGCTATGGCAGCAGCAACGGTGGAAACTGGATCTTCCCTGGAACCACATTGACCATACCGTAAGGAGGGATAGGATGATCAATCCAAGGAAATATAAGTATCGGGAGATCATCATGACCGCCGATAAAAAACAGTATGACGTGAGCGAGATGGTTGAGAATGTGACCTGGGAAGAGCCAGAGAACGAATTGGCTGCAAGGATAACATTTACGGTAAAAAATGAAAAGGCAGCACAGGGCAGGATTTCCTCTTTGGCCAAACCTGGGTGCTGGATCGGCCTCCTGTACAGCTACAACGGTGGAAAGAACAACGAGGCTGTGCGCGGCCGGATCATAGAATGGAATCCGAACTGGAAAAACAACAAGGCGATGTTTCGGATTAAGGCATATGATGTGCTTTATGATCTGCAGGAGTCTCAGGACTGCTTGTATTTCAGCGCCAACACGAAGACCAAATCTGCAATCTCGCAGATACTGAAAAAATGGGGCGTAAAGCTTGGTACGTACAGCGGTCCCAATGTGAAGCATGGCAAGATGGCCTTCAAATCTGAGAAGCTCGGAGCGGTCATCCTGAAGATACTGAAGGAGGCCAAGAAGAAGGGAGGCATAGATGCTGTCCTCCGTTCTGAAAAAACGACTGTGAATATCCTCAAATATGGGAACAACGCTACGATCTACCATTTTGAGGAAGGGAGCCAGATGACAGAGGTGAACCATAAGATCACCACTGCCGGTATGGTTACCAGAGTCAAGGTGCTTGGCAAGGAAAATAAAAATGGCAATCCTCCCGTGGAAGCCACAGTGAATGGGAAAACCGATTATGGAATCAGGCAAAAGCTGTATTCCCGAGGAAAAGACGAGTCTCTGGATGCCGCCAAGAAATCAGCGAAGGAGATCCTTGCTGACGAAGGGAAACCGAAGGAGACCGTAAGCGTGAAACTGCCGGATATTCCTGTGGTGCGAAAAGGTGATCAGGTGCATCTCAAGACCTCGTATATTACTGCGGGGTTTTATTATGTTGTGTCGATCGTCCATGATATTGACGCCGGTACCATGACGATGGATTTGAAAAAAGCCAGCGAATATAAGAACGTGGACGAGGCGGCGCCTGAGAATAAGGCCTGGAAAAAAGGCGATAAAGTGAAATTCAAAGGCGGCACTTATTACGTTTCTTCCGGGAAGAAAGCAAAGGGCAGTAAGGCGAAAGCCGGCACGGCGAAGATAAAAAAGATCAAGAACGGAGCTGCCCATCCTTATTACCTGGAGACAACGAATTGGAAGAAATCAAAGGTGAATGGCTGGGTTGACTCAGGATCATTCAGTTAGGAGGGACAATGGCAAAACGAGGAAATGTCGGGATCGGGAAACTGGCGTCAACGCTGGACAACCGGATGTCGGAACACCAGTCAGGTCAGTTCACTCCTGATTTTGGCACCATAAAAAGCGATATGTCATTGGTGACAGACACATTCCCCACACCGATCTCCGATGAGGATTACTCCGTATGCAGACATCTGAGCGGCTATGACATCACTGGCGGCAGCCATGATGGCCATAACAGCGGGAATGGTTCTCATTCCCATGAACTGCCGACATTGAGACCCGGAGACCGGGTTCTGGTGATCTGGGCGAATGAAGAGGCTGTAGTAGTGGACATTATTGTTAAAGCAAGCAGTATTTAGGAGGGAATATGGCAGATGAAAATACTTCCCTGATCCCAACCATAGAGGTTCCTGACTTTGTGGAGGAAACAGAGGAATACGATACCGAATACAGGCCCTCCTTGCGGTGGGATCTGGAAAAGGGGGATTTTGTTCGGGATGGGACCAATCGCGTTCCAAGGAGTGATGGCTATGATGCTTACCGGGTATGGTGCGTAAAGGCTGTCCAGACTGAACGATACACCTGCCTGGCATACAGCGATGACATTGGTTCTGAAATGGAAGATGCCAGCAAAGAAGAAGATCAGGGAGCAGTAGAACTGGCCATAGCCAGAACGATCGAGGAAACCCTGATGGTAAACCCGAGGACATTAACGGTGGAAGGGTTTGAATTCACCTGGGAGCCGGGAGCAGTACACGTATCGTTTGCGGTTACTGCGATAGATGAAGAACCCTTTACTGTAGATGCAACAGTAGAGGTCGAGTAAGGAGGTGAGAAGATGGCAAGACCAGAATTTGTTTACCCGGATTTTATTGAAGACAATGACGCTGATGAAATACAGGAGCGAATGATGGAAAACCTCCCTGCCGACATCAGTGATATGGAAGGGGATTTTCCCTTTGACTTCACAATGCCTACTGCGATCGAGATATCTCAGCTGATCCAGTTCGATGTGGTGCGTTCCCTTATGATTGCCTTCCCGGAATATGCCTGGGATGAATGGCTGGATCTTCATGGCGAACAGGCAGGCCTGACAAGGAATCCGGCCACAAAAGCAACCGGAACAGTTTCTGTCACAGCTGAGAGCGGAACCGTGCTGGCCGAGGGAACGATCTTCGCTGTCCCCGGAACGGATTTCAATGAACCGATAGAATTCCAGGCAACGCAGGAGACCACTTATTCACAGAACGAAACGAAAGTGATTCCGGTCGAAGCTGTTATTGCAGGGACAAAAGGGAACGTTGCTGCAAATACGATCACGATCATGGGAACCCCTGTCAATGGAGTGACTGCGATCACGAATGCAAACCCCACTTCCGGAGGAACGGAAGAAGAGGATGATGATGATTTCTTTGAGCGGATAGCCGCTGAGAATCATGATGCGAATTTCTATGTCGGGAATGATGCCGATTTCATCAAGTGGTCAAAGGAAGTTCCGGGTATAGGTGACTGCATTGTGGATTCGGATGCTTTGAATCCCGGCATCGTAAAACTGATCCTGGTAGACAGCAATGGATCGCCAGCAAGCGCTGCGCTGATCACGGCCGTGTACAACCATATCGTTTCTCCGAATGACAGGTCAAAGCGCCTGCTTCCGACAGGGAGCTGCCAGCTGCAGGTTGTCGCAGCCACAGCAAAGACAATTGATTATGTATGCACCGGCCTTGTGCTTGACAGCGTGACTAAGGCAGAGGTAAAGACAGCATTTGAAGCAGCCATCCTGGAGATTTATTCTACCGCAAAGACGGACAACACTCTGAGATACAACACCCTGCGCACAGCTCTCTCGAATATCACAGGAGTTTTGGACTTTGCCACATTCACCGTGAACGGGGCAAGTTCAAATATCACTCTTCAGGCTGCTGAATATCCGGAGACAGGAACCATCACGCTTACGCTTGAAGGAGAATAAGGAGGAATTGCCATGTCTGAAAGACTGATAGATCTGGAGCATTTCCCTGAAAGCGAAGCGGCAAAACGGATGCTGACGTATGTGACTGCGAACTGGTACGACAAATCCTATGTTGGGAAATGGGTATACGAAGTAATGGGTATCGAGATGGATATGGCGGTTGATATCGTCAAAGACCTTCCGAATCAGTTCTTCGTGGATACCGCGACATGGGGACTCATATACCATGAACAGAAATATGGGTTGCCTATGCAGCCCACGAACACGGATTATGCTGCCAGAAGGAAGCTGATCCATGACAAGATGGATACGAAGGCACCAATGAGCCCCTATCGGATGGAGCAGCTGGTGAAAAATGCAACAGGGTATGAAACTCATATATATGACATCAACGATGCCGGGCATACATTTTCACATCCGAATATCTTCAGCATCCAGCTGGAGGGCGATGATCCACTTGACTTCAAATATGCCCTGAAAAAAATCAGGTCATATAAGCAGTCTCATACACGGTTCATTTTTTCTGTCCTTATGATGGTCATCAAGCTGCATGAAACGATATTGCCGAGATTGACGTTTCGGATGGAAATGCCGTGGTGGACGCTCCGGATCCTGGATGGCCAGTACGGACTGGATGGAGCCATTCTTCTTGACCAGGTCTATCCGATGGAATTTCGCATGTGTCCCAGAATTGTGATTTCCCATACGGAGATAATCGAATGGATAACCGCAACCATGAGATTTGCTTCTGTGATTGAAGAAACATTCATTGAGAGGATCCGCCATCGTATGGAAATGCCATGGTGGACATTGCGTATCCTTGACGGACAGTATGCTCTGAATGGTGATCTCGTCCTGGATCAGCTATATCCGATGGAGTTCACATTCAGACCGAGGGTGCTGATTGCCCACACAGAGGAAATATCTCTGACTGGAAGGATCCGGTTCGGCGATGAGCTGACTGAAAGCATGGAAGATATGCTCCGGTACCGGTTCACGTCGACCCTTTGGTCAGGCTTCCTGCTGGACGGTCGGTATGATCTGGACGGCACACACGAACTGGCCCCACCCATATACCCGGAATTCAACGGCCTTACACTGGGCATACCTGTGGAGACCGTGGAAGATATTGGTTTCAATCTGTATATCCCATCGATGGCACTGTCTCTGGATGGATCCGGATACCTCGATGGAACCTACTCACTTAACTCTGGAAGGGAGGAACTTTAATGTCAGCAACGACTGTAACAAACAAAGCGAAAAAGAAGATGGTGGAGGCACGCGCCGGTATTGCGACGCTGCCGAAGATTGTAGGAATGGCATTTGGTACCGGTGGAGTGAATGCCGGAGGTACGGTCATTGACCATACCGACTCACAGAATGCACTTTATACCGAAGTCCTGAGGAAACAGATTGACGGGTATACTGTGATAACGGATACGAAGATCCGGTATGCCTGCACGATTTCCCCTGGTGATCTTGCGGATGGCACGAAGATCTCCGAGATTGGTCTTTATGACCAGGCAGGCGATTTCGTTGCCCTCAAGAGTTTCTCGGCCAAAGGCATCGATGCCGATATGGAAACAATCTTCGAATGCGATGACAGTTTCTGATATTTAATAACGGAAAACGATATTTTACTTTTCGTAATCTTCACAAAAGAACAAAAATTGTTATTATCACAAGGAGGAAATCATGTCGACATTTGATGTAAGTAACGCAGGTTTCAATCCGAACCTGCGAAGATTGGAACCGACGGACAGAGCCCATGCCGATGTGTTCAATGAGCTGTTCGGCCAGCTGATCAACAATGACGTAGCTATTATGGAAGCAGCCAGTGGGATGTTTGCAACAAAAAACGCTCAGGCTGCTTTCCTGCTGAATCTTCATAAGGACGGGAAAAAGTATGGAGTACATTTTGATGATTTTGCGATCAATCCTTCCCCCATAGGAACCAGGCTGCATGACGCTGCCGGCATGGTAGCATATCCGTCCACAGATACCGTGAGGGCACAGAATGATTTTGAAGGCGTTTCAGTGTTCTATCATATCGAGGTCAACGGGTATGTCGACGCAGATGGAGAATTCCAGGTCCAGTATATCCGGGGGATTGATAATGAATTCTCCCTGACCGCCGCAGATGTCTGGTGCCTGTTCCTTCCCCAGTGGATCAGCATCACGATTGATGCCTATGGGGAGAACAAGGTCCTTTCTGACACGAGGTTTGACGGAAGCTTCGTGGAGGGTGGCGCGATCCGGACAGATGGAACGATCAGACCGTTCGTGGCCATCGCCAAATATCAGGACAGCGCAGCTTCCAATGCTGCACCGAATTCTGTGAGCGGAGCCGCACCGAGTTACAACAATTCCCATAACAGCCTGATCACGAAGATGAGGCTGAAGGGCGGGGATGATCAGTATTGTGCGACCACGTTCCAGGATGTGGAGCGGATGAATAATCTGATGGATGTGGCATTTGCCACAAGAGACAGCCAGTCTGTGATGGGTGGCACAACACCATATAATTATCAGTATCCTGCAGCTGTAGTCGAAACAGGCGTTGAGCATATTGTAATCACAAAAGCACAGGCAGCAAACCTTGTGGTTGGATCGTGCGTTTCCATCGGGAATGCCACTGCCCTGAACGGAGCAGGAACCGCCGGGAACATCGACAGAGGACAGGCCGGCATGCATGCCAAGGCTGATAGGGTAAAGATTGTATCTATCGAAGAATATGACGCCAATAATAGCGTTGTAACCGTCGATAATGGCGGAACCACTTTCAGCACCGCATCGACTACTGTCAGCAGCGTAGAATGCCCGACATACATTTCTACAATGCCATGGTGGACAGGAACGTGTGATGGGGTGCTTGGAAGCTGCGGATCATTCAATAGCAATACCAGCAAAAAGTGCCCGTATGTATTGTTTGGCGTGGAAATGGCCATTGGCCAGTATGAAGTGTGCGGGAATGCCGTGATGAAGATAGCAAGCCATATCATGAATCCCTACGTCTGTTATGACTGCACAGATCTTTCGTCAAGTGCGCCAACTGCTGATTATGAGAAAGTCGGGTACGACATACTTGACTGCAATGGAACTGATAAGTATATCTCGAAGCTTGGATTTGATGCAGATCATCCGATGTGCAGATATATTGTTGAGGGAAATGCCACATCGTCAACCGGATACGCCGACTCGACATATACACAAAAGCTTTCTGAGCAGTCTGACGGCTCGCGAGAAATCCTGCTCTTCGGCTACCTGACCAACGGGGCTTACTATGGCCGCCGGTCCGCGTACCTGGCCGGCGGCCTGTCGGGCGCGACCTGGTCCTTCGGCGCCCGTCTTTCTGCTTCTGGACGCTGCGCGCAAGCAGCAGCGTAAGGGGGTGAATGGCCGCCCCCGTGCGGCCAGAGGGGATCTCCCCTCTTTTACCCGCGCAGCGGGTCGATTTTTGGTAACTCAAAAAAATGAACATATATAAGGACTCACAACACTGCGGCGTCGGTCCCGGTGCGCCTCTCGGCCGCCTGCTCTTCGGCAACCTGAACAACGGGGCTAACTATGGCCGCCGGTACGCGAACCTGAACAACGGCCTGACGAACGCGAACTGGAACTACGGCGCCCGTATTTCTGATTTTAACTGCGTGTTGTGTTTCGCTCCTCCGGAAGGAGCCTGTGAAAGCAGCTTGGGCCGAGTGCCCGGAATTGACGAACCAGCATCGGTGAAGGGGCAACCTGGAGCCGGCCCCATGACGGAAGTGTGGCATGGGTGGGGGTTAGTAGCACATCCGAAATCCCTTGAATTCAGAAAGAAGGCTGTTATGAAAACATACTGCAAGGATGTGAACTTGGCAGATAAGCAATTTGTTTCCAATGCAATATGGGGATACATGCACGATAAGAAGGGGAACCATCAGCTGATCACTTTCTTTTCAAAGTGGTCCGGGAAAACCTTCAAGGAAACACGGTTTCTCCTGAAATTCGCATGCAACCATGAATACATTAACAGCCTGAAGAAAACTGGCACGTCGGAAGAAGATGCCCAGAAGATCTTCGATACAGGGTATCAATTCTTCATGAAAGTAACTGATGAAATTGCCGCAGAGATGACGGCAAACCTTGTGGCCAGAACCGTGAAGGAGCATATCCGGAAGCGGAGCTACCAGGAGAAGGTGATCCGTTATCTTGAAATCACAGACATAGGGAGCGGGAAACGAAGGGATCTTGGTCTGGAGTGCTTCCTTTTCCGGCTGTACGAAGCCGTGTCAAATGCAGCTGCAGATCCGCTTTTCAATGCGAAGGTTGGAGAATTCCAGGTCGCATCGATCAAAGGCAAAGGCCAGAAATATGGGAAGAAGGCTATTTCCAGATGGCTTTCTCAGGATCCGGAGGGGACCAAAATCGGGTGCAAGGCCGATGTGAAGAAATGCTATCCCAGCATTGACCATGACCGGCTGCGTGCCATGCTCCACCGGGACATTCATAAATCACAGCAGCTGGTATATCTTTTTGACACGATCATAGATTTGTATGAGGAATATCCGAATCCAAAATCTGACGATCCGAAAAAGGGAATACTGATTGGATCCCCAGTATCAAAGGATCTGTGCAATTACTACATGTCCGTTCTGTATCATTATGCCTGCGAGAAGCTGTTCAAGGTTAAGACCCGGAGAGGAAAGGAACAGCGGACCAGGCTGATCTCGCATATCATGATCTACATGGATGACCTGCAGATATATGGGAGCAATAAGAAAGATGTGCAGAAGGCTATGGAATTACTGGTAAAGTTTGCCGCTGATGAACTTCTCCTCACTATAAAGCCAAACTGGAGGAAGTTCCGCTCCATGTATAAAAATGCTGCCGGGAAAACCTGTGGATGCCTGCTGGATTTTATGGGCTTCAGGTTCCACGGCGGCGAAGTCAGGCAGAAGAATTACTTTGGCCGAATGGTGAAATACCGTGAGGTCTGGGTGACGATCCGGGACACGACCTTCCTGAAAGCCCGGAGGAAATTTGAGCGATTTGTCCGCATGGTAAAAAGGAAGCAGATTGTTTCCTATAAATTTGCCAAGTCCCTGACATCGTATTTCGGATGCTTCAAACAGACGGATTCCGCGACCTTCCGGAAGGACAACAAGATTGATCAGAAGATGCGTATCGCAAGACGGATTGTCAGCGATTACGCAAAAGGAAAACCCTATCAGACAGATAAATACTATCAGATGTGGAGGTGTAAATGTGCATAAAGTAAATAGCCCGACCGAAATGGCAACGGTCGAATATAAGGTTGGATCAGACGGAAAGGCCAATGTCTGGATCAGGAAGAACCAGGAGGCGGTCACCATCGAGACGGAAGGTGGCGATGAACAGACCAGTTACGAAGCTGACGAGGTGTACTGCACAGTGGATCCGGAGCAGGTCACGGCAGCTGAGATCGAAGCAGACAGTGATTTCTGGTTTGATACGTTGAAGGATGCAGAGGACAGGACGGATGCAAGCTTCCTTTCGATTGAAGCATTCCGTGGCCTGAAGAAGAAAGAGGTTTCTGCAGCATGCCATGCAAGCATCATCGCCGGCGTTGATGTTGATCTCTCTATCGGGACGGAACATTTTTCCCTGGCAGAAACTGACCAGCTGAACCTTTTCGGGAAACAGGCCCAGCTCGCCACAGGCGCCACAAGGCTCGAATACCACCAGGATGGTGAGGAGTGCAAATACTATTCTGCGGAGGATATGGCCGGGATCATCCAGTCCGCAATGTATTTCGTATCATTCCAGACCACGTACTGCAACAGCATGTACACATGGTTGGAAGCCTGCACCAAAGCCTCAGAAATGGCCGATATCGTCTATGGCAGTGAGATTCCGGAGGAATACCAGTCCGAGGTTCTGAAGGACTATATAAACACCTGAGGAGGCTTGAATGGGTAAGATCGCAAAGTACGCGTTCTTACTGGTGGTTGGAGGATGCATATACTGCGGATTGGAGTACATATTCCGTGGACACACTCATTGGACCATGGGGCTTGTCGGAGGTACAGCTTTCGTCCTTTGCGGACTGGTAAATGAAGTGATCCCATGGGAGATGGTATTCTGGAAACAGATGCTCCTGTGTGCAGTGTTGATCACGGCTGTAGAATTTATAGCCGGCTGTGTACTGAACCTGTGGCTTGGGCTTGGCATATGGGATTACAGCAATATGCCCTTGAATATCCTTGGACAGATATGCCTGCCGTTCACATTGCTGTGGTTTTTTGTTTCCGCAGTGGCAATTATTCTTGATGATTATCTCAGATACTGGTTCTTCGGAGAAGAAAAGCCAAGATATATATGGAGGTAGATATGGGAAATGACCGGATGCTGGAATTATTGGAAATCTATACAGAGATGACTGAGAAACAGGGAGACCTGATTTACCAGCTCGGCCAGATCGTCAAAAAGCAGGCCATTGAATTGGCCCACTTGCGAAACATGCTGAATGTGGAAATTACAGAAGCACAGCGAGAAGATATAAAAACCACCAGTAAGGTATTAAAACAGATCGAGGATGACGCACACATGGAGCCGTGAGGAGGCTCCTTTTTTGATGGGGGAAATGCCATGATCAGAATACGCGCACCCACTTTTGATACAGTATTATTGGCAGCAACTTATAAATGACGGAAGGTGATTAAAATGGTTAAGGCACTTGAAAATATGGTTACGGGGGAGCAGGTGGTCACATGGCTGATCATCTTTTTTCTTGTTGCCTACTTTTTGTACAAGGAATGGCCGGAGTTTAAGAAAAGGATCTCTAAGAGCGAAGTAGATACGAAGGCAAAGGAGCAGTCTGAAAAGACTGTAGGGGAACGCCTGGAATCAATCGAATCAAGGCTTGCCGGGATCGAAGATAAATTAGCCAGGGACTATGAGAGGATGAATAGGTTTGACCATGATATCCGTAGAAACCGGAGTGAGATCGAAGAATTCATCGAGGAAAATGCGATTATGATGAGAGCCATGCTGAGCGTCCTGAAAGGATTGCAGGAGCTGGGTACAAATGGCCCGACCAAAGAGTCGCAAAAGGAACTGGAGGATTGGCTGAATAAAAAAGCTCACAGGCCATCAACAGAATAGGAGGTACTATGGAAGGATTAAGCACGATGCCGGTTCTGGTCATAACGTTGCTGATCCTCGTGTTCATTCTTATGAGCATCGGGATTGTGTATTCCTACCTCAAGGACAAACGGTTGGATGACATCAGGGGAGATGTGTATCAGCTGTTTCTTAAGGCGGAGCACATGTATAGAGCATCTGGATCGGGACAGCAGAAAATGAAATACGTGATTTCACGGGCACGGCAACTGTTACCACCGTGGCTTCAGGCACTTATATCTGACAAAGCCTTGGAACGATTACTTGAAACATGGTTCCGGGAAGTAAAGGATCTGCTGGATGATGGGAAAGTGAATGGTTCGCAGAAGGAGAACGGGCCAGGAGACATTGAGAGCAACACAGAGGATGACCTAAAATAATATAATACGAGACGTCCTCTGCGAAGGGAGGACAAAATGAAAGAAAGGGTTGTCTATGTGTTGAAAATGATCGTCATAATCATTCTGTTCCCGTTGTTTCTTGCTGAACTGGGCAGATTTATAGATGATCTTTATGATCCTGAAGAATACGGCGGTGGGGATTAACCCCACCGCTTTTTTTGATTCGAGGAGGTTTTTATGAGCGTAGCTTCTGACATTTATAACAGACTAAGGAAAGCGGGGCTGACAGAAGCGGGAGCTGCTGGTCTGATGGGAAATCTGAAGGCGGAATCCGGACTTAAATCAACGAATGTGGAGGATATTCTGGAACCAAAGATTGGATACAATGATGAAACGTATACAGCAGCGGTTGATTCCGGAAAAATCACAAGGGCTCAATTCTTAAACCCAATATCAGGAAAGCAGTATGGATATGGATTGGCTCAGTGGACAAGCCCTGGGCGTAAAGCTGGGCTGTATGATTTATGTAAATCAAAAGGCAAGTCTATTGGAGATCTGGAGACACAGATAGAATGGCTGTTGACTGAATTGAAAACATCATATTCTGGCGTTTTCAAGACTTTGACCAGTACAAAAGATGTCCGTACGGCATCCAATGCTGTTTTAACAAAATTTGAAATACCTGCGGATACCGGGGCATCTGTTCAGGAAACACGCTATCAATATAGCATGCAATACTATAACGAATTTGCAACAGGAGGGAAGGTTGTGAGCATACATTATATTTCTAATAGTGGGCACGATGAAAACAATGGATACACAGGTGGAAAAGCCGGAGACCAGACGGGGGGTGAATGGGAACTTCGTTCCTGGTATAACAGGCCGTGGAATTGCATCCTGCGGCATCCGGATCCGGTAGTGCGGCAGTACCATGCAGATATGGCATCTGCTGCCGCGAAGAATGACAAGATCGGTTATAACCAGGGGCAGCGAGACACCTTTGGAATCCAGCTGAAGGCTGCCGGCGATGATCCTGCAAAAATCACTGTGGCTTGTGAAGCGGATTGCTCAAAGGGTATTATAGACATCACGAAGGCTATTGGCAGGAAGACAGGCAGAAAAGAACTGGAGAACATCCAGGCTACATATACTGGTAACATGAGATCGGCTTATAAGAACGCTGGCTATCAGGTCCTCACAGACAGCAAATATCTGACGAGCCCGGATTATCTTCTGCCTGGAGATATTCTTTTGAATGATGTGCACCATACTGCGACCAACATAAGCATGGGGAGCAAAGCGGATGGTTCCACTGCATCATCCACAGGGGCGGCTCAGAGCACCCTTTATGGGGATTGCTCCATACCTGCCCACTGGTTCCTGAAGGGAGCGGTTCATCCGGAAATCAAGAGCATTCAAAGACTGCTGAATGCAAAAGGTTATAAGGGTAAAGACGGAAAGAAACTGACGATTGACGGTGAACTTGGTGATAACACTGCCTATGCAATCGAGCGGCTGCAGAGGAAAGCCGGCCTCCCCGACAGTACAAACTGGGGGACTGTTGCCGGGAAAACTTGGTCGCTGCTTTTGAATTGATTCATAAAGCCTGAGGGAGCATATCGAAAAGCGATATTATATAACGCTAAAGGATATAGTCACGCCATTACCCTTGTAAAGTACCTGTTTTTTGATATTTTACAAGGGAAGGAGCAATGGCACGATATGATTGTTTGTAAGTTGTCACGCGTGATGGGAGATAAACGATGGAACCAGAAACAGCTGGCAAAAGCTACTGGAATCCGCCCCAATACGATTAACGCGCTGTACCACGGGTATGCAAAAAGAATAAGCCTGGAGCATCTGGAAAAAATCTGCAAGGCTCTTGACTGCAAACTCTGTGATATTATCGTTGAAATCCCAGATGGGGAGGACAAAACCATCAAAGATCTGCCGACGCGGGATGCTGGCAAAAAATCAAAAACCTCCTGACCGCTGCAACGGCAGGAGGTAAGATGGAGGGGAGGGTAGCGCCTCCCCTCTTGTCGTGTTGATCAGCGCTTGGATAGTCTCAGTTCCCGCTTGTTCAGGTCCAGTGATTCCATCAGGTACCGAAAGTCGAGATTGAAATCTTCATAGCCCCTGTAGATTGTGTCCACATAGCTCTCAGAGGGCCGTCCGGGGGTTGCGTCCGTGCGCATAATATAAATCATACCTTTAATGGTGGAACCGTCCTCCATGGCCACAGGAACAACGTATTTCTGATAGAATATCGGGTATCCCTCATACCTGTCAAGTGACTGCTCATGGGCCTTTGTGATTTTCCATACTCCCACTGGAACGAATTTCTTCTCATGATACCTGACCGTTGCGTAGGATCCTGTGCGGCTCCCACGGTAGATCAGCTCGAAGTCCTTCAGAAATCCGGAGCCAACGGGCCTGGCCCCCGGGCACCGGAATGCCATCTGCTTTTTATCGAGATTGCTTCCATAAGCCACATAGTATTTCATTCTGATACCTCCTCTATTCCTTCGGCCACATAGCCGATATTCCATTCATCCTTCCATGCCGGTCTGTTGTACCGGTAAAACTCCTCTTCAGCTGCTTCAGGTGATTCGGCTTCGATCCTCAAGGATCCCTGTTCGGCGCCGTTGATCCCGTAATATGTCCAGATCACGATAAAGGTTCTCATTGTGCTCTCCTTTCTGATTATCAGGAGGGTGGCTTATGCAGCCACCTGCTCCATTTCTGCTGCCTTCTTCAGTTCCTTCAGAAGATGGAACCGGCAGGTTTCAAATTCCTTTCCGGTCAACCCCAGGCGGTTGGTCAGTACACTCTGCATGATGTTCAGCTTCTGCTTGGCAGTGTAACCAGCGGTCTTGCGGAACATTGTGTTTCCATTCTCTTCGATTGCCCAAGCGGAGATTGCGAGGCAGAACTGAACGTAGGCCTTAACCTTGCCTGCATGAAGTGTGCTGTTGAACAGCCGGAACTCTACGGTTCCTTTGGAGAAAAAGCTGTGGAGATTGAGTGCGTGATAACGGGTGTAGTTGTAATGCTGGTGATCAATGCCGCCGGTGTAGTTATCATTTGCCCGGCTGTACCAGATCCTTTCGGTGGAGGCCATCGTGGGAGATGTCTGTTTCCGGATGCTCTGGCGAAGCTCCCGGGAGATGGGCTTGCACCACTGGTCTTTCCGCTCACCGATTGCCAGGGCTTCATAGATGATGTCCTGCCGGTTGTACATGAAGTTCACCAGGTTCTTCAGGGAGTTCACATTGTGGTTCGCGCCATCGACGTGGACGTGGATCCCGCAGCTGTCATTTGCAACACCACCGTTTTCTTTGAACTTCCGGACGATTTCCTGCAGGGTGTCCAGATCTCCGTACTGAAGGATCGGGGTAACGAACTCAACTCTGTAGTCATCGTAGTTGTCGTGGCCAACCTTGCGCTCCGGACGAATGGAGGAGTCTCTCATGATCTTCCAGTTTCTTCCCTTGTTGTCCCGGATCGTCTGAGTGTGATAGCATCCGCCGGCCGGTGCGCTGGCTCTGCTTCTGAGCACCTCGGCCACGATGCTGGCGGCCATCCGTCTGGTGATACCTGTGAATTCGATCTCAACTCCGTAGTTCTGGTTCTTAATAAGTTCTGACATGGCTTTTCTCCTTTGCTTTTGCGTGTCCGTCTCTGTTCTGGTTCCGAACAGGTGTTTGTGTTTGTTTGTGATTACATAGTATCATAGCCATGCCCCCTGTCAATGGTATTTTGAAAAATATTTTGATTATTTTAATCAACATTTTAATCAAAAACATTGACATGTATTTCAGAATGAAGTATGATGATATGGGAGGTGAGACTATGATTAAATGCAATCTATCCCTTTACATGGGGAGGGATCGGAAGAAAATCCAGGATGTGGTCAATGAAACGGGACTGGCCAGGAATACTGTCGGGAACTTATATAGAGACAAGGCCAGCAGGATAGATTACGACACTATTGACAAACTGTGCCGGATGTTCCATATTGGTGTAGGGGAACTTCTGGAATATGTCGAAGACGAGGAACAGGTATCACCAGCACAAAACGATCTGTGACCTCCGGTGATACCTGCGTGATACCTTTTTGATACGCAGAAGTGTGTAGAAACAATGCAATGCATCTCGCTAAAACATATGGGAAAATGCGGGCAATAGGTACAATCTGAAAACGTAGGAAATCAGAAAATACACTGTTCGCAAAAGAGTACGAATAATACACAAAATGCCCGGGAACCCGCATAAATACGGTGTTCTCGGGCTTATTTTTTTCCTCTTTGATACCTTTTTGATACCTGTTTTTTGATTTCTGTTTTTATTTCCCGTTTCCAACCATCTCCTCAGGATCAAAAAGCTTACCAATCTGTTCCGAGATCTGACGGTCTTTTCCGGGATAAAGGTGAGCATAAGTGTTCCAGGTGGTCTGTACATTTTCATGGCCAAGGCGTTCCGATATCTGCATGATCGGCACACCCATCTCGATCAGCATACTGGCATGAGAATGCCTGAGGTCATGGAGCCTGATCACTTCAAGCCCGGCCTTCTTTGCGGTGCGCTGGAAGCAGGCGCGAAGGCCTGACTTCTTGAAATAGAAGATCCGGTCATCCGGAGCCAGGTACATCCCATCGATGTATTCAAGGAGCTCCTTGTGCAGCTGGTGGTGGATCGACACGTCCCGCTTCGACTTCGGCGTCTTTGGCGTGAGGATCATATCCTCCCCCTTGACGGTGGCCAGATTTTTATTGATGTGAACGATGGGATCCTTGCGGTCAATGTCCTTGGGTGTGAGCGCCAGCAACTCCCCGGATCTCATGCCTGTATAAAACAGGAGGTTAAAAGCACAACGGTATCCGGGGCGCTTCTCATGCTGGATGAACTGCTCAAACTCATCACGGGTCCAGATCGACATTTCCTCTGCCTTGGCTTTACCCATGCTGCCGGCTGCCCTGCAGGGGTTCGCGCGGAGCCCATAGTATTTCACGGCATAATTCATAATAGCGCTGAGATGCGAATGTATGCCTTTCAGATAGGTGTCAGCATATGGCTCATCATTCTCGTCCCGATAATTCATCAGTTCGTTCTGCCACTTCCGGATGGTGATGGCATCAATGTCGGAAACCTTCTGCCTGCCAAAGTATGGCAGGATTTTCTTCTCAATAACATATCGCTTGGATTCTATGGTGGTTGGCTTCAGCCTGGTCGAGAGATCGGCCAGATAGTTTTCAACCAGAGAGCTGAACAGCAGATCCGGATCCTTCTTACCGGCATCCATAAAGGAGTGCTCATATTCCAGGGCCTCCCGTTTGGTTGTGAACCCCCGCTTGACTTTCCTTTTGTTCTGGCCTGTCCAGTCCGTATAGTGGAAGCTGGCATACCAAAGCGTCTTGCCGGAGCTGTTCTGATATTTATATGCAGGCATTTCCACCTCATTTCTTTCGGCTTTTCAGGAACATATCATACATTCTCAGCAGGACCATCCTGTCATTCTTCTCCAGGGATCGGTAGATCTGGATCAGCGATTGCTCTTCGTAGGATAGCCGGTACATCTCCGGAAGATCATCACGGGTGATTTCCTCCACAGTAACCTCGAACACCTCTGCAATTTTCGCAGCAAGATCAGCGGGGAGCTGCGTAACCCCTCGCTCTATATTAGAAATCCTCTGCTTGGAACAGCCAACCTTTTTACCCAGTTCAGACTGGAGCATCTCATGCTGACGCCGGAGTTCTTTGATACGTTCGCCTGTAGTCATAGTTTCCTCGATCCTATCTTTTCAAAATGGACTTCCAGCGATATGGAAACCCGATGTGGCTTTTTGAAATGTAAGCCTGATACTTTGACAGCAGTTTTGCCAGCGGCTTGATGAAATCTTCGTTCCATTTATTTGGATCAGGATACATATATTTCAGCATGTACAATTGAGAAAACAACGTCCTGTCTGCCTGGAAATGATCTCCCTTTGGAATTGCGGGAATAGCAGGGAAAATCCAATAGTAAAGACGGGAGTAGTGCGCACATCGGTTTCTGAGATCAGTCAAACATCTCATCCAGCTGGTAAGGATCTGATAATTTACAGAATATAGAGAATTCGCAAGATATGACTTGTCTGGATTCTTCATGTCGGTATAAAAATGAGAAAGCATACCGAGAGTAAAATAATCAACGATAACCCAGATAGGAAACTTCCCTCCGTACGTCACGATATGGTGATGAATAGCAGGAGCTTTCGAGTTATCCTGGATGGTCTTGTTGATCAGGCCCAGGAAAACCACGTGCTTATGACGGGCGTTATAGTTAGACGCGTCCATATATCCGTCTGCCCCATACTGATGCCCACTGTAATAAGACAGCTGCGTCCTTAAATAGATCTCAATTTTTTCGATGATTGTGGACAGGAGTGAGCGCAGCTCTTCATCAAAACGATATATTCCTTCAATCTGTTCTATGGTTACGTTGGGGGAACAGACATTTCCCGGTCCGTGAATAAAAGGAAGCAGATACCCGGTCAAGCGGTAGTAATTGACTCTCGAAAGAAAGGCTTCACAATAAGAAGGATCGCTGATGATGACGTTCCTGGAGGATAGGATAGATGCCTGTTGCTGAAATGTTGTGGGTGATTTCAGAGATTTGAACATAAAATGTGCCCCCATTTGACACTTCAACGAGAGGTGCGGGGGCTTCTGTCAACTTAAATATATCCCACGCCCCAGTGAATGTCAACGAAAAAACTATTAAATCGTAATTACGTTTGTTAATGACAATCTATTACGGCTGTCAGAAATCTTCGATTTCCCCTGTCTCCATATTATAAAACTCATCCGAGATCACATCGCCGCTGAACAACAGCTTCGCATCATTCTCTTCACCAGGAACATATTTATGAACGGTGATGCTGAACATTCCAAGCACTACCGACACACAGGCCGTGGTGTTATCGTGCTTGTTGATAATACCGTGGATCTCGTCATCAGACTTAAAGAAGTTCTTATAATAACTGACGATATAGTTATTGACAGGAACTGACGTATCGACGAATGCCAGGCGCCATTTTCCGGTCACATCGTTTTTGACGGAAGAATGGAAGTCCACATGGATGGTATCAGAAGAACTGCTCGGAGCATTTGTCTCCGGAGCTTCCTGAGATGGAGCGGATTTTGAACGTTCCTTCAACAGCCCTGTTTTGTAATCATAAATGTGTTCGTTCGAATCGCCCCCAATATAGTAGTAGTGGCCATCATCGAAATCGTAAACATACAGCACTTCCCAGGGATAGCTGGCAGTCTCGTCATACACGCACTCGGCGATCAGAGTCTTCTCGGTATTGGTGGCGATCTTCGCATTAACAAAGACCATATCTCCATAAACAACGGCATTACCGTAATCTTCGATGACAGAATTATCAGCGTCGACATTGATTTCCTGGAGCACTGGATAAAGAGCCACGGCAATGCTTACAGCAACAGACTGCAAAGATTCCTTCTGGTCTGATGAGACAGGTGTGAAATCCACGTTCACATCATCTTCCTTATCGATGTATCCCAGAGAAGAAAGGAGATCATCATCAATGGCATCGCCTTCGGGAAGATTGTTCTGTGCTCGATAATCTGAAATGGCCGCTTTTGTTCCGCTTCCTGCAATTCCATCAGGAGTGCCGCAATCAAATCCTTCTTCATTTAATGCTGCCTGAACCGCCTTGATCACTTCTACGTTTCCGTAATCTACGCTACCGAAAGCAGATAACTGTACTCCCATGGCCATGGAGCATGCTAATAAGATGCAGATTCCCTTTTTCATATCCTCATCCTTTCTTGTTCCCCGGAAAGGGGATAATCTTTGCCCTCTCGCCTGGTAGCGCAGGCCGAGATATTTTCCGTTTCTTTTTCTCAGGCGTGCTCTGGTACCACTCAGAGCGCTTTATTTTGCCTGTCTTAACTGTTCTTCCCGATCGGCGATCTGATGGAGATCGGCATGAAGCCGCATTGCTCCCTTGAAATCTCTCTGGACTTCCGGAGCAAGACTATGGATCAGGTTGAGCCATTCGCGGTCATCATCCGTTAATGCGCCAATGACCTCTGTTCCGTTCACAAGATAGTCCAAAGAGACATGAAAATGTTCAGAAAAACGCACAAGCATCTCTCCAGTTGGCAATTTTCCTTCACGCCAATTGGAAAGAGAACCTTTGCTCAATCCCATATTTTTCAATAAAGTTGTGGGGCTGATACCATCTCGATCACATAAATGCATAAGTTGATCATAGAACATAGCCATCCTCAGAAAGTGCAGAAAAATGACCATTGACTATTGACAAGTTCAGATTTTTGCACTATGATAAAAACTGTAATTACAAATGTTAGGCACGTAAACAACTCTAAGGTGGCTGCAACCACCTGAAAGAGCAAAAACACGACATAGGCTTGTGCCCGACATTCTCAGTTACACCGCCTCAGATCAGGTGCTGCGAGGTTCCCCAACCACAACCGCAGTTGCCTGATACTGATGCGAATCCCAGATATTGTTATTCTACGGCAATATTTAACAAATGTAAATACAAACGTAAAGAGAAAGTGAGGTGACATGGATGAACAGGATTCTTTCTCCGTGGTGCAAGGAGGTCAAGAAAACCCTCATAGACAGGGACATGACCATGACGGAACTTGCGGATCGGTCAGAGATTTCCAGACCTTATGTATCCGGTGTAGTCAACGGTCGCGTCATCGCACCTGAGATCGCCGCTAAGATCAGTGATGTTCTGGGAATTAAAACAGAATATTCTACTGCTTCATAATAATTGTACAGCACCAGGGAGGTTTGGAAAATGGCAAATGTAGCATCATCGACAGCAACGAACGTGCTTTTTCAGGCACGTTGCAGGGCTTCATCACACAACGATGCGCTTGGCAGCAGGGAAAGCGCCGCAGACATCATGGGAATTGACCGGGGAAGGTTATACCGAATTGAGACAGGGATCGCAGATCCGTATCCGGAAGAGATCCTTCTTATGGCAGATCTGTATGGGGATCCAAAACTGATGAACTGGTATTGCCGGGAGAAATGCCCACTGGGCCAGGAAGTTCCTGTGATAGAGGATCAGACGATCGAAAGATTGACTGTGAGGGCTCTGACTTCCCTCAGAAAGTCAGAAGGCGTAAAGGATATGCTGCTGGACATTATGGAAGACGGGATCGTCTCAGAGGATGAATTGCCGGCGCTGCGAGAGATCATAGCCACCCTGGATGAACTGAACGAAGTTAACCAGAACCTGAAAAATTGGACTTCACAATATCAGAAGCAGGAGGGATGACATGGCAGTTGGAGTCATAAAGAAACTGAAGCCGGAGGACAGATCCTTTTATACGGCCGGCGATGTACAGGCACTCCTGGATGTCAGCGAGAGCAAGGCCTACAAGATGATCAGGGCAATGCGTAATGAATGCGTGGCTGCCAAACTGATTTCACCGGCGTATCCGGCAGGGAAGATTCCCAAAAAGTATTTCAATGAGCATTGCATGCTGTGAGGAAAGGAGGCGAAACATTGCATTTTTATATCTGCCCAGAGTGTGGAGCTTATCTCGATCCGGGGGAGAGATGTGAATGCATCGAGGAGCGAGAGGAGAAAGCAAAACGGCAGAAGGAGCAACAGGAGGAATGGCAAAGGCTATTTGTGAGGGAGAGTAATGGACAGCTGAAAATCGCTGTCTGAGAAAGGGGAAGAAATGAAACTGAGGTATTATGCTGCGTTTGTCACGTGGGTCCTTGTAATCATATTGATCACGGGCGGCATGTGGGAGTTCACTCAGAAAGATGTCCTGGAGATCTTTATTGTGACGGCAATGTTCTCGCCTTTGTTTCCGTTAGCGGTATTGGCCCTTACGGAAACGGATGAAGAAGAGGAAGAAGCTGAACAGGAGAATCACAGAAAAAGATACTTTCGCATCTACACTCTGAAAGAGGAGAACCATTATGGCAGGAGGATCAGCTAAAAGAAGAAGAGCCCACGCAGCTCTATGTTTGACGGACACGCCTGCATGGACTCTCAGAACTTATGAGCAGCCGTAAAGGCTGTTCGGAAGGAGCGGGAACCAACCGCTCCAACTATTCATATGATAGCACAGGAAAAGCCTTTCGCGCAAGTGCTTCATAGAAATCCCGTATGAATGAGGAGGATAAAAAGCTTATGGCAACATTATATGAATTGACTGATGAATACCGCATGCTACTGGAGATGGCAGAGGACCCGGATATAGACCTGGTCACCTTGAACGATACGCTGGAAGGTTTGACCGGGGAAATTGAGGATAAGGCAGAGGGATATGCCTGCGTGATCAAGGAGCTGGAAGCAGAAGCAGATAAGTTCGACGCAGAGATCACCCGGCTGACCTTGCAGAGGGATCGGTACACCAGCCAGGTGAAACGGATGAAAGAAACGCTTATGGCGTCAATGATCGCCATGGGAAAGACAAAGATACCGACGGCTCATTTCAAAGTATCCGTTGCGAGTAATGGCGGGCTTCAGCCGCTGTTTGTGGAGCCTGATCTTTCAAAGGTTCCTGAGGAATATCAGATCCGTGAACCAAAAGCAGACAATAAGAAGATCAGGGACGCCCTTGCAAAAGGCGAGGATCTGGCCTTCGCGCATCTGGAGCCGAGAGGTCAGCACCTGAGCATCAGATAGGAGGTATGGCATGAACATATTTGAGAAGATGAGCGCGATTACGAATGAGATCACCGCTGTGGCAAAAAATCTCAATGTTGGATGGGGAAAATCCTCATATAAAGCTGCAGGGGAAGCTGATATCCTCGCAGCCGTAAAACCAATCGAGGAGAAGTTCAAGATATACAGCTATCCGTTTGACCGTGAGATTCTGGAGTCAGCAGTCCTGACCACCGCAAAGACTGACGGAACCGAGTCAAAGCAGCAGTTCATGAGGGTGAGAACCATATACCGGTTTGTCGACATGGAAACCCCTACGGATTTTATTGACATCGTATCGTACGGGGACGGCGTGGATCCGCAGGACAAAGCTCCCGGAAAGGCCATGACCTATGCCGATAAGTACGCACTCATGAAGGCATACAAGATCATTACCGGTGACGATCCGGACCAGTACTACAGCGCCGATCTGAAAGGGAAAGAGAGCAAAGCATCCGCAGGATCCAGGACCGGAAGCCAGGGAAATGGCAATGGAGCACGTGCCAGACAGCAGGCACAGACACCACCTCCACAGCAGCAGGAAGTCCTCTTTGTGAATGCCAATCATATCCAGGCAATCAGAAATGAGATGAGCCGTACCGGGATCACGGAGGCCACTGTATTGGCTATGGCAAAGGTGGGGAGATTTGAAGACATCACCATGCCGGTATTCAATGCCATCATGAAGAAGTTTGAAAAGACGAAGAGCAAGGACCCGGCTCCGACAGGCGACTTCATGAACATACCGGACGGAGCTGGTGAGGAACTGCCGTTCAAATAGGAGCTGACAGAAGATGGATCTGACAGGGAAGATACATGGGATGACGATCGACATCACTTCCGGGAAACTGAACCTGACACTGCAGGTAGACCAGAAGGGCGAAGCTGTTCTGGATGAGTTAAAGGAACTGGCTCCCTGTGAAAAGCTGTCGGTGGTGGTAAAGAAGTGGAGGAAGAAACGTTCCCTTGATGCGAACGCATACTACTGGGTACTGATATCAAAGATTGCTGAGAAACTCCGCAGCAGTAAGGAGGAAGTCCACAATCTAATGCTTGCCAGATATGGCCAGCCAGAACGAGAGGATGATGGATCCTCAGTTGTGATATCTGTCCTGGAGCGGATAGACCTTTCGAAACGCGATGATATCCACGTGAAAGCGATCGGTCATGGAACAGTCGAGGGAAAGCGCTTTACCCACTATCTTCTCCTGAGAGGATCCCATACCTACGATACGAAAGAGATGTCTGTTCTTATCGATGGAGTGGTCTCAGAAGCCCGGGAAATGGGCATAGAGACCATGTCCACCGAAGAACTGGAAAGATTATTGGCCGCGTGGAAAGGCGGCAGGAAGGAGCCAAAATGAGAAACTACACGTTATCTGTAATGGGAGGCGATGCACCGTCCTACTATGACCCGCTGGAATTCAAAACGGACAGCCTGGATGAGGTTATCCAGATCGTGGAACTGATGCTGAAGAACGGTCATAAGGTCAGCGTCCTGAGTGAGGATACAGAGGCGGAGAAGCCAAGTAAGGAGCTGGTCGAGGCAGTGGCTACCGAGTTGGCCGGGCGGATCGGCGAGAAGTCTCCCTATGAATTCAATATGGATGAGGACGATGGGGCTCCGGTGGAGGCTCTGGCCGGATAAATCCAGACAGGAGGATGATCGATGGCAAAGGAAGGGATAGATAGCTTCCTGCTTAATTGCCACACTAACGAAAATCTTTCCGAGATTGAAGCCGCTTATGGAATTAAAGGGTTTGCAGTAATCGTTCGGCTCTGGCAAAAGATCTATTCCGAGAAGGGTTATTACTGTGAATGGACTGAAAGATCCCCGTTGCTGTTCTTGTCAACATGGTTTGGTGGGGGCAGTGGTGTGGAGCTCAATTTAATAAACGAGGTTGTGGGAACTGCCCTGCGGAACGGGATCTTTGATGCCGATCTGTATGACAAGTACCACATCCTCACTTCGGATGGGATACAGACCCGGTATTTTGAGGTCGTGAAGCGGCGGGCCAGCGTCGAGGTCATAGATGAGTATCTCTTGGTTAGTGTTGACAATTTGCGGGGAAATGTATGCAGAAAGTCCATTTCTGTCGACAAAAACGCGAAAAATGTCAGCAAGAATTCCACAAGTAAAGGAAAGGAAAGTAAAGGTAAGGAAAGGGAAGTAAAGAGTAAGGCAGCAAAGCTGCCGGGGGTGACAGCCACAGAACTGATCGAACAGCAGGGTTTTGGCCAGGAACTGGAGCAGGCCATGAAAGAATGGTTCAAATATAAGATCGAAAAGCGCCAGGGATATGGAGAGACTGGATTCAGGACTTTATTGACACAGGTCAGGAATAAGGTGGCAAGCCATGGGGAAGCTGCAGTGGTTGAGGTTATCCGGATAAGCATGTCGAACAATTGGCAGGGGATTATCTGGGACAGAATAGGCAGCGGATCAAGGTATGGACAGGATCGGATTTCTAACAGGGTATCGGAGGTAGACAGTTGGTAGATCGTGAGCAGTTCAAAATCCTGGTGAAGGCCATGAAAGCGGTTTACACCAAACCTGAGTTTATCCCGGATCAGGATGCGTTCAATGTCTGGTACATGATGCTTCGGGACCTGAGCTATGAAATCCTGACAAACGCGGTACAGAAACACATGATGACCAGCCCGTTTCCTCCGACGATTGCAGATCTCAGGAGTTCAGCAGCACAGTTCACTCCGGAAGGATCCGCAACAGAACTGACAGAACTGGAAGCGTGGGAGATGGTGCGCAGGGCAATCAGCAACTCAAATTACAACTCGGATAAAGAATACGAGAAGTTGCCGGCGCTTGTGCAGAAAGCTGTCGGAAATCCTGCGAACCTGAGGGAATGGGCAATGATGGACATTGATACAGTCAACAGCGTGGAGCAGTCCCATTTCATCAGAGCATATCGGTCAGTGATCTCAAGGGAGAAAGATCTGCAGAAGCTCAGCCCGGTCATGCGCCAGCTGATTGAAAATGTCTCCTCCGGCATGGCGCTGGAGGATGCCATGAAAGACAGGGAGGCGATTACAGATGAGCAGGCACTTTCGGACGCAGGATGAATATGAGAAGGAGTTCGTCGGCATCGTGGATCAGCTCTCTTACAGCAGGCAGAAATGGGAAGTATGGTCAGACCTCATGACAGTAATGGCCTGCAGCCTGAGCAATTCTGTTATCAGAGCCGGTGATCGGTTTGAACGCAGAGAAAAGGAGTATCTCGTAGCAATCAGGAGAATCGGAAATGCGGATGCTGCAGCGAAAGCATTTGCTGTGATCGTGGAAGCATTGGAGAGCAATCCGGATCAGGATTTCCTTGGAGCCTTGTACATGAGGTTGGAACTCGGGAGCCATTGGCATGGCCAGTTCTTCACTCCGTAT
Source organism: Lachnospiraceae bacterium (assembly GCA_017449745.1). Taxonomy (GTDB): domain Bacteria; phylum Bacillota; class Clostridia; order Lachnospirales; family Lachnospiraceae; genus CAG-791. The sequence continues at coordinate 45,312 of JAFTFD010000072.1, forward strand.
TCATTATGTCAGCTGATGGCAGAGGTTGAAATGCCTGATCCGAAGGCTGAAGTGGAAAGAAGAGGATGGATTTCCATATGCGATCCGTGCATCGGCGGTGGGGCTATGATGATTGCCGCTGCGAACCACCTGAAGCGGAAGAACGTGAATTATCATCACCATGTGTTGTTCGTCGGTCAGGACATTGACCGGGTAGCCGGCATGATGGCATACATCCAGCTCTCGCTCCTGGGATGCCCTGGGTATATCGCGATCGCGAACACATTAACCAATCCGCTGGCCGGCGATGCGCTGATACCAGTGGAAAAAGAAGGACAGGAATTCTGGTATACACCATTCTATTATGCGGACACATGGGAATACCGGAGACGGTTCCGGATCATCCAGAGGATGACGGAAGGAGCCGGAAGGAAACGTCCGGTAGTTCACCTGCCGGAGAAGTACACATTTTTCTTTGATTTCCGAAAGGAGGAAGAAGATGGCAGAACAAAAGAGCAGCCAGCAGCTTGCTGTGGAGAAATTGCAGGGTGAGCTGAAGAAGGCAAAGAACAAAACCTTTGCAGAACCGATCATTGAACATCTGATTTCCCGCTGCCAGGAAGACGCAGGATTTGCGGAGGATGTCCTCGGAGAGAAGAAGACATACGAGAACTGTGATGCATATATCTATAGCATGGCCAAGAAAGAGGCCGGCAACAGCAGGCAGGTCGCGATCCGAAATGATACCGTCTTTGAGTGGGCAGAAGATTACTATCGCATGGAAAAGCCATGGGAACCGTCAAAAGGAAATGCGCAGAAGGCCACTCCTTCAAAGGCTTCCAAGGTCAAGTCAGAAAAGAAAAATCCCACAAAAACAACAAAATCCGTTAGTGACGCCAAGACAGAAACAAAATCCGTTAGTGAGACCGGGGAAACCTCAAAGGCAGAAACCAATACTGTTGATAAAGGCAAACCGGAACCTGCTGAGGAAAAGGCTGCAACGAAGCAGAAAGAGAAAAAGGCAGAGCCAAAGAGAAAGCAGAATGATATTTCCGGACAGCTGACTCTGTTTGATCTGATGTAGGAGGCAGCATGGATAAGAAATCATTACGGGCAATTTCCCGGCCAAAAGCAAAGGCAGAGTATTACGAGCTGGCCAAGAATTGCGCAAGCCTTAAATGGTTGATAAGCGCTTCTGTGGAAGACGGAGTGATGCAGCTTATAGCATGGGACACGAACGACCTGAAAGAGGAAAAGGAGGATGCATGCTTCAGGATGTTCTTCTCCGACGATGATTACATCTCGCAGGATCTCAGAACACCAAAGACCAAATGGCTGACAGGCAGGCTGTACTCGGTGCTGGGTATTTATTGGTGGGCTGCTGAAACATCGGGACACATTGGATTTACGGATACTGAGAGCCGGCAGCTTGTTGAAGGTCGGTTTCCACCGAAGTCGAGGGGATGGTCATCAGAGACAAAATCCGCATGGATCGCAATTGACCGATGGCAGGACACAGTGCTCCAGCGAAGACTGGAAGAGCGTCATAATCGGGAGTTGAGCCACACCAATCAGATGATGGAACTGGTTCCTGATGTGCCTGAAGGATTTGACGAGTGGATACATGACTGCGCCATGCGCGAGCATAGGTACCTGGTGTATGACGGGAACTCAAAGATCCGGATCCGCGAGGCATTCTGTACAGAGTGCGGTTCACATATGGAAATCGACTCAAAGAATGTCAGGCTTCGGATGAATGAGTGGGGTGAATGCCCATGCTGTGGCAGCACGGTCCGTATGAAGACTATTAAACGCTGGCACACCAACGAATATGTGAGCAAATATGCGGCGCTGGCCCAGAAACTGGAAGATGGAACGGTACTGATCAGGTGCTTCAATACATCCTACAGTTTCGAGAAGAGATGTGGGGATTTATTAAGACTGAATATTTCGAAACAGGTACATCGCTATGAAGTGGCAAGGGTATTCATAAGCGGCCACAGATGGGAATCCTTTGAGTATGCCGAGTATAAGCAGAGCAGGAAAACATGCTGGTGCCCGGATACGGGGCAGATCGACTGCGGACAATGCGTTTTATGGACAAAGAACCTGAGAGAGACATTATCCGAAACGCCATATAAGTACAGCGGGCTGGAGGTCTTGCAGGATAGAGAGTTCGGACGTCAGATTCCGATATTCAAATACCTGAGGACATACGAGAAATGCCAGAAACTGGAGATGATCGTAAAGGCTGGCCTGACGAAACTGGCACTGGAGATCACCTGCGACTACCGCTGGAGCGGAAAGAATTACATTCCGACAGAGCTGAGGAAGCTTTCAAAGCCACATATGAGGATGCTTCGGAACCTGAACGGAGGGCATGGGATGATAAAAGTCATCCGGGAACTGGAACTTCTGAATTCCGATACGACAGAGGATGCCCTGCAAAAGTTCCTGGATGTATTCGGGTCGAACAACGAGCTGGTACGCAGGCTTGTATTCGCAGAGGTATCACTGCCGAAATTCACGAACTATGTGATGAAGCAGATTGGGAGCCGGAGAAAGACGCGCCCGGATCAGGATCGCGCCAGCAACTTTGTCCATGACTGGAATGACTATATCGGATGGTGCGAAGTACTTGGGTATAACATTCGCGATCCGTATGTTCTCCTCCCTCCGGATCTTACAAAGGCTCATGACCGGGTGAACGAAGAATACAAGCGGATGAAGGACGAGCAACTGCGCAAGGCTCAGGAGAAGATGGAAAAAGATGTTGCACGCCTGATGAAGGAACTGTCCGCTTCGGATCCGATGCATATGAGGTCAAAGAAACTAATGATCGTGCTTCCGGAATCAGTCGACGATCTGAAACAGGAAGGACAGACATTACATCACTGCGTTGCTAATTACGCTGAGAGGGTGGCCGCTGGAAAGACTCTTATCTTGTTTGTAAGAAAGACCGATCATCCGGATGAACCGTATTTCACGATGGAGTGGAGAGACGAAAAAGTCATCCAGTGCAGAGGCATGCGGAACTGCGATATGACTCCGGAGGTCAAAGCATTCGTGACAGCGTTTGAAAAGAAAATGCATGAACCTGATGGCCGGCTGATGCAGAGACAGAGAGTGCGGGTGATGTGATATGGCAAAGCAGATAATCCGGAGCCTCAGAAAAGGAAACGTCCAGTGGAACGAAGAAGACCGTCTGCAGATCGGCACACTGCTCCTGAAAGCGGGGTATGCCGTGCGGATCGGCAGGCAGGCCATTCCTGGTCAAGGCGATAAACAGAACGCAAAGACCGAGTATACCGTGGAGTTTTGGGAGGAAGGCCATGAATAGATCAAAGATAGAGTGGTGTGACCACACACTGAATATTATAACCGGCTGCCGGCATGGATGCCCGTACTGCTATGCCAGGACGATGGCAACCAGGTTCTCCGGAGACGCCAGAAGAAACCTGATGCAGAACAGACATGTTACGGTGGAGAACGGTTGTTATGAACTGAATGAGCCTTTCCTGGATGAAAACGGGAAGCAGATCGTGTATCCGTTCGGATTTGAACCGACATTCCATAAGTACAGGCTGAATATTCTGGACAAATACAAAAGCGGGAAGAACTTCTTCGTTGGGGCTATGGCGGATATCTTCGGGGACTGGGTACCGGATGCATGGTTGACAGATGTGTTCGATGTATGCACGCAGCATAAGCTGAACAATTATCTGTTCCTGACGAAAAACCCGGCGCGGTACAAAACAACCCTGCTGCCTGAAGGAAATAACTTCTGGTATGGGACAACTATTACAAAGAATGCCGAAGTGAAAAAGATAGAGCAGCTTCCATTCCGGAGAAACAAGTTCCTGAGCATAGAACCTCTTCTGGAAAATATCATTTTCGCTCCAGAAGATTTTTGGGGGATAGGCTGGATAATCCTTGGTGCTGAGACAGGCCACAGGAAAGAGAAGGTCGTACCGGAATTCTCGTGGGTTAAGAGGATTGTTTTATGGGCTGATACACAGGGCGTTCCTGTGTTCATGAAGGAAAGCATGGTGCCGATCGTCGGGGAAAAGAATATGCGAAGGGAATTCCCGAGAGGGCTCATTGACAAGCCGATCAGCGAAAAACGTGATCAGATCCTGTACACACAGTGCAGTGAATGCCACAGGAAATTGAAGAGAAGTGACATGGTTACGCTCTCTGCCAGAGTCGGGAGGCGTGGGCCTGAGAATCTTAATCCAACAAAAACGGTATGCGCAATGTGCCGGCCATGCTTTGTGAAATGGTGCAGCTACCGAGGCATAAATGATATTACCGGCGAATTATACGGAGAGAACACAGAACAGGAGGTACCGAATGAGTAAGAGACGCAGCTGCCGCAGGACAGTGGATGAAGACCGGATCCATGAGAAAGCGGTCAAGATGAGGAAGATGACGGACGAGCAGCTTGTCCATTATGTGGAGGACAGGATCGAGAAAGCCAGGAGCGAAGGCTTCAATGAAGGAAAGCAGAAAGCAGCTCCTGCAGGAACGAGCGCTGCGGAGCTGATCGCTGAGCTCCAGAAGAACAAGGTTCCGGGAATCGGGATTGTGACAATCAACAAGCTGATGAAGGTGGCTATGGATTATGGATACATTCAGTAAGGCTATAAAAGGGGCACAGGCCCGCGCTTCCGGTGAGGCATTTGAGCGGATGGTTATGGCAGCGGCAGCATTTTATGAGGATCGCGGAATATCCGTCATAGATAAAACCCCGGAGGCTTTCAAAATCCTCAGGCCTGCAGATCGGAGCAAGGGGCAGTTCATCTGTTGCTTTACAAAGCAGGCACAGCCAGATTTCAAAGGTATCCTCATAGACTCAACGATGGTTCTGTTCGATGCAAAGCATACCGATAAGAACCAAATCAGACGGGATGTGGTTACAACGGAGCAGGAGGAATGCTTTGAACGATACATGAAGATGGGGGCTATGTGCTTCCTGGTTGTATCGCTGGCGTTTGAAAAATTCTACCGGGTGCCATGGGTGGTGTTCCGGGATATGAAACAGATCTATGGCCATAAGTATATGGGAGAGACGGAGCTGAAGCCGTACCGGGTGGACTATCGCAGCGGGATACTGAGATTTCTTGACGGGGTGCAGCTCCGTGAAAGGAGAAGCGATGAGAGCACAGAAATATGAAATAGCACGGATCCTCGACAGAGTGAAAAGCGTGGTTCAGAAGAACAGCGCATTTCCGGCTCTGGAGGGCGTTTTGGTTAAGGACGGATATTTTATCGGGTCAAACATGGAACTGACCATACAGGTCAAATCTGAGGCATGCATAGGGGATTCCTTCATCCTCCCGGCAAAAGCATTCGACCTCATTAAGAACCTTCCGGACGGGGAAGTGGAAATTAGGGAAGACGGAGAAAGACAGATCCTGATCAAGACAGACAAGATCACAAACAGGTACCAGACGTACGGTGCGGATGACTTCGCTTTCTATAAGGCAGATGCTGACTTTGATAATGAGATCTCACTGCCAGGAGAACGCCTGATGGAAGCCCTTGGCCATGTTGTTTACGCCTCGGATGATAGGGCGGTGAAGGCAGTGCTCGGTGGTGTTTATTTCGAAGCAGAGCCCGGGATCCTGAACCTTGTGGCAGCAGATGGCCATATGTCCGCATGGGACCAGATCGAGACAGCCGGCGAGTCTGATATGAAGGTGATCGTTCCAAAGTCAGTTGTCAAGAAACTGATTTCACTCGGAATAGTTGACGATATAACAGTGGCCTACAACCGAACCAGCGTAATCTTCCGTTCGGGTGACTGTACTGTATCCAGCAGGCTGATCGATGGCAATTATCTTGATTACCGGAGATTTTTCCAACAGGTTCCGGAGTCGGTAGTGCTGAACCGGAAAGGCCTGCTGGAAGCCATGAACCGGGCGAAGCTCTGCATTATAGATCGGGAGAATACAAGGCATCCCGCCGTGTTCGATTTCAATGGAGGGGAGCTGCACGTCTCAATAGCCGACAGCCTGTCCGACTATAGTGAGGTAATCGAACTGGATTCCATTCTGACTGAAGGCATGAGAATTGGCTTTAACCCGAACATCATACTTGAAACGGCAAGGGTGTTCTCCGGAGACGAGATCAGACTGTCATATTCAAACCCGAAAGCACCGATGTACCTGACGGAAGAAGGATCACAGCTTAGAGCACTGATACTTCCCGTGGCGCTCAATGCATGAGCCCATTTCACGGTAACAGTAGAACATGCTTATCAGGGGGCGGTTTGAGCCGTCCCCGGAAAGGAGAACCATGATCTGGATTGAAAGCGTTAAGGATATCGCAGATGCCACGCCGGAGGAACTGGAAAGGCTTGGCATAAAGAAGCAGGAGCATCCCAGTGCTCTTCATCAGAAGAGGAAAAGGACTCAAAGGTCAATGGATCCACAGGAAAGGACAAGGGCATCGGTATATGCCAC
>JAFTFD010000073.1 GCA_017449745.1 Lachnospiraceae bacterium
ATTCTCGCTGTTATTGAGGTCGAACACCTGCAGTCTTCCGTGAAATGACGGAACACACCTTTTCTATAGTATTTTTCTTTGTCAATTACCTTATAGTTCATTTTGAATTACCCTTACAAATACCTGAGCCGGCAATATCTCTGCAAACCGGAGTCTGTTCATCTATATCCACCGTATCCGTGCTGAAAATTCTTTTTACAGTGCTCCCACCAAAGGATGGACGAAACGCGACAACCTTCTTCATAGATAAAATCCAGGAACGCTTCCCAATCCTTGAAAAGGTACTCTGAGCAGAAAGAATGATCCTCTATATATTTCCGTACTCTATGATTTATCATTTTTTCCTCACATGCCTCGTTTTATCAAAGCGCAGTTAATCTGCTCTTCAGCAGAGGGATTCCTTTTTCCACCCACCATCGATTATCAACGCCGCCGGAGCTCATTCCTCCGTGTGCAAATTGCTTTATTTTGGCAAAATCCATATATTGATCGGTCAGGGGCTTGCCGGAAAGCGAAACGTATTCCGCTTTTATCCACGCCTCCAGTTCGTCAGGAGACATCATATCCATATTCTCTGCGTGTTCTTTTAGGTAATCCCAAAAGTACGGATCTCCTCTGAGTCCCCATCTGGCAGGCTTTTCTTCAAAAATTGCTGATAGTTTCATCGTCGGCTCCTTAATGTGCGGTCTGTATCCTTATTTCAAGCTGAAGATCTCATTTACACTTATCTCGAAATACTCCGAAATCTTCATGGCCAGTTCCAGCGTAGGATCATATTTGTTGTTTTCGATTACAATAATGGTCTGCCTTGTAACACCAAGGATGTCTGTCCTGCCGAAGTATTCTGTCAGGAGGTCCTTCGGGCTGAGATCCAGGTTGGAGACCAGGACGAAATAGCCGAATTTAACGGTCATCCAGTCTTTGTCCTTTACCTTCAGTTCGGCGTACTCGTCCTCATGTTCGCTCAGATAATCGCTGAAACACTTCAGGGCGTTGTACTGGTCTACGTAGATATAGGCATACTCCTTCTGTCCGAAGAGTTCGATCTCCTTACGGAGAACCATGGTCGCATGTTTTTTGTTGTTTTTATCAGTTCGAAGGAGGCCATCAAAGTCTGAATTTCTAAGGATTTTCTCTGATTCCGAGTCGCGTCGTGTTCGTCCGGGTTTCTCCAAGCCGTTAGAAAAATGGGGTCTCTGATTAGCAGAAAATTATGAAATTTCTAATTTTGGCGCAAACTGGCTTTTCCAGCGTGCACCGGAATTAGCTCATATTCACCTATCTCTCTCCGAGCACTTTCACTAATTCCCTGCACATCGAAAGTGGAGAACCGGGAAATCTCTCGTCAAATCCAGGTAACTCGGAACGGTTCATCAGTGCTCCCGTTGTTATCGATGGATCATATGGATCTCTTGCCCATCCTGCAAATGGGTCATCTGGAGAGCCGACTATATTTTCTCTACGGCAGTAATCATACACTATTGAATCTCTGAGACCAGTAGTTCCTATGGAAGAACGCTAGTGTATCTTGACGATGCTATAGAAAATGCGTCTCCAGAGATTAAACGCACTATGATAACACCGAGGGCGTCCGATCAGGCACCCTCGATGCTGCTTTTATGGTTTTAAGTGAGTGCTGAACTTCGGTATTGTTTCGGGGTACAGCCGTATTTCTTTTCAAACAGCTGATAAAAGTGTGTCCGGTTGGTAAAATTCAAATATTCCATGATTTCGGTCACAGTTTTGTCGGTTCCGATGAGCAGATTCGCAGCAGACTCCAGACAGATGGACATGCTAAAATCCGACAGCGACATGCCGGTGTGCTTTTTTACAATATGGCTGATATAGGAACTGCTGTAGTTCAGGGTCTGAACAAGCTCGGACCGAGTGATTCGGCCATAGCTGTCCTCCACCAGATTGCGGATGCGGTTGAAAATGACAGAGTCGGTGTCGGAAAGCAGCTGAACGCGGGATACATGGTAATACTCCGGGTTACTCAGAATGTTGATCATCCTGCAGAAGAGTGCCTGTATGTGGAAAGTGGAGCCATATTCATGGTTAAGAAGCGTCCGGATCATCTGGTCAGAAAGTTCCCGCATGCGTTCCTGAGACGCATGATTTTGAAAAATCGGCTGATAATCAAGGAAACTTTTCTCTTCTGATTTCGCACTTTCATAGAGATATTGCGTGGTCAGGTTACTGCCTAGCGCAGCCTCATCCCGGAATATATACGGCCGCCCGTAGTTCTGGAGTCTTGCAAGAAAGTCAGGCTTAATATTAAAGAAGATTACGGTATAAGGCGTGTCAAAGCTCTCGTTATGGCGCAGGTTCTGATTAATCAGGCAACAGGAGCCTGCCGTATAGAGGATCTTACGCCCTTCAAGCAGATGGTAGAGCGAACCGTCATAAACATACATGAGCTTGCTGTAATTAACATGGTGCATATGACCGCCCGCGGCCAGGAGGCTTCTGGGATAGCTTTGACAGGCTTCCTGATCCGGCGCGTAGACGGTTATCTGATAGCTGTCTTCTGTCTTCATCGGATCATTGGTCACCACATGGATGGAAAACGGTACATCCACATCATAGAACTGTGTTATGGTGCTGCTGACATGGATGTTCAGCCCGGATTCCTGGAGTGGATCGAGCAGATCCCGGATCTCAATCCTTTCGCTCATTTCATCGCCTCCTGACGGCTCCATTATACGCGCTTTTTTTAAAAGCACAATATGATACAAAATCAGTCTGGTTATTGACCGCTGTGACATTGCCGAAAACAGCGATTCACAGGATAATAAAACGCAGTAAACTTTCTATGTTAAACCGGATAAAAGGAAGATTTTTATGTTGAAAACAGTTGACCATATCCAAACTTGCGCACACCTGACCAACGAGGTCACACCGCTGGAAGCAGAGAATTACAAACGTGTTCGCGAGGCAGGCGCGGAAGCGATCGTGCTGCTGGAAAACCGGAATGCACTGCCGCTGACACGGGACATGCAAGATTTTCCACACTTTCCAAATCGGGAGAGGCTGTGAGCGAGTCGATCCCGCCCGAGATCCCGAGACTGAAGATCGACTCCGGCGCGATTGTCACGATCCGCCATCAGTATCCGGAGCCTGCAGCATGTGACGATCCTGAGGTCGAGCGGCTGCTCCAGACGCTGACGGTTGATGAACTGGCTCTGTTGGTAGTTGGCTGCGGCAGCGATATGGTGTTCCCGATGGAGCACACCTATACCGTTCCGGGCGCGACCGGTTACACCACTTATAAACTGCATCAGAAAGGCATTGAGGACGTCTCATTCTGCGATGGGCCAGCGGGGATCCGCGTGCAGCAGCAGGCCGTGGCAGTCAGGGGAAAAAACAAAATCAACGCGATTACGCCGGCGCTGGAGATGCTGGCCTATCTGCCCAAGGTGCTCCGAAATTTCACCTTCGGAAAACCGGAGGATGGAACCATGCTTTATCAGTACACAACGGC
>JAFTFD010000074.1 GCA_017449745.1 Lachnospiraceae bacterium
TGGGCACCTAAGAGGAATGTAACCATTCCTCCAGGATGACCATCCTGTGAGCTTAGGACTATTCAACTGTCAATGTTCAACTTGTTATTGCAATTTGCGCTTCTTTATTTTTGCAATGTCCTGCTGAAACGCCGTGTGAAGGGTAAGAGGGGTTTTCAGATGAAAAATAAAAACTTTTTATACTCACAGAAAGTGGCACCCTACGTGTTCGTGCTGCCTTTTATTCTGAGCTTTGCTGTTTTCTGGGTATATCCGCTCATCACTGCTTTTACGATGAGCTTCCAGGATATCGGCGCGATCAGTTCCGAATGGATCGGATTTGCCAACTACACAAAGCTCCTCAAGGATAAGGTCTTCATGATCGCTGTATCCAACAGCGCCAAGTACATGTTCTGGACACTGGTCCTGCTGATTCCTTTCCCGATGCTGTTTGCCGTCCTGATGGACTCCAACATCGTCAAGGCAAAGGGCGTCTGGAAGGCGATCCTGTACATGCCCGCGCTGACTTCCGTAGTTATTTCCGGTACACTGTTCCGTCTTATGTTTACAGAATATAAGACCGGCCAGATGAACCTGATCACCCAGGCTCTCGGCCTTGGAACTTACAAGTGGCTCAAGAACGGCTGGTCCGGAATGCTGGCCCTGCTGGTCCTGGCCTGCTGGAGATGGACCGGCGTCAACATGCTGTATTTCCTCTCCGGCCTGAAGGCGATCGACACCTCCCTGTATGAGGCAGCCGATATCGACGGCGCAGATGCCAAACAGAAATTCTGGTATGTCACGCTTCCTCTGATGAAGCCTACCACGATCTACGTTCTGACGATCTCCGTTTACGCAGGTCTGTCAATGTTCCTTGAGTCCTACATGTTGTGGGCGGGCAACAGTTCGCCTAACAACATCGGTCTTACGATCGTCGGCTATCTGTACAAGCGCGGTATTGAGAAAAACAACATGGGCTATGCCTGCGCGGTCGGTGTCGTACTGCTGATCGTCGCACTGATCATCAACTTCACGCAGCTCATCCTGAACGGTACATTTAAGAAGGAGGAGGGGTAATCATGGCAGCTAATTCTCATCAGGATCTTTCGCATACACCGAAGCACATCATTCTGACGATCCTCGGAACTGGTTTCTTCGTATGTCTTTGCGGACTTATCGCTTTCCCTGTCCTGGCAGGTCTGCTTGCTTCCTTCCGTCCCGGCACGGAGCTGATCAGAAGAGGTCTGTCTATCGACCTCAACCCGGCAACCATGACCCTGTCGAACTATCGTTATCTGTTCGGCGGCAACGTGGACAGCAAAAAGTATTTCATGTGGTACAGGAACTCCCTTACCATCACGATCATCTCCGTGGTGGCAACGCTCCTGATCTGCTACTTTGTCGCTTATGGTCTGACCATGTATGATTTTGCGCTCAAGAACTTCCTGTTCACACTGGTTCTTGCAACGATGATGGTTCCTTTCGAGATCCTGATGCTCCCTATGTACAAGGAGATCATCAAGCTCGGTCTCATCGATACCTACACGGGCGTTATCATCACCGGCGTCTGCAGTGCCTCGACGATCTTCTTCTTCAGACAGTATCTGTCCGGACTTCCGAGAGACCTTCTGAGTGCAGCCAGAATCGACGGCGCAAACGAGTATTCCATCTCCGTCAGGATCATCCTGCCGCTGGCAAAACCCGCGTTTGCATCCATGGGTATCCTGTGCGCAATGGGTTCCTGGAATGCGATCCTGTGGCCTCTGCTCGTCCTCAAGGGCGCAGAGAAGTTCACACTTCCGATCGGCCTGAACACACTGCTCACACCTTACGGCAACAACTATGATGTCCTGATCGCAGGCTCCATGTTCGGTATCCTTCCGATCTTCATCATCTTCCTGCTGTTCCAGAAGTACATCATCGACGGTATGACAGCCGGCGCGGTGAAGGGTTAAAACAAAAGTGGGTCAGAGTCAGAGGGACGTTTCAGCTGGCTCACGCTACATGATCTAGTTTAGGCAATGAGTCAGGAGAAACGTCCCCCTGACTCATTTTGGTAAAAACATGGAAGCTGAGAGAACAAAAACACTGCTGTTTAACGAGCCCTGGATCCTGCAGAGAGCGGATCCGTATGTACTGCGCCACACAGACGGCATGTACTATTTCACCGCATCCGTGCCGGCATATGACGGCATAGTATTAAGAAAAGCAAAGTCCTTGGCGGAACTGCCGGATGCGGAAGAGGTCGAGGTCTGGCACAAGCACGAACAGGGGCCCATGAGTCTTCATATCTGGGCGCCGGAGCTTCATTATTTAGACGGGGCCTGGTACATCTATTATGCCGGAGGTGACAAGGATGACATCTGGGAGATCCGCCCGTACGTGCTCGAATGTACGGATGAGGATCCGATGACAGGCACGTGGAGGGAACTCGGCAAAATGCAGAGGGCGGACGCGGATGATTTCTCCTTTGAGGCTTTTTCCCTCGATGCAACGGTCTTTGAAAACAAGGGCGAGCGCTATTACGTCTGGGCAGAGAAGGTCGGCGTCGGAAAACAGATCAGCAACCTGTACATCGCAAAGATGGAGAAGCCCTGGAAGCTCTCGACCGTCCAGGTCATGCTGACGACACCGGACTATGACTGGGAGAGAGTCGGCTTCTGGGTCAACGAGGGTCCGGCCGTCATCAAGCGGGGCGGCAACATCTATCTGACCTACTCGGCAAGCGAAACAGGAAAAGATTACTGCATGGGTATGCTGACAGCTTCCGAGGACAGTGACCTGCTGGATCCCAGATCCTGGACAAAAGAAAGATATCCTGTGCTGACAACGGATGAATCGAAAGGGATCTACGGTCCCGGGCACAACTCCTTCACAGTGGATGAAGAAGGCAATGATATCTGCGTCTATCACGCAAGACAGGTCGAGACGATCGAGGGGAATCCCCTCTATAATCCGAACCGCCACGCGCAGCTGATGAAGGTGCGCTGGGATGAAGCCAGCCGGCCTGTGTTTTCCTATGAATAATAAATGCGGATGAAGGGAATGCATATGTTAAATAAGAAAAGAAACGCATCCGTAGCCGCTGCAGCCGCGGCTCTTATGCTGGGCATCAGCATGCTGACCGGCTGCGCAGGCGGCGGCAGCTCATCGCTCCCGGCACAGCTTAAAGAGGATGAGATCAAAACAGGGTCCATCGTGACCATGGGCACACTTCATGACCCACAGGTCATCGTCGCGGACGACGGGACTTATTACTGCTATGGATCCCATATGACGGCGGCGACCAGCACGGACCTGATGCGGTGGAAGAGCTGGGCAGACGGCGTCCATAAAGGAAACAAGATCTACGACAACCTTCTGCAGGAGCCCTTCGATGCCTTCGCTTATGTCGGAAAGAACGCGGAGCGCAGCTACTCCGTATGGGCCCCCAGTATTATCTATAATAAGACGACCGGAAAATACCTGATGTATTTTTGCACGACTTCTTCTTATATTAAATCCTGCATCACGATGGCGGAGGCGGAAGAGATCGGCGGTCCTTATCACTACCTCAAGACAGTCATTTATTCCGGTTTCACCAAGCCCGTGATGAATAAGACCAATTATTATGAGATCATGGGAGAAGACAAAGAGGTGAGATCCCGGTATATCACGGCTGCAGGCTACAATAACCAGCTCTGGCCGAATGCGATCGATCCGGCTATGTTCTATGACAAGGACGACAGGCTGTGGATGGTCTACGGGTCCTGGTCCGGCGGTATTTTCCTGCTGGAGATCGATCCGGAGACAGGAGATCCGATCCATCCGGAGACAGACGATGAGAAAGAGCTGGACAAGTATTTTGGCAAGCGCCTGATCGGCGGCGGCCACCACGCGATCGAAGGCCCTTACATTCATTATGATGAAAATACGGGCTATTACTACCTGTTCCTGTCTTACGGCAACCTTCAGACAGAGGGCGGCTACCAGATCCGCGTACTGCGCTCCGAGACGCCGGATGGGCTGTATACGGATGCTTCCGGAAAGAGCCTTGGGATCAACGGAGATCTGGATGCTTTTGCCGACTACGGGACGAAACTGATGGGCAACTACACACTGCCGAGCCTGGACGTGACCTATATGGCGCCGGGCGGACAGTCGACCTTTGTCGGTGCGGACGGCAAACTTTACATCGTCTATCATCAGAGGTATAAAAATAAGGGTGAGCAGCACAACGTGCGCGTACACCAGATGGCGATGAGCGAGAACGGATGGCCCTGCATATTCCCCTTCGCGACAGCGGGCGAGAGCCTGTCGGAGAGCGGCTGGCAGCAGGCGGATCCGAGCGGCACTTTCTACATTGTGGACCAAGGCCTTAAAGTCGACAGCTCTGTCAATAAACCCGTAAAATGTGAATTTGCCAAGGGCAAGATCACCGGCGAAAAGAGCGGCACGTATCAGGTCAAGGAAGGCACGAACTTTGTGACGCTTACGATCGACGGAGTGAATTTTGAGGGCGTGATGGTAGAGATGCCTGATGAGGCAGGAAATAATACTTTCTGCATCAGCGCAGTCGGAGAGAATAATCATTCGATCTGGGCAGTGCACTATATGGCAGCAAGATAAAACATCTGAGTCAGGGGGACGCATCCGGTGACTCATTGCTTACA
>JAFTFD010000075.1 GCA_017449745.1 Lachnospiraceae bacterium
AGATGACAGCAGTCTGCTGGCAAAAATCTGTCTCGCAGGGCTGACTTTCCTGATGTGTGTGATTTATCTGATCCCGGGGTGATGAAATATCCAGCGTGAAATATCCAGAGTGATTCGAGGATACTGGATCGGGATCTGAGAAAGGGGCAATAAAATGTCAGTACATGTAATTGATGAGGCGAACAGGTGCCTGCAGTGCAAGAACCCGATGTGCAGGAACAAGGGATGTCCGATCCAGACCAATATCCCGGAAGTCATCCGCCTGTTCAAGGAAAATAAGATGATGGAAGCGGCGCAGATGCTCTTTGACAACAACCCGCTTTCCGTCGTGTGCTCGCTGGTCTGCAATCATGAGAACCAGTGCGAAGGCCATTGCGTAAAGGGGATCAAGGGAGAACCGGTCCATTTCTCATCCATTGAGAATTACATCTCCGATTCCTGTTTTGAGAGACTGGATATGTCCGTTCCCGAGTGGAACGGGATGAAGGCGGGCGTCATCGGTGCCGGTCCTGCCGGTATTACGATCGCGATCCTGCTGGCCAAAAAAGGATATAAAGTCACCGTATTTGAGACCTACGAAAAGATCGGCGGGATCCTGCGCTACGGGATCCCGGAATTCCGTCTGCCTAAGTCCATTTTGGACCGGTATTATAAGAGAATGAGAGAGATGGGGATCCTGTTCCGCCCGAATTTCTCGATCGGCGGCTCCACCAGCATACAGGATCTTCTGGATGACGGATACAAGTCCGTTTTCATCGGAACAGGCGCGTGGAGACCCCGCAAGCTCGGCGTTCCCGGAGAGACCTTCGGAAATGTTTTCTACGCGATCAACTACCTGAGAAACCCCGAAGTCTATGATCTCGGTGAGAATGTGGCGGTGATCGGTGTTGGCAACGCAGCCATGGACGTGGCGAGGACCGCGATCCGCAACGGTGCAAAGAAGGTTACTCTCTATGCAAGAGGGGATGAGATCACGGCTTCCGAGAACGAGTACAATTACGCCAAACTGGACGGAGCCGAGTTTGAGTTCAGAAAATCGATCAAGCGTATCACAGATGACGGTCCTGTTTTCTGCGACATGGAAAAGACAGAGGACGGAAAATATGTTGAGATCGAGGGAACGGAAAAGCTCTACCCGGCAGACAGTATCCTGGTCGCTATTTCACAGGTCCCTCAGCATCGCCTGGTCAACAAAGACAAAGAACTGCATCTGAACGAAAAAGGAAATCTTGCTACCAACGAGAATGGCGAGACAACGATGCCGGGCGTATTCGCATCCGGAGACGTCGTGACAGGCGCCAAGACAGTCGTCGCGGCTGTCGCAGTCTCCAAGCAGATCGCCGAGGATATGGATGCCTACATGAAAGGCACGCTGAACTGACCGAATGTGAACTATGCATGGACGGTGTGATCTGGTTGTGATCCTGGTGTGATTCCGGTGTGATCAGCTAGTAACACATATACATATTTTCAGTAAAAAATATTTCAAGACCGCAGCAGTTTCTGTTGCGGTCTTTTTGCATAGTGATAAAATAATTGTATAGTCAGTAATTGCTCATTTGTGAAAAAATACAAACAATTATTGGTTCAGTTGCTTTTTGTCAGTTCAATAAACAGGAGGGGGTTATGAAAACAAGAAAGCAATCAGCAACAGCTGTCATAGTCTGGCTGGTGATTGCCGTACTTCTCATTGGGGTGGGAAGTTTCCTGGCAAACCGCTTCATGACAGGACAGGGCTCTGTGAAGGTTTCCAGAGTCAAATTTGACACAGAGACAGGCACACTGAGCGGTCTCTTGTATATGCCGAAAGGGGCAGGCGCTGAGGATCCGAGACCGGCACTGGTTACGACACACGGATATCTGAACAGTGCGGAAATGCAGGACGCTCAGTCCATCGAAATGGCAAGAAGAGGATATGTCGTCCTCGCTCTTGATATGTATGATCACGGTCATTCTGCAGCCAACGCGGACAAGACAGGAGGGTTCCTTAATTTCTGGCCGTCCTCTATTTTTGACGGCGTAAAATATATCTACGGGCAGGATTACGTGCTCAAAGACGAGGCGGGCAATGGCCTGATCGCAGTCAGCGGCCACTCCATGGGGTCCTTCTCTTCTGAAATGGCCCTGTACTATGATGAGCTCGCTTATCAGGAGACAGGTGTCCGCATGATCTATGCGGGACTTTCCACAGGCTCCGATTATTCTTACACTGGATGGCTTGGCCTGGATGCCGCAACAGCAGCAGAGAATTTCAGCGGCCGCTGGATCGGCAAGATTGCGGCACAGTTTGATGAGTTTTTCTTTAACGCAGAGGGCGATACAGGCACCGTCAACCACAAGGACTATGTGAATACGGCGGAAGGCGCGATCATTCTCGAGAGAGAAGGCGCACTGCCCAACACATGGTATAACACGAGCGACGGCGGCCACAGGGTCATCTATCAGCCGTACGAGACACATCCCTGGAACCATTTCTCCCTGATCTCCACGGCACACTGCATCGATTTCTATCAGACGGCGTTTGCAGATGTGGCTCCGGCCTCTGTTAAGGTGCTGGATATTAATGATCAGGTATGGCTCTACAAGGAACTCGCTGAATGCCTGGCACTCCTGGGACTCCTGATCCTGATCGCGCAGGTGATGAACCTTCTGCTGATGGTTCCCGGCCTTGAAAAGGCAGTCGGCGACGATCTGGTATTCATGCCGGCATCTGAGAATTTTGCAGGCAAGCTTAAGTCCTTCGTCCTCTTTGTCCTGACGATGCTGATCCCTGCACTGATCTTCCCCGTCGTCTATGACGGCAATGCCGGCGCATACGGCATGAAGAACATCCAGTGGATCGCCTGCGGGGCAGTAGTGCTCGCACTGATCTGCCTGATCAGCGGCGGAAGATCAGAGAACAAAGCTTCCTGGAGGATCGGCGGCCTGGTTATGCTCCTTGCATCCGCAGGACTGTATTATCTTGCCGGACATAATATTTTCGCTACGGGAAAAATCTTCCAGGCGCCTTCGATCAACAGCATCGTGTATTGGGCAGTTATCTGCGCACTGATCTCAACGATCATCATGATCACGCTCTTCCTCATCGAGGAGAAAAAAGAAAAGGGCGCAAGCCTTGCTTCCTACGGCGGAAAGATCAGCGTGGCGGGATGCTTCGGCGCACTCGGCGCAGCGATCCTCACGGTCGTGATCGCATACGGCTGTGTCTTCCTGATCGATTTGATCTTCAAGACAGACTTCCGTATCTGGACCTTTGCCATCAAGACATTTGAGCCTGCCGCGATCCTGGCTTCCCTTAAATACATGCCGTTCTTCCTGATCTATTATCTGGCAGCAGGCATGGCAGCCGTCTCCAATTCCGGAACAGAGAAACTCCAGGGCTTCGGCGGCTACATCGTGGCATGCCTGACCAACATGGGCGGCATCCTGATCTGGCTCATCGCCCAGTACGGCCAGCTCTTCGCGACAGGCCACGGCATGTTCCCGACACAGGCACTCTCCGGGATCCTGCTCTTTGCACTGGTCCCCACACTCATGATCGCATCGATCTACAGCAAGTATTTCTACAAGAAGACAGGCAACATCTACGCAGCGGCATTCCTCAACACGATCCTCATGACGCTGATGTCCGTCGCCAACACAACAGTCTATTTCCAGAGATAATGGGACAATGGGGTCAGTCACTTTGTCCCATGACACATGGGGACAGGTCTCATGTTTCATTTTCTGAGACAAGGTGACAGACCCCCATGTCTCATTTTAGTAAAACAAATTATAAGAGTCAGCGGGAGTGTCCCGCTGACTCTTTACGATTATGCATTAAGTGAACAAAAAAACAGGGAACGTGTCGCACTGACACATTCCCTGACGCAAATCAACTTTTATTAATTATTGCTTGTCATCACCCGATACGATACGGAGTTGATGATCTGTGCGAAGGTCCTTGCCGCACACTGTTTCACATCTTTCATAGACAGATACTGGCCTCGATTCGTTCCGCGGTAGGAGACGGTGCAGCTGCAGTCCGCATTCTGCTGAATGGAGGCAATTCCTTCTTCCACTTTCTTCTGAACAAGAGGGTTCAGTTCAGTTCCGGCAGAAACACTCGTCTCAACAACGTCAGCGCCTGCAGCATCCGGCTCAAACACGTTCCAGAACTCCACAACGTTTGTAAAGAATCCGCCATAGACCTGGAATTCCTGTGTGCGTACGTAGCCATCCTCGGTAAACTCAGGCTGTTTTCCGTGCACGGCAGCTTTCAGGAAATCGCTGCGATAGCCGCCCATGATCAGGTCGTTGCCGGCTGCAAGGTCATAAGCCTTGACGCTCTGTGTGCCCCAGTCAGTCATAACGAGCCCCTTGAAGCCCCACTCGCCTCGCAGCACATCTGTCAGAAGATCTTTTCTGGAGGACGTGTGGACGCCGTTGATGAGGTTATAGCTGGTCATCACCGTCTTGGGATCCGCCTTGCGCACACAGATCTCAAATCCCTTCAGGTAGATCTCTCTGAGTGCGCGGACACTGACCGTGCTGTTCTGGTGGAGACGATCCTCCTCCTGGTTGTTGCAGGCAAAATGCTTGATGGAGACGCCAGTACCCGGTGTGGCCTGAACGCCGAGGGTGATCTCTGCTGCCATTTCTCCGGAGAGAAGAGGATCCTCTGAGAAATACTCAAAGCTGCGTCCGCAGAGTGGATCGCGGTGAATATTCATACCGGGTCCAAGGATGACGCTGAAATCAAATGCAGCCAGCTCCTTGCCGATGCCGAGACCGGAGAGATTAGCAAGAGATCTGTCCCAGGTCTGCGCAATCAGAAGTCCGACCGGATAGCTCGTGACTTCGCAGAGCGGCAGATGGCAGCCTGCAGGGCCATCCGTTACTTTCCATGCGGGAACTGCGAGAGAATCGCGGAACATGGCAGTCGTCGCGCCGGAAGAAGACATGCGGTTAAGATCCTTGAGTACCGTTTTTTCGCTGACGCGGGAAGGGATCTCATAAGGGGTCTCATCCGCAGCGCCGGCGACGAATCTCAGCAGAACTTCTTCATCCAGGGAATCCACGAAGTCCTTCATGGAAACGCGGCCTTCCGCAACGTCGATGAGAGTTGCCTGGTCTTTCGCAATGGCAGCAGCGCCTGCAGCGGGCAGATTTCCGGATGTGCCGTCATAGTCAGAGGGAACAACGTTGCAGGTATCATCGGCAGTTACGCAGTCCGCTGCCTTAAGGCTAAGGCAGAAAAGAGGGCTGACACTCTCAGCGCTTCTGGCAGGTGCCTTCAGGGTATTCAGCTCATGATCCGGATGCAGGACATCGCGGACTTTTCTGAGGACGGCGTCTTCATCCAGGGAGAGGACAGCCAGGGCTTCCGTCTTCCTGCTGTGCTCACCGATCCTGATGATATAGTCACCTTTTTCCATCACATAGGAGCAGCAGCTCTCATCGAAAGAAGAAAGGGATTCTGCGGCAATTTCAATGGTGAGAGTCTGGTCCGCACCGGGAGCCAGTTCCTCTGTCTTGGCGAAACCCTTCAGCTCCTGATAAGGTTTTGTCAGTCTTCCCTCGGGAGCAGTGACATAGACCTGCACGACGTCGCGCCCAGCAGCAGAACCTGTATTCGTGACCTTGACTGTCAGGCGGACAGAACACCAGTCGGCCTCTGCCTTGACCAGCTCTCTGTCAAAAGTAGTATAGGAAAGACCGTACCCGAAGGGGAACAGCGGCTCGATCCCAAAGGTGTCAAAATATCTGTATCCGACAAAAATATCCTCAACATAATCTTCCTGCAGGATATCGCCGTCGTTGGCGCCAAAAGCAGCACTGGCCGGGTTGTCCTCGTAGCGCTTGGCCCATGTGTCGGTCAGGTGACCACTGGGAGAAACTTTGCCGGTGAGGATATCCGCTGCCGCACTTCCTGTATCACCTCCGCCAAGGCTGATCAGAAGAGCACCGTCGATCCCAGGGATCTCATTGATGAAATTGGCATCAATAACGCAGGTGTTGAGCAAAATAACTGTATGCTTGAATGCGGCCGCAACAGCTTCGATATTGCTGCGCTCGACATCGGAGAGATAGTAGTCGCCCTTGACAGCCCTGCGATCGCCGCCTTCGCCGGCATTTCTGCGAAGGACATAAATAGCGGTGTCCGCATCGGATGCTGCGGCAATGTCTTCCGCTGTCACAGGGATCTCATCGATTAAAATCGAAAGACCGCTCCAAAGCCTGGACATCATATTGAGGGTCTTATCTTCATCATTAGCTTTTTTGCTTGCCTCCGCAAAACGGTCCAGCCATGCGGAACTCGTGACAGTGATACCGGCATTCTCAAGGCCTTCTCTGACGCTGATCACATAGGGCGCGCTCACATATCCGGAACCTGTACCGCAGGTGATTGTATCCACTGCGCCTGCTCCGAAAAGCGCTGCTTTCTCAGACTTAAGAGGAAGCACGCCGTTTTCATTCTTCAGCAGCACCATGCCCTCCGTCGCAATGCGGCGGCTGTCCTTGAGATGCTGCGGGTACGGATGCGTTCCCTTTTTTCTCTTCATCATTTCACCGATCTGTGCAAAATCCATTGTGCTCCCCTTTCTTATTAGTAAGATTGCTTTGTAATTCGGCTTTTCATATGCACATTCTTCCGTATGGATGCTGAATTCGATATGAATACGGATACTGTTTGATAGGCACTTCCTGCTAGTTTCCAGTTAGTTTCCAGTTGGTTTTCTAATAGTACCTGTTAGCTTCCAGTTAGTAATCTGTCAGTTTCCTGTTAACTATTGTATCTTCAGTATAGCATCCTGCTTGCGGAAATTGGTGTTCAATTATATACTTAATGTATATAAAGTAAACATAATGTTTATCTTTGTATACTCAGGGAACTATGGAACTGGAACTGAAACAGAAACTGAAACGGAAATCACAGGTACTTAAATGAGGCTTGACGGAGGGTATTGAAATTGGTGAGTTAAAGGGATATTTAATTGAGTAATAAATTCCATTGAGGCCGGTGAAGCCGGTGTCGTGTATATCATTTATGCACTTGCTTGATTTGATATACAT
>JAFTFD010000076.1 GCA_017449745.1 Lachnospiraceae bacterium
CAGCTCAGACGACAAGAAAAGCCGGAGGAATCAGACCTCCCCCGGCAGAAAAATACAGGAACTTCGGGTCGCCCGCGCGAAAGCGGCCGGCGAATCCAGATACAACAAAAATATGGAACTGATCTACTCACCTGCTTACGAGAATCCCCGCCCTGAATCCCTAAACCTTGAGGAACGGAATGTCTTGCCCCGCATCGACAGGGAGATCCTGTCTGTCCTGGACCGGTCTACACCCTATGATCTTGAGATCATTGCCACCGCTCTCAGCGATCGGATGAAGAAGCAGATCGACAGTGCCGAACTCATCAGGGAGATAACCTACCTGATCCTGAAAGGCTTTGTCCAGGAAGTGCGAATCGGTTATTACGTTAGAAGCTGACAGCAGGATTTTCGAGATTTATTTTGAAAGTTTATTGAATTGCTGGAACCTGCTCTACAGCAAAAAGCAATTTTTAGGTTAAAACAATTAATCGGGTATCTGAACGGTTAACAGGGCTGCCTGTGCTGTCTGTTTTGCCTGTAAAGCTTCGGCCTCTCTGACCGCAGCGATCGTCTGCGCGTCTGTCACTGCAGTCTGCGCCGCCGCCCATAAGAGCTGCGCTGCATCTGCTGCCTTTTGCCCATCTGCATAAAGCTGCTGCGCAATGGCGGCTGCCTGTACGAGCTCGTCTGTCGGCAGTACCTGTGCCGCGCCAAGTGCCTCCACGGCTGCCGCAGAAAGAGCATCTGCCTGTGCCTTCAAAGCTGTATACTGCTCTCCGGCCGCCTGCATCGCAGCTGTTTTCTGCGCCAGATCCGCCTTTGCCGCTGCAAGGGCCGCATCTGCCTGGGCAGAAAGTGCCTGTGCCTGCGCAGCTGCGGCCTGCATCTCGGCCGTGATCATGACGACACGCCCGTCTTTGCAGATCCTCGTTATATTTCCGGCAGCATCTGTTAAAGTCTGGTCCTTGACCATGGCTCCGATCCCGTCAAAGAAATACATGATCCCTCCGACATTCTGGAAACCAAACTGCTTTCTCCAGTTATGGTAGTAAAAGGTGTTACCGGCTATATTGACAAGCCCCTCCGGAATGATCTGCGTAAAATAATCCTTAAAAACATAATCGATATCGACATCACCGGCAATTCCGGGTACTCTTCCCTTATTGGAAGCCTGCCACATTTCATAGTGATATGGATAATCCACATGGTCATTGTATTGAGCGATCCACACATCCCAAGGCTGTGCAGGCATCTTTTCAATAAACCAGTTGCGGTATGAATAGACCATCGGCGTATATCCTGCGCTATATACTACACTGCAGAAAGTATTGGCGATATCCTGCAGTTCCCTAGCAGAAAGGGTCGCCTGTGACTTATCTTCCAGGTCGATCGCCACAGGGAAGGAAATCGGAAGTTTTTCCAGAATGGAGACCGCCAGCATGGCATCTCTTGCCGCCTCACTTGGATTCTTCGCATAGGAGTACACATAGCCGCCCACACGAAGTCCTGCATTTGCAGCTCCTACTGCATTGAGGGCAACTTTCTCATCGATCCCGTAATGGCTGTTTCCAAGGCGCACCATTACAAAATTAACCCCGCTGTTTTTAACTGCCTGCCAGTCAATATTTCCCTGCCAGGAGGAAACATCGATTCCCTTCACCGCAGCTGCCTGCGCATTCATTCTGTTACCCGGTGCGGCCATCAACATCAGCACAAATGCGCTTATTGCCAACAGCAGGCGTATACCTCTTGCAATTCTATTCATGTATTACATTCTCCATTTTTGATTTTGTTTGTTACTTGTTTGCTAATTTATGTGATTATTCACTCTTGCTTGTTTATCTAAGCTTCTCTGTTTGCTTAAGCTTCTCTGTTTGCCTAACTTCTCTGTTTGCCTAACTTCTCAGTTTGTCTAACTTCTCTGTTTGCCTAAGCTTCTCGCAGCATAAACTTCTTCACCTCTGAAAGCAACATAAACCTCTCGATCTGATCAACTTTGTCGTTCGGAAATTTTTCACTTTTGTAACGGTACCACAAACGTTGCGGATCATCTGTTTCCCTGTTGTGCGTTTTTTGCCTCTTTTTTGAACCGCGCAACAAGGATCCTTAAATAGGTTTCCATTGACCGCGATGCGAGAAAGTCCTTTTTACAAGCTTCGCAACAAGAGGATTGATTTTATTAAGTCAGGAACGCGTTGACTTTTTTGCCACACAACAGCTGGATCGATATTCAATATTTTTCACGTTATCTGCTTTTGAAAAGATAATTGCGATTACCACAAGGTTATTGAATATCGCGGCGTTAGACCGTGTTGGCGATAATTTGAGCCAAAATGTGCACAACATAAAGCGGACATTTAGATCATGCTGTTGTGGAGCTATCCGGGGGTCTGTCGGACTGCACGGTCAGACAATATTATTATGCTGATAATCGTTGCGACTACTCATTATTTGCACCAGATTTTAGTTTAGCGGCCGTAGTACATGAAAAAAAATCATTTTCATTACGTCCACTTTGAATCTTGTTGCTTAATTAGCCGTAACCCCGGGTCAATTTCTGGAAATCAAACAATATATTTCATTCTTCATCCAGCAGGAAATCGCTCATGACATAGTTTGCAAGATCCAGGCCTCTTTCCGTTAGCCTGATTCTGTCATTATTCCTGATTCTGTAATTATTCCTGATTCCGTCATTGTTCCTGATTCCGCTATTTTCAACTAGAATGCCCGTTTCCCTGTCAGCAGCCTCCGTCAACAGGCCATTTTGTATATGCTCGCGAATCGGAACTTCAAAGACGCTGTCCAAAGATCTGTGAAACCGCTGCTCAAACGCCTGTCTTGATATGCCATCTGTGAGTCGAAGACCCAGGAAAGCAAATTCACTCATCTTCTCATTCTCAGTGAGTTCTTCCACCTGCTCATATTGCGGAAGCCGCCATATAGAGCGTGTTACACTGGTATCGGTTTTATTTGCATCGGTTACATTTAAATCGGCTTCTTTTGAAACAGCTTCTTTTGAAACAACTTCTTTTGAATCGGCGTCATTTAAAATAGCTTCATATGAGACGTTCTCCCCGGAACCTGAAAACAGCTCCAGATAGGTCTTAAGTTCCCGGATGACCTGGAACCTGTGCCCGTCCATCATGGAGGCAGCTCCGATTCCCAGGCCAAGGTATTCCTTGCCCGACCAATAGCCGATATTATGCCTGCATTCGCAGCCGCTTAAAGCATAGTTGGAGATTTCATAGCGATAATAGCCGTTTCCTGAGAGGATCCTGCCTGTATTGTGATAGATCGCGCGGTCCGTATCCTCGTCGGGAACATCCGGCAGAAGTCCCTCCCTCATCATTTTTTCAAAGGGAGTGTTTTCCTCGATGATCAGGCTGTATGCGGAAATGTGTTCCGGTTTTAGAGAAAGAGCGATCTGAAGGTTATCCTCCCAGGAACTGATCGTCTGCCCGGGGATCGCACTCATCAGGTCTATATTCAGATTATCAAAGCCCGCAGCTCTGGCCATTTCAAAACAGCGGACAGCTTCTTCCGCCGTGTGGATCCTGCCGAGACGCCTTAGTTCTTCATTCTGGAAGGACTGGACTCCGATCGAGAGCCGGTTTATGCCGGCTGCTCTAAACGCCTTCAGTTTATCCTGATCCACTGTGCCGGGATTGCATTCCATGGAAATCTCAGCATCAGGTGCGATCTTAAAATGATCGCGCAGCTCGCTGATCAGCTTCTCAAGCAGATTCGTCTCCAGAACAGTCGGTGTCCCGCCGCCGATAAAAACTGTATCAACGGCCGGGACTCCGAGGATCTGCGATGTCAGCCTGATCTCGCGAGACAGCGCATCCACGTATCGGCGAATCGTATCCGGGCCCGCTGGTGCAGAGAGAAAATCGCAGTACAGGCATTTCCTGACGCAAAACGGTATATGCAAATATAAGGAGAGTTTCTCAGCTTCCATCCATCTCTAAAGTTTAGATATTATCCCGGCCTTGTATTAGCTTAGTTATCATCCCGGCCCTATATTAGTTTAGTTATCATCCCGGTCTTGAATTAGTTTAGTTATCATCCCCGAGTTTCAGGACGTTCATGAAGGCTTCCTTGGGGATCTCCACGTTTCCGACCATCTGCATGCGCTTCTTGCCTTCCTTCTGTTTCTCAAGGAGCTTCTTCTTTCTGGTTATATCGCCGCCGTAGCACTTGGCCAGGACATCCTTACGCATAGCGCGGATCGTCTCGCGTGCGATAACACGGCCGCCGACAGCTGCCTGGATCGGAACCTCAAAGAGCTGCCTCGGTATCTCATCCTTGAGCTTTTCGCACATTCTCCTGCCGCGGTCATAGGCGCCGTCAGCATGGACGATGAAGCTCAGCGCATCGACCGGCTCCTTGTTGACAAGGATATCCAGTTTGACAAGCTTGCTGGGCTCATACCCGTTGAGCTCGTAGTCAAAGGAAGCATATCCTCTCGATCTGGATTTCAAAGCATCAAAGAAATCGTATATGATCTCGTTAAGCGGGATCTCATATTTGAGGACGGCTCTTGTTTTCTCTATATATTCTGTCGACAGATAGCGGCCGCGCCTCTCCTGGCACAGCTGCATGATCGGTCCGATATACTCTGTGGAGACCATGATCTGCGAGGAGACGATCGGCTCTTCCATGTGTTCGATCTCCGAGGGATCCGGAAGGTTGGCAGGGTTCGTCAGTTCGATCATGGTGCCGTCTGTCTTGAAGACTTTATAAACAACGCCCGGAGCTGTGGAGATGATATCCAGCTCGTACTCCCTTTCCAGGCGCTCCAGAACGACTTCCATGTGAAGAAGGCCCAGGAATCCGCAGCGGAAACCGAATCCCAGCGCGATCGAGGTCTCCGGCTCAAAGAACAGGGAGGCATCGCTTAACTGGAATTTCTCCAGTGCGTCTTTCAGCTCCGGATATTTTGCGGTATCCTGCGGATATAGGCCGGCAAAAACCATAGGCTGTGCCTTCTTATATCCAGGCAGGGCTTCCTTGCAGGGTCTTGCTGCCTCAGTCACCGTATCGCCGACGCGGGCGTCTCTGATATTTTTGATCGAAGCGGTGAAATAACCGACCATTCCGGCGCGCAGCTCATCGCAGGGAATAAATCTGCCGGGGCCAAAATATCCGACTTCAACGATCTCTTCCTCCGCGCCGCTGGACATAAAGCGGACCTTGGTTCCTTTGCGAATCGTTCCATCCATAAGGCGGACAAAAACGATGACGCCTTTATAAGAATCATAAAGGGAGTCAAAGATCAGGGCCTGGAGAGGCGCTGCGGCATCTCCCTTCGGCGCGGGTATTTTTGTGATGACTTCCTCGAGGACCTCCTCGATGCCGATACCATTCTTGGCGGAGATCTCCGGGGCGTCAGCGGCCTCAATACCGATCACGTACTCGATCTCCTCCTTGACCTCTTCGGGTCTGGCGCTGGGCAGATCGATCTTGTTGATCACGGGAAATACATCCAGGTCATGTTCCATGGCAAGATAGACATTGGCCAGAGTCTGCGCCTGGATCCCCTGAGTAGCGTCGACGACAAGGATCGCGCCGTCGCAGGCCGCAAGAGACCTGGAAACCTCATAGTTAAAGTCGACGTGGCCGGGAGTGTCGATCAGGTTGAAGGCATATTCCTGTCCGTCCTTTGCCTTATAGATCAGGCGGACAGCCTGGGACTTGATCGTGATCCCGCGTTCTCTCTCGACATCAATATTGTCCAGCACCTGGTCCTGCATTTCGCGGGCTGTGAGGACACCTGTATGTTCGATCATCCTGTCCGCAAGTGTGGATTTGCCGTGATCGATATGCGCGACGATGCAGAAATTCCGGATCCGCTCCTGCGGAATATCCATATCCTGCCCATTCATGCTTTTTTTCTCATCTGCCATCGTAAATTGTTCCTTTCAAAATAACAGATTTATTAAGTAATGGTTAAAGGGGGATGGAGACAGGGGACGGTTCTCTGTCTCCTTTTCATTGACAGGAGACAGAGAACCGTCCCCTGTCTCCCCGGCTTTTTATGTAATCAAAATAGCGCCGCTTCCGCGGCGCTTCTACTTTATCAAATTATTGTACGTTCTGACAACTGATAATCTGCATGAAATGTACTAATAGCAGGATCAATTAGATTCGCTTTCATTATTCCTTCGGAAAATCAGCTTTAACAAAGTCGGGAACCAGGTCAGTTTTCAGTGTCAGGCTGCAGCCATCCCCGAATTCATAACGGCTTCTGGTTTCATAGTAAGCTTCACCCGGCTGCCCGATCACATCCAGGCTTTTCTCCCAGTTGCTGTCCGTCTTCCATAATCCAGAATTTGTCTGCATGCAGGCATCGAGGATACTGCGGATCTCATTGGCGTCTTTATAGGTCTTCTCTTCATAGGTTTCCGACCATCTGCGGACTACGATGCTCTCAAAAGGGATCTCCTGAACAGAGGCCAGGCGGATCCCGTTCTCCTCCAGGACCTTTATCGTTTTCTCATATCCGGCGTAGACCGGCATCTCATAATTGAGGTAATACCCATTATAATCGTCAAATTCTATATTCAGGTTTCCAAGCGCATCTTCCTGTGTGTAGTCGCTGAAAGACATTTTCAGCAGGTCTTCCCTGAGAGCATCCGAGAGTTCCGTGTAGAACCAGCATACAGCAGTCACGGAATCCGCATCATTATAAAAGTAAAGTTTAGGTTCTGATGCCGTCGTTACGCCTCTGAAACTGCCGGGTCTGTTCAGGATGATTGTCCTCTGTTCCGGATCACTCATATCAATTTGACGAGCCTGTATTTCCTTATTGATTTTGTTTCTTAAAGAATCATCAAGGAAAACGGGGAATATAGACCGAATATACTCTTCCTGTCCGGTCACTTTGTCCATCAGTTCCGGGTCGACGGAATACGGAATGCGGATGTTTCTCGCCGCGGTTTTTCCGTTCTTTAGTTTGTATATCACTTTGGCATTCCATCCAGAGGCAGCCATTTCATTTGTACCGGCATCTGTGACCACAGCTGTCTTACCAGACTGCTTGGCTGCTGTCATATTCTCCATTCCTGCCGATGCGATCGCTGTAAGGCTCTTTAGGTCTGTGATCCGCATATTATTTTCAGCATAATCGTTGGAATTGATCATACTGCCCCTGCTTGTTGAATAAGGAGAAATGCCTGTATCATACGGAGAATCTGAAGCTATATCACTGTCAGCTTCATAAGGAATGTTGAACCACGGAAAACCGTCATAGACAACAAGAGATGCATACGCCGTCTTTTCCGGGGAGGGGACCCATCTGTCATATCCGCTGAGATCAAAATGGTAAAAGCCCAGGATCAAAAGGCAAAGTGCGCCGGAAAGCAGCATAGACCATACACTTCCGAAAAAGCGGCGGATGTTAAAATCGTATATGCTCTGCATAACGCCTGCTGCCAGGAAGCACATAAACAGCGCCCCCGCAAAAACATATACGTAAATACTCAGCTGGTTTTCCGCAGCGATCCCGACCCTGTTATTGATCCCGAATATGCCAAGAACCAGAAGCGCTGTAATGATTCCACCGTAAACAGAGACGATGATCTTGATCACCGCGCGCAGCGGCCGGAACAGGACGGACTCTCCTGCTGCCTCCATTTTTCTTCTCGAAAACAGCATCAGATCGCACACCCCGATCAGGACAGCGCAGGCGATGTTGCAGAAATCCCCCGGCAGCGTACTGCTGACCATATTTTTCAGTTCATACGCCATCAGCGGGTACCGCGCGTACATTACTCCCATGGAAGAATAGACAGAGGGATAGATAGTATTATAGAGGGTTGACAGGAGAAATCCTCTGGGTGCCTGAGAATTGACGAATGCCCAGGTAATATAAAAAGTGCTGCCCAGCGCCACCGTCAGATACCAGCCAAGCCACCCGAAGACCTCCAGAAATATACTCATCAGGACGGCAACGATGAGGTTTCCCGTCAGCATGACGCTGAGGATCCCTATACTGTAGGAAGCTAAAAATACGAGAAGGATCCTGAACAGCTGGTACAGCAGTTCCTCAAGAGTGATCGCGTTTAAGCTGTTCGTCGCGATGCTGATCAGGACCGCCAGCCCCCAGTTCACAATAAGCGGAATCGAAAACAGCAATATGCCGTTCAGGTAGAGATTACCAAATCGTGCTTTTCTTGAAAGCGGCTGGCTTTCATAAAAGTCGATCTTGTCGCTGCTGAACAGGTAAGAGAATTCCTGGATCCCGGCCAGTATTCCAAGGAATACGATGACAAACAGGAAAGACGAACGCATTCCCATCCATGCCGAGATCAACGAGAGCCTGTCATTACGAAGCATCTCCGTGCTAAGGCTTCTCATCATCCCCGACTGGTTGCTGCGTGTGATCTGCATGGCAACCGCGACCGGATAATACAGGATAAAATAGAGAGTCATAAGCCCAGCGAGCCATATTCTCCTTGAGATTATATGCTTCTGTATTTTCCCGAATGTATAAAAGGATTTCTGTTCTGAATTAGACATAGTACTTACCTTCCGGTTTTATGAAGACACTGATCACAGGTCATGATCATTCGATGATAAATTTCCTCACATCATATCCTACCGCTTCCGTCTCGCTGATGAAGATCTCCTCCAGCGTCAGCGGCAGTATCTCAAAGAATACAGTGTGGATCCCGCGGAAATAATTCTCTGTGTCTTCTCTTGTACCGCGGATCGTCATCGTATCGAGTTTTCCCCGGCTCTCGCTGACCATGACGTCCATGCCGGAAAATGCCTTTACGCGGTCTTCGGCAGAAGCAAAAACACATTGCACTTTCTGCAGCCCCAGTTTCATTTTCTCGATGTCCTGGGACAGCAGTACGCCTCCCTCATGGAGAAGCCCTATATGGTCGCAGATATCCTCGATCTCCCGAAGGTTATGGGAAGAAATGACAGGAGTCAGGTCTCTGTCCACCATCTCCCTGGCAAACAGGCTCTTCACAGCCTGCCTCGCCACAGGGTCCAGGCCGTCAAAAGTCTCATCGCACAGGAGATATCTGGTGCCGCTGGACAGCCCCAGGATCAGGGACAGCTGTTTCTTCATTCCTTTTGAAAAACCGGCGATCTTTCTGTCGCTGTTCAGATTAAAGAATTTGAGCAGCTGCCTGCTCTTATAAGTATCAAAACGGGGATAAATATCCGCTATATAGCGGCACATATCCTCGGGCGTACTGTTCGGCAGAAAATAATAGTCGTTCGGAATGAAGAAGATCTCCTGCTTGACCAGCTGATTGTCATAGACCGGCCGGCCGTCTGCGCAGACTGTCCCCTCGTCCTGTTTGAGGATCCCGGCGGCAAGCCGCAGAAACGTGCTCTTTCCGGCGCCGTTAGTTCCCAGAAGTCCGAAGATCTGTCCGTCCGCGATCTCAAGAGTTATTTTGTTGAGGGCCTTTACATCCCCGAATGATTTGCTAAGACGTACTGCCTCGATCATAATAAACCACCTTCTTTCCCGGCCAGATCGGATCTGCTCGTCTCCTCTGTCTTTGTCTCGCGAATACCGGCAGATCTCAGCAGCTCTCTCCGGTCTATTCCAAGATCCGCCGCTTCATCCAGTATTTCCCGGATCCTGCACGCCATCTCTTCCATCTTGTTGATCATCAGGGAGCGGTCTCCGTTGACATAGTTTCCTTTCCCCTTCACCGTGTAGATATAGCCTTGACGCTCCAGCTCCGTATATGCCTTCTGGACTGTATTGGGGTTCGTAGACAGCTCCATGGCAAGGGAACGGACCGACGGCATCTGATCGCCGTCTGCCAGCACTCCCTTTAAGATCAGTGTCTTATACCCCTCTGCGATCTGCTCATAGATCGGCCTGGCATCCTGATAGTTGATCAAATTCATCTTTCCCCCACATCCGGGCACTGTTTATCACTTATGTACCGCCGAAATACTGCCCTGGCTGTTCAGTAAAATGTAGCAACTGTATTAGTTGTCCTAGTACAGTTATGTTAACACGGTATGATGTAGAAAGCAATACACCATCCGATATTCTGCCGGTTTCCTGATGGCTTCAGTATAGAAAAGCCTGCACGTGCATGCACGGCAGGCCTATCCGAGGAACAACTTTAGTTATTGAACTGTTTATTTCCGCAGCCATTCCAGGAGTCTCTTCCCGTAATCCGGAGCGGTATCATAGGCAGCATGCCGCGAGCGCAGCGCACTCCATCTCTACGACAGAGCAGCCTTCTTCCAGGCGGTATCGGACCATATCCTCAGTCTCTCGAAAGAAGCCATCCGTGGACCAGGTCATACAAGCGATCAGTATTCATACCTCTCCCATGGATCCTGAATAATTTCTTTTCTTTCCAGTTCCAAGGAAAACAATAACCGCTCCTGCTATGCCGGCTGCAAATGCTATCCAGAGCGTCTGCGGTACTGACAAATTATCATAGAGCTGCCCTCCTATGATACTGGCGAGCACAACTCCAAGGCTTGTTGCGGTGAAAGCAAAGCTCTGTCCTTTAGCAGAATTTTCAAAGGAAATATTGTCACTTACATAGTACACAACAGCAGTCATATAAAGCGCATAAGAAGGAGCCTGCAAAATAAAGGAAGCCGTGAGCTGCCAAACATTTTCGGACAG
>JAFTFD010000077.1 GCA_017449745.1 Lachnospiraceae bacterium
TCACCGGAAAACCGCATGATTTTGGCGGCGGTTCCCACCTTGCTCCGTACAGCGCTGCTTTCTGGAAGATGGAAAAATAGGGCAGCGAATGGCATTCTTGCAAGAAAAACACAAGAAAATGCTGCAGCAAGTTACACGAAAAAGGAAGCGACAGCATGAGCAACCACATCACAACATTTACGGGAAAACACTTTGATCCGATGAACCCGGATCCTTCCGCTATTATAGTCGAGGATATCGCGCACGCCCTGTCTCTCCTGTGCAGAGGGAACGGGCACGTGAAAACCTTCTGGTCTGTCGGCGAGCATTGTATTTTATGCGCTAAAGAAGCAGCTGCGAGAGGACTGCCAGGCAGAATGGTTCTTGCATGCCTCCTGCACGATGCCTCCGAATGCTATTTGTCCGACGTGCCAAGGCCGATCAAGCAGAACCTTCCGCAGTACAGCGTGACGGAGGACAGGATCCTGGACCTCGTCTATGAAAAATTTCTTGGCTCTGTTTTGACGGAGGAAGAGCAAAAACTCCTCAAACAGATCGATGATGACATGCTGTGGTTCGACATGGACACACTGATCGAGAAACAGCCGGGTGAAATGCCGGCGGCGCAGATCAGACCTGACTATACCGTGCGGCCCTTCGAGGCAGTGGAGAGGGAATATCTGGAGCTGTTCTATCAGCATTATAAAGCGGTTTAGATTTCAGATGATGAACCATGCAGTTTGCATAAATGATGCTGCGCCAAAAGCAATCCAATGATGTCCTAAGCGTGCCAAATTATGCAAAAGAACAGGGATAACAGTGGCGGAGACTTTCGTTTTTCAGTTAAAGAGGATATACTGTTTTCATTAGTTTTATTCAGGAAGGTAGTCAGTTATGCCTATTATTGAAGTCAGAAATCTGAGCAAGACATTTCAGACCAAAGACAATACAGTGGAAGCCCTGAAGGATATCAATCTGTCTATTGAAAAGGGCGATATCTACGGAATCATTGGCATGTCCGGTGCGGGCAAGAGCACGCTGGTCAGGTGCCTTAACTATCTGGAAGAGCCTACGACGGGCAGTGTCCTGGTCGAGGGGAAAGACCTGGGCTCTCTTTCCCAGAAAGAGCTGAGGGATCTGCGCAGCAGCATCGGCATGATCTTCCAGAGCTTTAACCTGCTGATGCAGCGCACAGTCATCGACAATATCTGTTTTCCGCTTCTGATCCACGGTATGGGTAAGGAGGAAGCGAAGGCAAAGGCCAGAAAGCTCCTGGAGACCGTAGGCCTTACGGAGAAAGAGAAAGCCTATCCCGCACAGCTCTCCGGCGGTCAGCGCCAGAGGGTGGCGATCGCAAGAGCCCTTGCCTGCGATCCGAAGATCCTGCTCTGCGACGAGGCGACCAGCGCCCTGGATCCCCAGACGACGCAGTCGATCCTCCAGCTCCTAAAGACCATCAACCGCGATACCGGCATTACGATCGTTATCATCACACATCAGATGTCCGTCGTGCGCGAGATCTGCCACAATGTGGCGATCGTCGAGAACGGCCAGATCGTCGAGAACGGCCTGGTCGAAGAGATCTTCATGCATCCCAAGTCAAGGGCAGCCCGCCAGCTCGTCATCGAGGGCAAGGACCCTGATGAGTGGGAGCAGGGGGAAAAACAGGAAGAGAGCGGAACTACTGCAGGCAGCTCGAGGGCAGGCAGTGCCCAAGCTGCAACTACGGCAGCCGCATCTGCAGCGGGAAAGGCATCCACTGGCACAACCGGAAACGACGCGACCGTTCCGATCCTGCACGAAGACAAGAAGATCAGAATTGTTTTCACCAAAAATTCCTCGTTTGAGCCGGTCATCGCCAACATGGTCCTTACGATCGGCCATCCCGTCAATATCTTAAGAGCGCAGACGCAGGACGTCGGCGGCGTGGCCCGCGGCGATATGATCCTCGGACTGCCCAAGGATGCGGAGATGCAGAAAAAAATAATTGATTATCTGCTGGAGCACGGCCTTGCGGTGGAAGAGATCGATTGAGGAAGCCAGGAGCGGCCTCACGAGGAAGAGATCGATTGAGAAAGCCAGGAACGGCCTTACGGTGGAAGAAATCGATTGAGAAAGTCAGGAACGGCCTCACGGTGGAGAATCGGTTGAAAGAGGCAGGACATGGCCTTTCCATTCAAGAAATTGATTGAAGAATAAGAAGTTCAGGAAGGAAATAGATAGAAAATGTGGACACCGGAAGTCAGAGAGATGATCATCAGGGGAATCGGAGAGACGCTCTACATGACATGCTTTGCGACCATATTCGGATATGTGTTCGGACTGCCATGGGGAATCGTCCTCGCCGTGACTGATAAGGATGGGATCAAGCCGAACGGCCCTCTTTACAGGGTGCTGGATGTCATAACGAACATCATGCGCAGCATCCCGTTCCTGATCCTGTTGATCCTGGTCATTCCAATCACCAGGGCGATCGTCGGAAAATCCTATGGTTCGACGGCGACGATCGTACCGCTTGTGATCTCTGCCGCACCATTTATCGCGCGTATGGTAGAGTCTTCCCTCAAGGAAGTTGATCACGGTGTCATTGAAGCGGCCCAGTCTATGGGCGCGGGTCCGATGCAGATCATCCTGAAAGTCCTGCTGGTCGAGGCGAGAGTATCCCTGATCACAGGCGCAACCATCACCTTCGGAACGATCCTCGGATACTCTGCGATGGCCGGAACCGTCGGAGGAGGCGGACTGGGAGACATCGCCATCCGCTACGGATATTATCGCTATCAGGCGGACATTATGATCGTGACGGTGGTACTGCTCGTGCTCCTGCAGCAGATCTTCTCCCTGCTGGGAATGAAGCTCTCTGTGCTGATGGATAAGCGGCACGTATAACGAAGGCTGTTGGACTAAAAAGGGTAGAAATAAAGGGGGATCAGAAAAATGATGATCTTATTGATCGCGGGTGTGCTGCCTGCATTGCTTCTCATCAGATACATCTATAAGCAGGACACAATAGAGCACGAGCCCACGGGCTTGCTGGTCAAGCTGTTCATTGCCGGAGGCCTGACTACATTTGCGGCGTGCATCCTGGAGCGCATTGGAGTGTCGATTCTGAACGGCGTTTTTCAGAACAGCGAGAATATGA
Organism: Lachnospiraceae bacterium; assembly: GCA_017449745.1. Classification (GTDB taxonomy): domain Bacteria; phylum Bacillota; class Clostridia; order Lachnospirales; family Lachnospiraceae; genus CAG-791. The sequence continues at coordinate 3,122 of JAFTFD010000077.1, forward strand.
CGCTGTATATGATCCTTCTGAACTTTATCGTTGTCGGTATTTCTGAGGAGGGCGTCAAGCATTTTGCCCTGCGCAGAATCACATGGTATGACGATAATTTTAATTTCCGGTTTGACGCCGTGCTGTATTCCGCAGTCGTGGCGCTGGGATTTGCGGCATTTGAAAATGTCCTGTACATCCTGAACTTCGGTCTCGGCGTTGCGCCGATCCGGGCAGTTACGGCGATCCCGATGCACTGTATCTGCGGTATTTTCATGGGGCATTATTACGGCCAGTCAAAACTCTGCGAGCAGAGACACAACTGGTCCGCAATGAAATACAATAACATCATGAGTATGTTGATCCCGGTCCTGCTCCACGGTTTCTATGATTTTGCAGCCAGCTCTGAAGACGAGCTCATGGCAACACTGTTCTTTGCCTATGTTGTAATCGTCGATATCTTCGCATTCTACTCGGTGAAGCGCTACTCGAAAAATGATATCGGATTGTGGGAGTAAACCGGATTACCCCCGGTAAGCAAAAAAGAGCATCCGGCGGACGTGCGGAAAAACAATTGCATGCAATCGAATACCCCCGGTAAGCAAAAAAGAGCATCCGGCGGACGTGCGGAAAAACAATTGCATGCAATCGAATACCCCCGGTAAGCGAAAAAGAGCATCCGGCGGACGTGCGGAAAAACAATTGTATGCAATCGAATACCCCCGGTAAGCAAAAAAGAGCTTCCGGCGGACGTGCGGAAAAACAATTGCATGCAATCGAATACCCCCAGTAAGCGAAAAAGAGCATCCGGCGGACGTGCGGCATTCTTTTTCATTACATCAAATTTTTAAGATGTTAAGCAGTTAGGGGTATAACCCCGTAATATACTCTCTAGGTTGCACGTCCATTTGAAAGTGTTTGGACATAATTGGGGTATTTTTCCGGAAACATTCCAATTCATTGCACGACCAAGCAGATGAATTCAGGAAGAATTTGGGGTATTCCCCAAAATTGAGCCTGTTCATGACGCGTCCGTAAAGAAGAATCAGAGTGTAATTTGTGGTAAATGACAGATTGCTTTCGCCAGAAGGGAAGAACTCTGTGAAAAGATTGGACTATAAAAAGTATATCCTGCTATTTCTGACCTGTGTTCTATGCACAGGTCTTTTTGGCAGTCAAATACTGAGAGTATCAGCGTCAGGAACTACAACATCAGGAGCTACATCATCA
>JAFTFD010000078.1 GCA_017449745.1 Lachnospiraceae bacterium
AAACATCGTGACATCATAGCCGTGATGCCGCAGGATCACCGCTGCCGTAATGCCGGCAGGACCGCTCCCAATGACAGCTACGGAGTGCTCGCTGTGCCGCTCCGGCACCTTCTTCATTCTGTCCAGATATGTCCCTGAGATATATTTCTCTATTTCATAAAACAGAATCGGACTGTCTTTTCTTCCCATGACACAATGCCCTGTGCACTGCGCTTCATGATTACAGACGATCGCACAGACAGATGACATGGGATTGTTTAAAAACAAAGCTTCCCCTGCATCCATCAGGCGGTTTTCCTTGAACATCTGAATGATCTGCGGGATAGGGGTGTTCACAGGACATCCCTTCTGGCACTGCGGCACTTTGCACTGAAGACACCGCTGTGCTTCCTTAGTAATTAAAACAGCCATGATTTATCTCTCCTGTATCTTTCTGTTGTGGTAAGGAGGCAGAGAACCGTCCCCTGTCTCCTCCCTGGGGACAAAAGATCATTCCCCGCGCGGGATCTTCGCCTCGCGTACGGCAGCCAAAAATATTCTCCTTTTCCCTGTATGAGAGGATTATTCATGAATCAGTTCGTAGCTCACAAAAGCAAACCGTTTGTTGTCTCCCGCCCAGGAATTGACATTGATGGAACCCTGTCCTCCGAACAGCGATACCGCTCTTCTCTTATCACTTCCGTCGCTGTTCATGACCCACAGCTCCACCTGCATGTTCGGAAGGTGTTCCCCGGCATCCAGATCACCTTTCCGGTAGGACAGATATACCACCTTTTTCCCATCAGGTGACACATGTCCGAACCAGTTATTGCGATCATTGCCGGTCATCTGCGTCTGCTCGCTTCCGTCTGCCTTCATGCGGTATACCTGCATCAGTCCGCTTCTCGTACTGTTGAACCAGATATATTTTCCATCCGGAGAATACTCCGGTCCGTCATTGAAACCACCGCCTGTAAGGCGCTTTTCTTCTGCGCTGCCGTCTGCCGGAATGGTGTAGATATCCACCTCCATTTTCCCATCTATCGGCCGGAATGCACAGTATGCCAGCTCTTTTCCGTCCGGCGACCAGCCGTGCAGGTAGCTGGGTGTATTGGGCGTGATCAGTTTTGCCTCTCCTCCGCCCATGGGGATCGTATAGATCCTGGATGTATACCCTTCCTCCGGTGTCACGCCTCCATGGCTGACGGCAAATGCCGACTCATCCGGTGCGACGACGTGGTCGTTGTTGCAGCCGGTACAGATTCCTGTATCCACCAGTGTCTCAGTGTCCGACACAATGTCATAATGCCAGATGCGTCCGTCGCTGTTGTAGAGCATGGCATCTTCTTTCTTCAGCCAGTTCGGCGCCTCCACTACCCGCTCGAACCTGTGCAGCGTTTTGATTTCTCCCGTTTCGATGTCATACGTATTCAGATAACTGATGCTGTGCTCCCTGGACTGCCCAAGCATGTTCAGCACAATTGCTGTTTCTTTCAATTCCGTGACAACATCGTCTGCAAAGGAATCCTGATCACCGATCTGCGCGATGCCGAAAGTCCTCGCAAACTGAAAGCACCCCTCCATAGGAAGCGCACCTTTACCGATTTGCACTTCTGTTCCATAAGGCGCACCATGTGCATTATTCTCATCTGCTGCAGCAAAATCTTTATAATGCAGGGATCTTACGCGGTCTTTGTTTCGCCATAACAGAGAGACCGGATCCTCACCTGCGAACATTGCCCAGCCGACATCGACCTGGGCATCCACCTTTCCGAGGCACAGATCCAGCAGATATTCATACACTGTCCTGCCGTGTATTTTTGCGGCAATGTCATCGGCTTCATTATGGATCAGAAGCCTTGCGCCTGCAGGCTCCAGAGCATCCGCGATCTGCATAAAACGCAGGGACGTCTCCTGAAGGGAACGCTCACTCATATCCTGCGGCGTTTTGACAACAAACTGCCTGATTCCGTACTGCTCTGCCATCTCCGTCATCTGCGGCACATTTGCCAGCAGATTCCCGGAAAAGACATGACAGGATTCCATCTTAAGCCCGGCACTGTCGATCATTGCAGCAAGGCTTTTAAACGTTTCATAAGGCCAGATGGTTCTCTCATAGCCTTCGATCGTCATAAAACTGACGCAGGGCTCAATGAGCTGATATCCCGCTTCGCGGATCCTGTAAAACAGCTCCCCAAAGTCTTCTGACGTATTTCTGAATGTGCCGAATCCCTGTACACCAAATCTCATATTTCTCTCCTTTTTTATTGTGATACTGGGGTCAAACGGTGAAATGATGCCTGAATGTTAAAAGGCCGCCAAAACTCTCTGCCGCTGTCTGCAGCCGATCTGCTGAATAAACTAAGATGTTGGCGACCTTATTATTTATATCAGACCAAAAACATATGTAATACCATGAATCCTGCATTTATATCACATTATTAAGTTTTGAGCCCGATTCCAATAAACCTCCATCCTGAATCTGCTATGAATCCAATGATTCTGATATCAAAGCTCTCCGCAATTTGGCATTATATATACAACAAAACAGAACGTTGTTTACTATCGGCGGTACGCAATCTATTTGAAAGGAGATATCCTGAATATGACAGAACTGGAAAAGCTGGAAGCGGGATTAGAATATTGCTATGACGATGAAGAGGTCGATGCCATCAAAGAGAATGCCATTATCTGGAATCAGAAGTTCAACGCACTGGATCCTCTTGACTTCGAGAGCCAGAGGAAAATGCTGAAGGAGAATCTTGGCGGTTTCGGTGATGGCGGCTGGATTGCCAAAACCTTCAATTGTGACAATGGCAAAAACATATATATTGGTATCAATTTCACAGGGAATTATAATCTGACCATTCTGGATGTCGGAAAAGTGTATATCGGTGATAATGTCATGATCGGTCCGGGAACGCTCATCTCTACTGTCAATCATCCGATGACACCCGCTGGCCGCCGCAGGCACCTGGGCATTGTAAAACCTGTTCATATCGGTGATGACGTGTGGATTGGAGGGAATTGTACCATCCTCCCCGGTGTGACAATCGGGAACAATGTCGTTGTTGCTGCCGGCGCCGTTGTGACAAAAGATATTCCTGACAACAGCCTTGTGGGCGGGGTCCCTGCCAGACTGATCAGGGAACTTGAAAATGATGTTGAATAATTGGAGGACATAGGATGAGTCGTGAACAAAAAGCAAGGCAGACGCACAAAAACGGTTACAGCTGTGCATCATCTGTTTATTCCGCGTTTTCAGACGTTGCAGACGGAACAGCCCCGATCCCTAAAAGTGAAGGAGGAAAATGCGGAGCCGTTCTTTCCGCTGAAAAGATATTAAGAGGTCTGGGTCTGAGCACGGATGACTTTGACCGGAAATTCATCGCCAGATATGGCTCGCTTAAGTGCAGTGATCTTGTCCGAAGCAGAGATCACTCCTGCAACGACCTCGTCGGTACAGCTGCTGCATTTGTAGAAGAGATGATATAAAAATGGAGCCGGCCCTGCTGTCACTTTTGTGTCAGTGGGGCCGGCCTTCTTTATCCTGCTCAGCCTACGACGACTTTCACTCTGTCGAGGTTTTTGCACTGTGTGAAAATATCCGAGGCATCACCATTGCGGTTCGCGCGAACCTTCAGGCAGGGATAATATGTGCCCGGTTTTTCGAATATGTGTACAGATTTTATCCTTGCACCGCCATTTTCATCCGGGATCAGCGTCTCTTCATGGGACCAGTCTCCGCTGCTCTCATAATCCCATGCTGCTCCGGTGACCTCCCCTAATCCGTCACACCTGTGCATCTTCCGTCTGCGCATCTTCTGCCTGTGCATTCTCCGCGCGCTTCTGTTCGTTGACTCTGCGGATCTCCGGCATCAGTTTATCCAGTTTGTAGAGCCGTAGCGCAAGGTATACGCAGAAGTACAATGCTGCGGGAATCAGGGAATACAGCAGACGGATCATCGTGATGGCCGAAGCACTCTGGACAGCCGCCGTTCCGTCATATCCTGCAGCGCCGAGGAGAATTCCCAGCATTCCTGCGCCAAGTCCCGCACCGATCTTGTTCGCGAATCCATTGACTGCACTAAGTGATCCCTCCAGGCGGAAGAGACCTCCTCATCAACGAAATGAGCGGATTTTATATTAACGAGCTGCTGAAGGCAAAACGGATCTATGAGCTGGGACCGATTTTTCAATCCTTCATGCTGGATTATGCTTCTGAAGCGGCAAAGATCTCCTCTTTTCCCTATGACCACGACTGGGTCTGTCATCAGGTAAACCGCTATGTCATTTCGCACATTTATGAGAAGCTCTCTACGGCTGTGATCGCAGACAGCATCCATCTGTCCGCTTCTTATGTCAGCAAAAGATTTCGGGATGTCAGCGGGCAGACTGTCACTGATTTTATTTCTGAAAAGAAAATAAAAGAGGCGGCGTATCTGATCGATACCCGCCAGTACACTCTCGGTGAAATCAGCTCGCTTTTGCAGTTTTCATCGCAGAGCTATTTTACAAAGATTTTTAAAAAATATTCCGGTATGACACCTGAGGATTATCGCGTGAGGAGCCGCTAAGCTCAGTCGGATTCCCTGGCAGCTTTGAAGACATCTTTGCCGGCATTCCAGGCCTGTCCGACCTTCTCAGTCGCAACATAATATCCGGACTGGAACTGATCGAAAATAAGGGCATTGAGTTTGAGCGGATCCACTTTTCCGTTATTTCCTTATTCTGCACCGGTCTGCAGATCATGGTGCATTTTACCGACGAGGTTCATAATTTCCTCCCCCGCTCCGGGAATTGTGTCCAGCCGGACGCGGCACTCCCGAGAGCTATGAGATCCTGAAAGACACCATTGCCTTCATTGAAGCGCACATCTGACGTGATATGGGGACTGTTCCCGCCGCTGCAGATTTACGTTAAAGCATGCAGCAGCAGGAGCAGTCCCCATTTTTAACAAGTGGAAAAAATTCACTTCATATGGTTGATCATTCCTGCAAGATATCCTGCGCCGAAGCCATTGTCGATATTGACTACGGACGTGCCGCTGGAGCAGGAATTGAGCATGGACAGCAAAGCTGACACTCCCCCGAAGGACGCACCGTATCCGACGCTGGTCGGCACAGCAATGACCGGGCAGTCCGCCAGGCCTCCGACAACGCTGGCAAGCGCTCCTTCCATACCCGCGATCGCAACGATCACGGAGGCGCTCATGATCTCATCCAGATGAGAAAGAAGCCTGTGCAGGCCGGAGACGCCTACATCATAGAGCCGAACCACCTCATTGCCGTGGATCTGCGCGGTGAGTGCAGCCTCTTCCGCAACCGGAATATCTGAAGTGCCTCCGGTCACCACGACTACTTTCCCCAGTCCGTCCGGCTCCGGCATTCCGCCGATAATACCAACGCGGGCATCCGGATAATACTCCATATCCACTTCCGCCTTAATCTTATCAGCGGATTCCGCTGACAGGCGGGTGATAAGAATATGTTCGACGCCTCTGTCCTTCATCAGCTGCGCGATCCCTATCATCTGCTCCGCTGTTTTTCCGGCTCCGTAGATCACCTCCGGAGCTCCCTGACGGATCCCTCTGTGAAGGTCGATCTTTGCGTAGCCGATATCCTCAAAAGGCTGCTTTTTGATCTTGAGCAGAGCTTCATCGACGGAAAGGTCGCCGCTCTGCACTGCTTCCAATGTTTTTCTGATCTCACTGTTCATCATCTTCTCCGAAAAGAATATTCTGCTATGCTCCTGAATGATCGTAACGTATACTTACTGCCCGCTCCTGCCGCCGATACTAAGGGGCAGCTCCAGGCCGTTATCCTCAAGCAGCTTCCTGTCCCTCAGGATCTCTTCCGCAGGGCCGTCCGCCGCGATCCTTCCGCCGCTCAGCAGCAGCACTCTTGTACAGGTATCCAGGATCAGATCCAGGTCATGGGCGGCGATCAGCTTTGTGACAGGTATCGTCTTCAGCGCCCGGATGAGGTTTCTCCTGTTGCGTGGGTCAAGTGAGGACGACGGCTCATCCATCAGCATGACCTTAGGCTCCATGGTCAGGATCGTGGCGATCGCGGCCATTCTTTTTTCCCCGCCGGAGATCCTGTGATTATAGCGGTCCTTCAGGTGCTCGATATGCAGGGATGCCAGCGTTTCTTCCGCTTTTTTTACAGCTTCCGCTTTCGCCAGGCCGTAATTGACAGGTCCGAAGATCATATCATCCAGGACCGTAGGCATGAACATCTGCTGGTCTGAGTCCTGCAGCACATATCCGAGGGATTTACGGATCTGCGCAAGGTTCGCCGGTTCGACCGGTATTCCGTCTGCCAGGATCCTTCCCTGCTGCGGATATACCAGCCCCAGAACGGCTTTCATCAGAGTGCTCTTGCCGGCGCCGTTTGCGCCGATCAGTCCGACCTGCTCTCCTTCCCTGATATGAAAAGAGAGATCCTGCAGAACGGGCTGCTCTCCTGTATAAGAAAAATTCACATGGTCAAATTGGATCATCCTGCACCTCAAAACATCACCAGGCTGTTCAGTAACGCAGGAATATTATACCATCGGCATGCGAGTACGCATATGCTGCAGATCACGGAAACTGCCGCTGAAACTGCCCGGGGTCCTTTGTTTTCCGCAGCACTGTGGAACTCCCCGTGAAAGCCTCTTAGCATCATGCTCTCATACAGGCCCTGCGCCCGGTCCATGCTCCGCAGGATCAGCTGTCCCAGAAACGACCCCCAGGCCGACATCCTGATCCCCTTCTGTCCCGGGGCCCGGAGATGATAAGCCGTAGTCATCGTTGAGACTTCTTCCAGAAGCAGCGAAATATAGCGGTAAGTCAGCAGCAGCAAGGTCGTGATCACCTCAGGACAGCGGATCTGTCTCAGGGCGCTGCAGATCCCCGTGATTCCCGTCGTTGCCACCAGCAGGAAGGACATCATGAGGCAGAACACGCCCTTCATCATCAGTGTCAGCATGGAGATCACACCTGCGCTGATCCCGACAGTCCCGACAGTCAAAAGGATCTGCCTGTCATAAAAAGGATTCAGAAGTCCCACTGCGCACACCAGCGGCATCACGACCCGAAGCTTGTGAAAACAGGTCAGCACCGGAATATAACTGAGCTGATATCCGAGCAGCGGAAACAGGACCATGACAAACAGGCCGCTGATATCATATTTATGAAAGGAAACCGTGACAAGAATATAGAACACCGCTATCCAGAGTTTGGATAACGGTGTCATGTTATGGATCATCGACGAGCGGGCGGCCAGCTGGTCCATTTCCAGGAATTCCATCTGTGCCGCTGCTGCCCTGTTTGGTCCTGTAGTGCGGTTTGGGAAAGTTTCTTTGTTTTTTTGTTTCACCATTATATTTTCTTAAAATCGGCTTTCAACCGGTGATTTTGAAACATCTTTTCTCACGCGGGAAGGCCTTCATGTTTTTTTCTGAAGAATCCGCCGATCACGCAGATCAAAGCTGCCACGATCGCAACGATGGCTGATCCGGCAATGCCTGACACGGATGTTCCGGCAGGATTTTCCTCATCGCCGGCAAATGCATAGTCCGGTAAGAAGGCTGTTTTTTCCTGGATCGACTGAGCGGCTGCCGCTGCCTGGCTCTCTACGCCGTAGCTTTCCTCATCGAGACCCATATTCGCGGAATAGCCTTCCTCGGCGTTACCGAAAATAGACCATTCAAGGCCGTCCGGCTTGCTGCTGGCCTTAAGAGACAGGCCTCCGCCGACCACCAGTGCGACCACAGCCAGCATAACAAGAGTTCCGACAGCTGACCAGTGCTTTCCATCGGTTTCCGCCGTATTGACGTCGCGCAGCAGCTCCGGTCTTGTCTCATAGACAAACAGCAGCACAGCCGCTGTGATCAGGCCTTCGACCAGCCCGATCGCCAGATGGATCGGCAGCATGATTCCGCAGAAGGTGCCAAAAGGCAGCTCCGTGATGCCGGACAGGGAAGTCTCCGCCACAACGGAAAATGCTCCGAGCTGAAGCGTGATCACGCATCCAAGGATAGATGCGAGAATGATCTTGAGGCGTCCGGCCGCTTTCGCATCCCTGCCTGAAAACAGTTTGCTCCGCATGATCGGAAGATAAATGAGGAAATACCCCACAAAACAGCCGTAAAAAGCCATGTTCCATACATTGGCGCCAAGAGCCATCAGCCCTCCGTCCGCAAAAAACAGGCACTGGATCGTTAGCACGACGATCATGGACAAAAATCCTGCGTAAGGTCCCAGGAGAGCCGTCAGCATCATGCCCCCGCAAAGATGTCCTGAAGAACCCGTCCCCGGAATCGTATAGTTAATCATCTGTCCGGCAAAAACCAGCGCGGACATGACAGCCATCGTGGGGAGTTTGACCGCTGTCGGATCGACCTCCAGCTTCTCCTGTTTTCTCAGCCTGGAGATAGAGATACCAGCAGTTACTGCCGTTGCTGCGTACATAGTTGCTGCAACACCCGGTGAAAGCAGCGCATCTGCCATATGCATAGTAAATACCATCCTTCTCTGTTCAGTCGGTCTTTCTGATTCCGGCCCGGCGGCTTCGCTGCCACTGATTCTTCCATAGAAACTGCAAGTAATAAATGATGAATGGTATAGTCAAAAAAAGACATACCATCCTCCTTCGAGAGGACCGTATGCCTTCCTAACATACAAATATACGAATTCTTTGATCTTCGAGATGTCTGAGATCTTTGGGATTCTTGGGATCTTGAAGATTCTTGGAATCTTGGAGATTCTTGGAATTTTGGAGATTCTTGGAATCTTGGAGATTCTTGGAATCTTTGGAGTCTTAAGATCTTTGAATTTCAATCTATGATTCTGTCTTTCAATCTTTCAAAAAGAAGCTTCTGCCTCTCACTGTTCCGCTTCGTGCGGTACAATTTATGTTTTATCATACAAACATCAGCGATGCAAGAGTCCTCATGTAGAAGATTATTATGAATACTTTGTTTTTGCCTTTCGCCTCTGCAATGCCTGCAAAGCAGCTTGGTTGGCCAGATTTACATTTGATGCTGTATTCATTATATTTATATTACAGGCAGCAGTTCCTTGGGAATTCTCGGAAACAGCTGCGGCTGGGATCGTGAGGGATGCTGTAATGGCCGCATCGCGCGAAAAGTCAGGGAAAACAGCTGCGGCCGGGAATGTCGTCGCAACAATAAATAACAGAATTAGTTTGTTCAACCGTGCAGCCCGAAAGGCCTCCGGACAGGCGCACGACATCCGGGTTAAATTACCAGCATTCTGGCGTGGACATTTTAACTCAAAAATTAGCGGCCACGGGCAAAGGCTTCCGTACTCACTAATTTGGTGGTAATTTCATTTGCTCTGCAGTAGCAGGTTACGTGCATTCGAAGGGGAATCGATCCGGGTGTTGTGCGTCGAAAAAGCCATCACGTACCTGATTAAATAAAAGCAAGTTTCCTGTTGCGAAGCCTGCTGAAGAGACTACTACGCCGCACGGTCACCGGATGCTCTTTCAAGGATCCCTGTTGTGGGGCCAAAAAAGAAGGCCAAAACCTGCACATCCGAAACAACTATAATCAGCAGGAATGTTGTATGGCTCCAAAAGCGGAAAATTTCCGCACAACAATACAGAACAAATCACAATATTTATGTTGCACGGAGTTAAGAATTGAATTTATGTTGCGGAGCTGGGTATTGAATTCTTCATTTGTTCAGGATGGAATGCCATGAAAGCGAGAATGTCATGAAAGCGAGAATCCCATGAAAGCGAGAATCCCATGAAAGCAAATTACCTGTTTCTTGCAGCCTATATGATCCTCTGCTGTATTCATCTGTATCACAGCTGGATGGACGACCGGGCAAAACGGGCAAAGACCAAGCCCTTTTTGCTGCTGTTCCTGCTGCTCTACTATCTTGCAAGCATCACAGCGGATGTAAATAAAAGCATTAATATTCCCCTGGTCCTGGCTCTTCTGACCAGCTGGCTGGGAGATGTGCTGCTGATTCCTCACGGGCATAAGTGGTTTGTCATTGGCGGGATCAGTTTTATGTTCTGTCACTTTTTCTTCATGTGTGTGTATTACGAGCAGATCTCATTTCACGCAGTGCCGTGGCTGGTTCTGCTCCCTGCTGCCGTGCTCTACTTCGGGATAGCGCTCCGGATCATAATGGCTGTTCGGGACAATACCCCGCGCAAGATGATCCCGCCGATGTACTTTTATCTGTTGATGAACAGCATGATGAATCTGTTTGCCCTGATGCAGCTTTTTTCCCGGCCGTCTGCCGGGACTGTAACGGCTTTAGCAGGGGCTGTTCTGTTTTATATTTCCGATTGCTGTCTGTTTCTGGTAAGATATCACAGGCGGCAGGACCTGATTTTTAAAAAACACTTTACTGTGATGGCGACCTATTTACTGGGAGAATTTCTTATCACACAGGGAATGTTGATGATCTGACTGATTGCCGGTGTGCTCGGCAATCCGCCATCTACTGTCTGATCGCCGCGCAATCAGCAATCTGCCATTTAATGAATGATCGCCGTGCATCTTTAACGCGCGATCTTAAATCTGTAACTGCTTGGGGGAGCGGGAAAATGAACGAGAAAAAATATATATTTGTGATCAATCCACACGCCGGAGTAGCTGACGCATCCGCACAGATCCGAACAGCTGTCGACGCATTGCCGCAAAGAGACCAGTGCGAGATTTATGAAACAAATGGAAACACGGATGCAACCGTTTTTGTCAGGAATTACTGTAAGGAGCATCCGGAGCAGCCGGTGCGCTTTATCGCATGCGGGGGCGACGGGACACTGAGCGAAGTCTTTAACGGCGTGATCGGATATGACAATGCCGAGGTGAGCTGTTATCCATGCGGCAGCGGAAATGATTTCGTCAAGTCATTCGGAGGAGCAAAAAGGTTCCTGAATATTCCCGACCTGATCGCCGCAGAAGCTGAAAAAATAGATATGCTCAAAGTCGGCGATCGCTACAGCAATAACGTCGTCAATTTCGGGTTCGACACCGTTGTTGCCATGACCGTCAATGAAGGGCGTGCCCAGAAAGGCAACGCCGGGAAGAGCCTTTACACAAAAGGTATTATCCGGGCTCTGATCACCAGTATGAAAAACCGTTTTGAGGTAAGGGCTGACGGAGAGCTCCTGAATCCTGACGGGATCGCTCTTCTGTGCACGCTTGGCAACGGGCAATTCGTGGGCGGCTCCTTTCACTGTGCTCCCCGGGCCGATCTGCACGACGGCCTGGTCGAAGTATGTCTGGTAAAGCCTATTTCAAGGCTGAAATTTGTCAGCCTCATCGGGGCTTATGTGAAGGGCACTCACCTGGATGATCCCAGAATGCAGAACCTCATGGTTTACCGCAAGGCAAAAACAGTGGAAGTAACGGCGCCTGAAGGTTTTGCCTACTCCCTGGACGGCGAGATCATTCACGAGAATCATTTTATTGTAGAAGTTGTCCCTTCTATGGTAAAATTTGCAGCGCCGTAAAGTAGTACAATGCTGCACCGCGTCCTGCGGCCAAGCTTAATGTCCGGCATACAGTCATACCTGTACCTGCCCTGGTATGCAGCCCGGCAGCACGTAAATTCCCTCACAGAAAGTCTAATCCTATGATCTATGCCAGTTATCACAATCACACGCCCCTTTGCCGCCACGCAACGGGCTCACCCGAAGAATATGTAGAAGAGGCGATCCGCGGAGGCCTGAAGATCTTCGGATTTTCCGATCATACTCCCTACCTCTACGACGGAGATTACTATCCCTACGGCGTGAAAATGCTGCCGCAGGAAATAGAGCAGTACGTCGACACCGTTCTGACACTGAAACAAAAATATGCCTCGGATATCACCATCCACCTCGGGCTGGAGATGGAATACTATCCTAAGTTTTTTGACAGGCTTCTCGAATTTCTTGCCCCTTACCCTCTGGAGTATTTTCTCCTGGCACAGCATAATCTCGGAAATGATATGCTGCCGGACGGCACACCGGATGTCTCCTCTTTCACGCCTACAACGGATGAAAAACAGCTCATTCGCTATGTCGACCAGTGCATTGAGGCGATGAATACGGGAAAATTCATCTATTTTGCCCACCCGGACGTATTCCACTTCACGGGTCCCGACGAAGTCTATCAGGAGCACATGCGGCGGCTCTGCATCGCCGCAAAGAAGATCGACCTGCCGCTCGAGATCAACCTGCAAGGTGTGACCGAGGACAGATTTTACCCCAATCCGCTGTTCTGGTCCTTAGCTTCGGAGATCGGCAACAAAGTAGTCCTCGGCGCGGATGCGCACAGAACGAGCAGAGTGATCGATCTTCCTGCCATTAAAAAAGCCGAAGAAATGGCCGCCCGGCTTCATCTTCAGCTTCTTACCGACATCGAGGATCGCTTCTGATCCGAGGATCGATTCTGATCCGAGGATCGATTCTAAATCCTATCGCAGCTGCCAGAAAGCCACCGCGCTGGCAGCTGCCACATTGAGCGAATCCACTCCATGAGACATGGGGATCTTTACTGTATAATCGCTCATCCTGATCGTCTCTTCCAGCAGCCCTTCTCCCTCGCTTCCGAGGATGATCGCCAGCTTTTCGATTCCCTGCAGGCAGGGATCGTCAATCGATACCGAATCATCTGACAGGGCCATCGCCGCTGTCATGTATCCCATTTCCTTAAGCGCCGCCATTCCCTTCTCCGGCCAGGAACACCGTTTTTCATTCAGAATAGTCCATGGGATCTGGAAAATCGTCCCCATGGAGACGCGGATCGCCCTTCTGTAGAGGGGATCGCTGCAGCCCGCCGTGAAAAGGATCGCATCGACATGCATAGCCGCCGCGGAGCGCACGATGGCGCCGATATTGATGGGATTTACGACGTTTTCCAGAACTGCGAGGCGCCTTGCTCCCGCGCAGGTCTCTTCCAGGGAAGGCAGATGTTTTCTGCGCATGGCGCAGAGAGCTCCCCGCATCATCGAGTATCCGACCAGATGGTTGATCACATCAAGCGGGGCCAGATAAGCCGGGACATCCGGATACTGCTCCAGGATCTTCTGCAGCTGTTCGGAAGACTCCGTCAGCTTTGTCTCCAGCAAAAAGGAGACAGGCTCGTAGCCTGCCGCAAGCGCCCTCTCGATCACGTTGAGGCTCTCCGCGATAAAAAGGCCGGGCTCCGGCTCAAAGATCCGCCTCAGCCGGTTTTCCGAGCGCTCAAGGTAGATCTGCAGTTCAGGGGTATCTAAATCTTGAATGAACTTAATTGACATAGTAAAAATAAAAAGGCCGTCAAGTCTTGCAACCTGGCGGCAAAAAGGGGGGTTATGAATGAAAGGCAAACTCTGAAGTGAACACGTCACTGTCGAGTTAAAATCAATTTTCAGGATCAAGGAGTTGTACGAATCAAATTGTTTCGTATCTCTCTTTGATGATGCCAGTATACAGGATAAAGCAGCCGGTTTCATGCCAAGATTTAAGAAAAAACAGCCAAATCTTGCAAAACCGTATCACAATCAACATATCTGAGCTGTCACAGCGGCTGGCCTTTTTCCGGACGAAAACTCCATTGCCAGCCGCCTGTAACAGTTCTCTGCTATTCTCCTGCAGACTCTTCCATTCCCTCTTCAAGGCCTTCCAGGCCGAACTCGTCGGTGACGACCTCGTTGTCCTCTTCCGTGACCTCCACAGGTGCCGGAATGAATTCAGACAGGTACGCATCCTCCGGAAGTCCTGCCAGCATAGCCGGCAGATTCAGAATGATGCCATCCATGTTGTAAGGGAGTTTGAGGGCGACGTTTGCGATCTGTTTCTTTCCGCCTTTTTCTTTGGTGATCTCCAGACGCATCTTGAAGTTCTGCCCCATCCAGGACGCCATACCCCTGTCGCCGGAGGAGAGTTTTCCGACTCTCTCGTCGTTTACATAGACATCGATGCGGTAAGGCGTTTCGATCGTCTGCCCGTTATACTCAGCTTTTTTGTTGTCAAAATAGACCGTATGGCCTCTTCCGATAAGGAACATCAGACCGGCGATCAGCAGCAGCACGAGGATCGTGCCGCAGCGGAACAGAAGCATACGTTTGGTCATTTTTGTTTTCATACCTCTTCGCCCTCCTGTTCTGCTGCGAGCAGCTCTGCCATCTGGCTCTTCTCCCTGCGCTTTTTCGTCTCATACATGATCAGCGCGATCGTGATAACTGCGTAGGAGACGAACACACGGAAGTATTCGCCGATCATGGAGTCACCGGTGATCTTTGCGCCTGCAGACGGTGCCACGATGAACATCAGATGGAACAGCATGACGCCAAGAAAGACGTTGCCGATGGATGCCTTATCGACGGAGGCGCCGCCGACCAGGAGCGCCGCGATCGCGAACATACCGATCTGGGAATGGGAACTGTAGGTGGAAAGGTTGCCCATATTCTGCAGATAAATGATCATGCCAAAGCCGGCGATGACCGTGGACATCACGATGGAGATGATCCTGGTGCGCTCGACGTTGATACCTGCTGCGCGGGCGACTTCCATGTCCTGCCCGACTGCGCGCATGTCCTGTCCGAGTTTGGTCTTGCGGAACCAGACGATGAAGATGCACAGGATCGCAATGACGATGAAGGTAGCGACAGGGATCTTAACACCCTTGACGTTGATCGCCAGCAGGTCATCGAGTTTCTGTCTCATATTCAGGAGGCTGACCGTGTTGCGGATACCGTAGCCTCTGGGCAGCTTGACTGTCGTATGCTTGATGGGAATGATGCTGCCCATCATGTACAGGACGATCAGCTGATAAATACCGTTGATGAAAAAGCTGATGATATAGCTCGCGACCATCTCACGGCCTTTGGCTGCATTCAGGATCTTGCCGCAGACAACGCCCAGCAGCATGGAGATCGGAATGGAGAGGATCATGGCCAGCACCATTCCGGGGATCCCGTAGATCTGCCAGTCTGCCACAAAGATCAGGCCGATCTCAGCGGCCATGGCGCCGAGCGTCATACCGAAATTCAGGCCCATACCGGCCATGATCGGGATCAGCAGAGCCAGGATCAGGAACGTATTGCGCCCCATACGGGTGACGATCTCATTGATCAGGTAAGCCGGAGAAAATCCGGAGATCGGAATGCAGATCGCACAGATAATGATAAACATGATCGGGACGGTATTCGCACCAAGGAAATTGAGGAAGCGCCTGCCTCCCGATATTTTCTTAGCCGCGCCTTCCACGCCCGTTTTTGTATTTCTTCCGCCGCTCATCCTTTACTGCCCTCCGACTTTCTGGTCAGCGCATACAGGATCATGCCCTGGGAAACGATAATGCGGATGACCTCACTCATATCCATATGGATCACATTGTTCATGACAGTAGGCGTCATGGTGACGATGCCCTGAAAAAGAATCGTGCCGATAATGACGTTCGTGATCGTTGCCTTGTTCACGGACGCGCCGCCGATCAAAATAGCGGAGACAGCGGGAAGAGCCATATAGAACGGAGCCATATACAGCTGGATAAATCCGAATCCCTGCTCATAGGCAAGAATACCGACTGCTCCGAGCCATGTGGACATAACGACGGACAGCATGCGGATCTTGTCCACGTTGATGCCGGCCGCCCTTGCGAAGGCAGGGTTGGAACCGACTGCTGTCATAGCCGTCCCTGTCTTGGTGTGCAGGAATGCCCAGATGCCGAACGCCATCAGGGCAAAAAAGAGCAGGGCTCCGGTCGGAATGGAGAAATTCCCGATCTGGATCTTCAGGAAATTAGAGAGTACCTGGCTGTAATAGCCTTCCAGGGAGATCGTCGTACGAAGACCCTTGCCGGAAAGACCCCAGACCATGTTCGGGCTGTGATACGGCAGGAGCAGCCACATCATGCACATAAAGGAGACGGATGAAAATCCCACATAGGTGGCGATCATCATCTCTCCGCCCTTGATCTTATTCAGGAGCCATCCGTAGACACTACCGAGGATCAGCGCAAAAGGAGTCGCGATCACGATCGCGGCAAAAAAGCTGATCGCTCCGGTAAATCCGAGCTCAATGGAAAGGGTCGCGCCGAGGAGTCCCGAAATGATTCCCAGCGGCAGGCCGAAATTCAGTCCGCACCCGGAGTGGACCATGGGGACCATCGCCAGCACCAGGATCCCGTTCCAGCAGAAGCGGTTGATCGTATTGGAGATCTGCGTCGGCAGATCAGCGCCGACAAAAGGAGCCAGGATAAACAGCGCGAGCAGGAAGGCTGCGATGATCAGTCTCGGCACACCGAAGCTGTCGATAAAGCCGCGGATCCTGTCCTTCAATGTCAATGTTTTTGTTTCTTCCATAAGAAAACTGCCTTTCACCGTTATTTTACACTGCTGACCATCAGCATACCGAAATCTTCAGACGGGGAGGACGCCGGCAGGATCCCGGCGATCTTTCCGCCGGAAACGATGGCGATGCGGTCACAGATCTGCCTGAGCTCTTCGAGCTCGGAGGAGATCATAACGACCGTGACGCCGCTCTCGCGGTTGAATTTCTTAAGCGCGTTCAGGACCAGCGCCTTGGCACCGACATCGATGCCTCGCGTAGGCTCCGAGACAAAGAGGAATTTCGGCTCCAGTGCAAAGGCCTTTGCAAGGCAGACCTTCTGCTGGTTGCCGCCGGAGAGTTCCTTGGCGCTCTGCCTGCTGCTGGTGCAGCGGATCTGCAGCTCGTCGATGTATTTCTGTGTCACTTCATGGATAGCTTTTTCATCTCTCCACTTGATCAGGCCGCCCAGGTAATTTTTCAGGAACTTGTTCTGGATCTGCATGGCAGGGAAAGCGATGTTCCACTCCAGAGACTCATCCAGCAGAAGGCCAACGCCTCTGCGGTCTTCCGAGACGAAAGCGAGGGAGGCATCCAGGCACTTCCTGGGGCTGTTCAAGGGGATTTCTTTTCCGTCAAAGGTCACTTTACCGCCGGCTTCATAGAGTCCCATAACGCCGTTGGGAATACCGAGTTTTCCCTGGCCGGCAAGTCCGCCGATGCCGAGGATCTCGCCTTTTTTGACCTCCAGATTGACGTTGCGCACCGTCTCTCCGGGCATATCCACCCAGAGTTTCTCGATCTTCATGATCGTCTCCTGCGGCGCGCTCTTATCCTGGTCTTTCTGCTCGGGCGCCTCGTTGTTGACGCTGCGTCCGACCATCCAGCGGGTGATCTCCTCAATATTCGTGTCCTTCGCCGGGACATCCTTGACGACAAAACCGTCTCTCATGACGACTACATTGTCGCAGACGGAAAGGATCTCATGGAGTCTGTGCGTGATAAAAATAACGGCGATTCCGCGGGAAGCCATGCCCCTTATGGAATCCAGCAGGGCCTCGGCCTCTTTCTCCGTCAGAACGGCGGTCGGCTCATCCAGGATCAGGAGCTTTAACTGGTCCTTGGAAAGCTCGCGGGCGATCTCCGTAAACTGCTTATGGCCGACAGGCATGTCGTTGATGACCATACGCGAGTCGATCTTAACGCCCATCCGGTCGATCGCATTATCCGCCCTGACTCCGATCTCTTTCCGGTCCAGCGTATTCAGGCGCTCTCCGAACACCTCGGAGATGACGCTTTTTTTCTGAGGTTCGCGGTTGAGCAGAATATTTTCAGCTGCGGTAAATCCGGGGATCAGGGAAAACTCCTGATGCACCATGCCGATGCCGGCTGCGATCGCGTCGAACGGGGAATTGAAGGTGACCTTTTCTCCATTGATCAGGATATCTCCTTCATATCCGCCGGTCTCACGGATCACATCCATGCCGAAGAGGATCTTCATCAGGGTGGATTTTCCTGCGCCGTTCTCGCCGCAGAAACCGAGCACCTGTCCTTCTTCCAGCTTGAAATTGATATCTGTCAGTACCTGGTTGCCGAAAAAGGCTTTCTTAATATTTCTGATCTCCAGAAGCGGAGCGTGTTCATTGGACATGGAATTATTTTCCTTTTCGAAATCTTTTGCAGCTGAAGGCCTTTATTGATCCGCAGGCCTGCCGTGCAATAATTTTCATGTAAAAAGGGGAGGGCTTATCCCTCCCCGTGAGTGTTCAGGTAATTTCTGAAATTACTTGGTTGTGAAATACTCCTCAGGCACCTCGACCTCTGTGGAGCCCATGTAATGTCCGGGATCACCCATGATATATGTATCCTGGTAGATCAGGAAGGTATTGTCAGCCTTGACGCCTGTATCGGCATTTGTGTAGTTGGAGCCGTTCCAGTTTGCGCCGGGGGAGAACACGCCGTAAGCCTTGGAGATATCATCGATATCATCCAGCTCGCTCTCGCCGTTGATAACGTTCATAGCGTGCTGTGCAAGACCAGCGGAAACAGTGTAGCCATAGGAGTATGCCCATGTTCCGAATCTGCCTGCGCCGCCCTTCTCAACGATCGCGGACTCGACCTTGGCAAGGATCTTCTCGAAGTCGCCAGCCTCTTCTGTCAGGTCAAGGCCGAGAGCTCCGGGATAACCCATCAGAGGGGAAGGAAGGTCAGCCTCGATGAAGTATCCGCCGTACTCAAGGAGCTGCTTAAGAAGCGGCTCTGTGTGTGCATCGTTTGTGCAGAAGTATGCAGCGTTCTCGCCGTACTTCTCAACCCATTCTGGAACATGCTCAAGAATGTAAGCCTGAGCGCCGGGAACACCGACATCGGTCGTCGGATCGGGAGCTGTCTCAAGAACGAACTCCATGCCGAACTCTTCGCAGGCCTTCTTCATGATCGCAACACGGCGGCTCATGGTCTCATAGGACATATGTCTCGGGAAGGAGATATGTACGAATGTATCGCAGCCAAGCTCGTGAGCAGTTCTGATGATCAGGTATCCGCGTGCGACGAAGTCGTTGTTGACGACAAGGTCTGCAGCGCTGCCGATCTCGGGAAGATCCTCGTGTGCCTCACCTGCGATGCAGATGATGTCGGGTCTTCTGTCTTTGATCTGGCGGAATGCCTCTGTTGTTCCGGGGATCGCCTGGTTGACGATGATCGCCTTCATCTGAGGGTCATCGGAAAGGTTGACGATCGTCTGGATCGTTGTCTCAAGCTCTTCTGTGAAGTTGTCGGGATAGATAGCCAGCTTGACTCTGTCCTCGCCGTACATAGCCTGGAAAGCCTCTGCACCGCGTCTGTCATCCTCGGACTGGGAAACGGAACCTGTGACGATACCGATATGGAAATCATCCGCAGGTGCCTCTGCCTCTGCAGCAGCCTCTTCAACAACTTCCTCAGCAGCTTCTGCTGTCTCTTCAACAGCTGCCTCAGCTGTCTCAGCAGCCTCAGTTGTCTCCTCGACAGCCTCTTCTGCTGCCTCTTCCACGGTCACGGTTGCGCCGGAGCCGGTGGAGGTGGAGCCGCAGGCTGCCAGAGCGACCGCCATGGTCATGCTCAGGAACACACCTAAAAACTTTCTCATCTCTTTTTCCTCCTAAAGAAAAATAAAAGAATTATGCTCTCAGCAGGCGCTTGCCTAAACATCTACAGGGAATCATCGCTCTGCAGTATCATTGCGCAGGCGCGTTGCTGTTCTAAAGTATTATAGCAAAAAAGCTCGTAATCGCAATAAAAAAGTGAAGATTCTTACTAAATTTTGTCGGTTCGGTATCGCTTTGTATCAGTTTTTAATGGTAACTTTTACCAAAAGACTGCCGCCATTCCTGTAAAAAAACAGTTCAGGGTACCGGGAACCTTCCGGTACGCTGAACTGTTCCTGATCCTGGGATCAGTCGTTTGTGTAGTTGTCGAAATATCCCTGGACCAGGACGACCGGTGTTCCCTTATCTCCGGAACCGCTAGTCAGATCGCACAGGGAGCCGATCAGGTCTGTGAGCTGGCGGGGCGTCGTTCCCTGGGAAGCCATATTGCCCTTGAGGTCGCCGTCCTTTTTCTTAATGCTCTCGGAGATCGCCTTCTTGAGCTCTTCACCGCTCAGATCCTTGAAATCGTTATCTGCCAGGTATTTCAGCTTGAGCTCATTGGGTGTTCCCTTGAGTCCTTCTGTGTGGAACGGGGAGACGACCGGATCAGCCAGCTCCCAGATCTTGCCCTGGGGATCTTTGAAGGCGCCGTCGCCGTAGACCATAACTTCCACGTGTTTTCCAGTTGCCTTGAGAATACGTGCCTGGATCTCCTCCACGAGCGGCTGTGCATTCGTAGGGAAGAGCTTGATGCGGTCTTCTGTCGACTTGTTGGAGCCGAGCAGGCCGTAATCTGCGTTATAGCCGCTGCCGTTGACAGGAGCATTCATGATCTCATCGAGACCCAGAACGACCTTTGCGCCTGCTGCCTTCAGGATCCTCTTGGTGCGGGCCCTTGTGTGGATGTCGCAGGCAAGGATGCAGTCCGCATAATCCAGGATCGCCTTTGCCTGATTTGCGAAGATGATCTCCGGCTCTGCGCCGCAGTCGCGGATCAGGTCACAGTAATACTCGACGTAATCTACGCCTGTGAACTCGTGCTTGTTGCTGCCGAACAGCTCACGATAGCGCTCCAGGGTCAGGACGTCACTGTAAGGGTTGACGCCTGCTGCCTCGACCTTATCCAGGCTGATCAGCTCGTTTCCTACCTCGTCGGAAGGATAGCTCAGCATCAGCACCACCTTCTTTGCGCCCTTTGCGATACCGCGCAGGCAGATAGAAAAGCGGTTGCGCGATGTGATCGGGAAGATCACGCCGATCGTCTCCCCGCCAAGCTTGGTGCGGACATCCTCGGCAATATCGTCGACTGTGCAGTAATTGCCCTGTGCGCGCGCTACGATCGACTCCGTAACAGCGATAACATCTCTGTCGCGGATCGCGAATCCCTCTGCCTCAGCAGCTTCCAGGACGCTGTCCGTAACGATGGCTGCCAGGTCATCTCCCTCACGGATGATGGGGCAGCGGATGCCGCGGGATACTGTACCTACTCTTCTCTCTTTTCCTTCCACGATGAATACCTCCGGTCTTTTACCGTACTAATTATTAATGGCGTTCACAAAAATGCGAACGATTACTCTTTTCCAAGAAGGTATTATATAACGTTCTGCGCTTCTTGTGCACTTTTTTTGTTACAAGAAGAAATCTCGCCGTATATGGCAGGAAGTGATAAGATGATGCCAGGGTCAAAAAAGGAAAGCATGCTGTGCCTGCTCACGCAGGCATATCCGGCATAAATTTTCCCACGGGAGCAATAGTTTGATCGAAATAATAAGTGAAACAAAATCCTATATCGTCGTCATAAAGCCTTTCGGAATGGAGTCCGAGCATGAAGTCCCGGCAGCTCTCGCGCAGCTTTCGGGCACCCGTCCGGAGGAATATCTGTGCATCCACCGCCTGGACCAGGCAGCCGGCGGGCTCCTTGTTTACGCCAAAACAAAAAAAGCCGCCGCAGATCTTTCTGCGCAGCTGGCAGATGGAAGGCTTGGCAAGGAATACCTCGCTGTCCTTGCAGGCGTGCCGGAAGGACCTTCCGGTGTCCTGGAGGACCTCTTATACCGGGACCGGCAGAAGCAGAAAATGTTCCCTGTCAAAAAGATGAGAAACGGCGTAAAAAAAGCCTCCCTGGAATACACGGTCCTGCAGACCTGCAGGGGCGGTATCCCGGAAGGCAATGAGCTTCAGAATTCAAAAACATATACTAACAGCGGTACAGATGATTACGGCACCAGCAATGAGAATGCTGGTAATGTTTTAACTCTTGCTGCGATCCGGCTGCATACCGGGCGCTATCATCAGATCCGCGTGCAGTTCGCGAGCCGCGGCCTGCCTCTTGTCGGCGACAGGAAATACGGTTCCCGGATCCGGTCCCCTCATCTGGCACTATTCTGCCATGAGCTGGACTTTTATGATCCAGGCAGCGGCGAAAAGGTCTCTTTCCGCGCCGAGATGCCCTCCGAATTTCCGTGGCAGATCTTTCTCAGTCCCTGCGGCGGTTGACCATCATGATCAGGCGAAGGAGCGAGAGGACCGAGGCCGCCGCGCCGGCAACATAAGTCAGCGCCGCTGCCGACAGCACGCTCTTTGCCTTGCTGTATTCCTCCGGATCCGCGAGCGTCCCGTCCTCTTTCATAGCCCTCAATGCCCTGGCAGAAGCGTCAAATTCCACCGGGAGCGTTACGAGCTGAAACAGGACGCCGAGGGAGAACATCACGATTCCGATCACGCACAGCGTATCCGTCAGTCCGAGGATCAGGCCCGCCATCACGACATAAATACCGATATTGGACCCGAAATTGGCTGCCGGCACCAGCTTGCTGCGGATCGTCAGCGGCTTGTAGCCGTCCGCATGCTGGATCGCGTGGCCGCACTCATGGGCCGCGACGGCGATCGCTGAAATAGACCTGGAACCGTACACCGTCTCGGAGAGATTCACCGTCTCGGTAGAGGGATCATAGTGATCGGTAAGAGACCCGGAGACGCGCTGGATCGCCACATCCCGCAGGCCGTTTTCCTGCAGTACTCTGGCGGCCATCTCCGCGCCGGTATACCCGTGGCTGTTTGCCACTTTTGAATACTTCTTAAAAACACTGTTGACCCTTGCGCTGGCCGCAAGGCTGATCACAGCACCGATAATTACGAGAATATAGGTAGCATCATAATAATACATCCTTTACCTCCTGTCTGAGAGTTCGTCTGTTTCCCATAAAGAGCCTCAGCTCTTCGACCCTGTTTTCAAAATCCGAGACACCAAGATCGTAAAGCGCCTGGTTCTGGTCGGCATTCATTCGGTAGGTCCCCATCGGCAGGTGCCTGCTCGGAGCAAAAACAAAGGCCTTCCCTTCCTTCTCCAGCTCAAAGATCTTCCTGAAATGATCCATGTAGGAAATGTGCCTGCCCTCGATCATCGAGACGGTCCTGGGGAAATTCCTGCATGCCACGTGATAGAAAATGCGCATTTTCTGGGGCTGCAT
>JAFTFD010000079.1 GCA_017449745.1 Lachnospiraceae bacterium
GGACTTACTTGATTTGGTATGCATTTTCAGGCCGCTGTCATGTATAACAATCCGAGACTTGATTGATTTGTTATACATTTCATGATAGGGCATAAAGCGCAAAGATAGGTTTCATATTTATTTAATGGCTTAGTCCAAATATTGATTATTACTGCATTAAATATCCCTTTAATGCTCACAGCAGTAAGATAATTCGCACATTAATGCAACACAACAGGAAATAAAACACGTAATTCATACAGCAGATGCTGTTAAGCATAAAAACTGTATAAAGCAATTAAGTGACAGCCATCAGTACAGCATAATGTAAGGAAAAAGGAGGGTAACATGAGCGAGGTTTTACAAAAGCTTTTAGCAGGACAGGAGGAGAATCACATTTTGCCGTTTTTCTGGCAGCATGGCGAAGATGAGGCGACTCTTCGCGAGTATGTCAATGTGATCTACAATGCAAATATCCGCGCGATCTGCGTGGAGAGCCGCCCGCATCCGGATTACTGCGGCCCGAAGTGGTGGCAGGATATGGACGCGATCATTGATGAGTCCAAAAAGCTGGGCATGAAGGTCTGGATCCTGGACGACGCTCATTTCCCGACAGGGTTTGCCAACGGTTCCTTAAAGGAAGCTCCCGCAGAGCTTCGCAGGCAGAGCCTTGTAGTCCAGTATGTGGAAGCAGGCAAGGGATCAGAAGAGACTGTCTTGGATATGAGCCAGTACCAGGAGGCACAGCCGTGGACACCTTCTTATATCGAGGGCATAGTCCTTCAGGGGCAGGAGTTTAAGATCTTTGAGGATGACAAGCTGGTCAGCGTTGTCGCCATCAAGGACGGAGGATACGAAGAGGATGTCATTGACCTCACAGATACATGCAAGGATGGGAAGATCGTCTTCAAGGCACCGGATGACGGCGCATGGAAGATCGCGATCGTCCATCTGACCCGCAACCGCGGACCGCACCGCGACTATATGAACATGATGGACATGGCCTCCAGCCACAAGCTGATCGAGGCAGTCTATGAGCCTCACTTTGAGCATTATGGAGACGAGTTTGGCAAGACGATCGCTGGATTTTTCTCCGATGAGCCGGAGATCGGCAACGGACATCTCTATGAATTCGGCAAGAAGATCGGACAGCTGGACGACCAGGCGTGGTCCGATGCGATCGGGGAGAGACTGAAGGCAAAATGGGGAAAAGACTACGGCCGTTTCCTCCCGCTTATCTGGGAACAGACCTGTGATAAAGACCTTCAGGCAAGAGTGCGCTGCGACTACATGGATGCGATCTCCCTCGAAGTGAAGAAATGCTTCTCCATGCAGGTAGGCGACTGGTGCCGCGCTCACGGAGTCAAATACATTGGGCACCTGATCGAGGATGACCATCAGCATTCCCGAACATGCAGCTCGCTCGGACATTACTTCCGCGGCCTTGCCGGACAGGACTGGGCAGGCATCGACGATATCGGAGGACAGATCCTGCCGCAGAGAGAGGATATCGGCCCCGGCGACTTCATGCATCCCGAGAGAGACGGAGAATTCTGGCATTATACACTCGGAAAACTCGGCGCTTCCATGGCGGCGATCGATCCGCTCAAGCACGGCAGCTCTATGTGCGAGATCTTCGGAAACTACGGATGGTCTGAGGGCGTCCGCCTGGAGAAATATCTGGCAGATCACCTTATGGTCCGCGGCATCAACAACTATGTGCCGCACGCGTTCACGCCGGCTCCGTTCCCGGATCCGGACTGCCCGCCGCATTTCTATGCGCATGGACATAATCCGCAGTACCGCCATTTTGGCGAGCTGATGATCTACATGAACCGTATCTGCACGCTGATCAGCGGCGGCAAGGCGGTGATCCCTGCAGCGATCCTGTACAACGCAGAAGCGGACTGGGCAGGAGATTTCATGTATATGCAGAAGCCTGCTATTCAGCTCTATGATCACCAGATTGATTATCATATCGTTCCGGCGGATATTTTCATGGACGCAAAAACAGCGGATCCGGCCAGACAGGGACTGACAGATTACAAGGCAGTTCTCTCTGATACGCTTACTGTCGGTGAGCAGGAGTACCGCGCGCTCATTGTCCCTTACATGGAATACATGGTACAGGCGGCGGCTGAGGGAGCAGTGAAACTTGCGGAGAACGGCTGTACTGTGGTCTTTGTAGGCGACCTTCCTCATGCGACGATCGAGGGAGGTAAAAAGGATCCTGTGCTCGCACAGCTCAAAGACCTTGCCGCTGCCGGCAAGATCATCGTATGCGGACTGAGCGATCTGGCTGAAAAGCTGATCGGAAAGGGCGTCTGCGATGCAGCGATCGCACCGGCATCTAACAGGATCCGCGTTTACCACTATCAGCAGGACAAGGATCTCTACTATATTGTAAACGAGGCGGCAGAGGCTTATACAGGTTCCATCTGTGTGGGCGGAGTACACACAGCAGCCTGGTATGATGCATGGAATAATACACTGACAGACGCAGGAACTTCCGACGCATTTGCTTTTACGCTGGATCCCAGCAAGAGCCTGATCCTTGTGATCGACGAAGCTGCACCGGCTGCGAAAAAGGCAGAGGGCACCGAAAACAGGATCGACCTGATGCAGGGCTGGAAGCGCAGCATCTGCAAGAGCACCGAGTATCCTGCATTTGCAGAGGAGAAGATGATCGATCTGCCGGATACCCTGGCTCAGGAGCTGCCTAAATTCTCGGGCTTTGTCAGATATGAAAAGACGATCTCCTGCGATAAGGTGCCGCAGAGTGCCGTTCTGACGATCACAGATGCCTATGAGGGCGTCGAGGTATTTGTTAACGGTGAGAGCCTTGGCATTCAGGTCGTGCCGACTTATACTTATGAACTGGCAGGCAAGCTTAAATCCGGTGAGAATGATATCCGGATCGAGGTGGCTACAACACTGGAGCGCGAGGCTCAGGATTTCCCGAGCCGTTGGGCTATACCCGGAGCAGAGGCACCTGTGCTGACAGTACCTTCCGGCATCAACGGAAACGTTTATCTGTCTGTCACTGAATAATCAGGCTGCCAAGAGTACATTAGACACGGTGACAGACCCCTTTGTCCCACTTGGATGGGACATGGTGACAGACCCTTTGTCTCACTTATACTGAAAGAGTTCTGTGATTTATGAATCAAACAGGAATCAATCCGTATGGACGCAGGCGTCCCGCATACAGAGTCGATCTCGAGGAGTGCAAAAAACACGAGAAACAGATCCCGGACTTTCTGGAAGACAGGCTGTCCGTCGAGGACCTTGCGGGATTTTTGCACCACGGCGACGTATGCCGCAGCTGCAGGGACGAGCTGCAGGTCCAGTATCTGGTAACGGCAGGGATCTCCAAGCTCGAAACAGGAGAGACATTTAACCTGCAGAAAGAACTGAATGATTATGTGAATACGGAGAGGGTGCGCCTTCACAGGAGAAAAAATCTCGCTCTGACGGCGTATGGCCTGGAGATCACGACTATATTTGCGGCGATCGCAACAGCGATCGTGCTGATCATGTATTTCTAGGCTGAATATATTTTCTGGAAATACAGCGACTGCAGCTGTGCAGCAGATGTTCCGACAGCTGCCGGCTGCAGTCGAATTTATTAATAAGCCTGTTAAAAACTAAGATTTAGAGGCAACAGTGA
>JAFTFD010000080.1 GCA_017449745.1 Lachnospiraceae bacterium
AGACAGGTACAGGAATGTTTACAAGCATCAGGAGCAGTGCCATGAGCATTGGTATTAATCTCTTCATTGCACTCCTTTCATGAAACAGGGGACAGGCTTTAGCCTGCCCCCCGCATATTACATCGTGATCAATAGGATCACTTGCTCTGTGCAGTTTCTGTCTTCACCTCCTGTGATACTGCAGAGTTCTGGTTCACAAAGGTGTCGTAGATCGTATTCAGGGTATCCACGGACAGCTCGCCGGAAACATCGATCTTATCGTCGCCGTTGACAATGTTCTGCGCCTGAATAGCGTAGGCTTCGATCTGGATATCCAGCTTGTCGGCGGAATCGATTTCCGCTTCCATGAAGTTCTTCAGCTGCACCTTGTCAAACAGGGCATCCGTGGTCTCCTTTGCCCCGATTACGTTCTTGTAACCGAATACGTAAGTCCTGGTTTTGCCCTTCAGATCCGTTCCTTCCTCCTTGGCCGGAAGCTCTGCCCAGGCAGTGGAGAAGTTGTTCTTGTGGGAGCCGGCAGCATCATCCGTCTGCTTGTAGATAAACATCTCGGATGCTCCCTTCGTTCCCTTGGTGCCGTCATCGGAGACCGGCGTGATTGTGCGGACGGGAACCGTCATCTTGATAAAAACGACCGCCTCATTGGCACCGGTGTTGGTCACCTGCGGATCCTTCTTCGTCTCCTGGTTCGGAACCTGGTCCTTTACCTCAGGATCGTCATTTCCGGGATAGTTCGGCTCAGAAAGCTCAACCTTAACGTTGCCGACAGTGAACGTATTGGTCGCTGTCTGCGTATTGGTCAGGTAAGCGAATGTGCCGCCTACCATCAGTGCTCCTGCGAGTGCGCAGGCCGAAATCGTTGCAATCATCTTCTTTTTTCTCATCGAGTATTCCTCCTTCGATAGGTTGTTGTGTTTTGTTTTTTCCGCCTGTAACGCCGGCGGCCCGTTATATCCCGCAGCAGGGATGAAAGAATATTTAAAGAGGTGATCCAGAGCACCACACCGACAAGTCCGCGCTTTCCCAGTGTGTCGATCGCATATCCGGCTTTGGGGACGGAGCCGATACATGTCCCGACGATCTGGTCCTGCGATACTGCCTTGTCATCCGGCGACTCGTTGGCATCTCCCTTGGTAATGAAGCCCTCCTCTGTTCTCTCCATGATCCTGTGCGTAATCAGTATTTCATCGTCACCTTCTCCCATCCGGTACGCGACAATATCCCCGGTCGTGACATACCGGTCTGTCGTATCGATCAGGGCTATCGCTCCCGTGTGGATCTCCGGCTCCATGGAACCGCTCATGACGATGTATGTCTGCACGCCGAACAGATGCAGAAGAAGAATGCCTCCGGCAAGAACGATAAGAAGCGCCGTTGCAGTCACAACCAGCGCTTCAAAAATCCTTGCCAGAAGCTCGGGTGTCCGGCTTCTGTCTTTTCTTTTCATTTCCTGCTCCGTAATATCAGTGAATCAGCAGAGTCTCAAAACAGGTGCTTCTCCGGGTCCGAGATCTTCTTCCTCAGAAAGGCACTTTGAAATAATCTTCATGATCTCATCATCGGTGAGACTTCGAATGTGCTCATTCTTATCAATCGCATAGATAACAGCAGGCCCGTCCAGAAAATACATTCCATCATCCAGGTCCACATCACTGTCTTCAAAACAGATCAGAAAATCGGTGTCCAGGAATCGGAGTTCCCTTACAGATGGATCCCGAAGATCAAATCCGCGCATAACAACAGGCTCCCAGGCCACCGACGGACCATAAGCCGGCTGATAAAATACGACTTTGTTCATCTCTGGAAGATTCAGAGGTTTATTCTGATCCCAGATTTCTACGTCTTTCGTTCTTGCCTCTTTTAATGGTTTTGGTTCTTCCACAACAAGGTCTGTCTGTGCTTCGAAAAGGCATTCAGTAAAAGTGCCAACAATATCTTTCTTTAATTTGTCGCTGTCATATGCCGGAATCAGATCTGCTTTATAAAGGAAAGAGCATATGGCATCTGCACAACAGTAAACAACCTGGCATGCATCAGCCAGTTCTTTAGCATATTCCGGCATCTCTTTCTCCGTCATATTTCCGACATCTTTAAACTCGGGCATTCCTTTGGTCAGCATTTCAATAAAGTTCATGGTGTACCTCCTCGTATCAAATAAAAAACCGGTCTTCACTATGACCGGCACCAATTACATCACTCTTGTACAATATTCAGTTTTTATTATCTTTCCTGCTGTCTTTCGCGCTTCTTCTGCCACTGGTCCAGCAGCTTAATGATTGTCTGCTCCATCTGCTGTGGTGTATAGGACTTTGGAAAATACTTCCGGATCACGTCATTCTTCAACGTCACATGATCCACTTCCGGCTTCTTCTCCTCACTCATGACGGCACACATGGCTTCAAGTGTGCACATGCCGTCCTTAGATAAAGTCTTAATACGCTGCGCCTGAGAAAGCGACGGCGTTGCCTGCCCGTAATCCATGGCTTCGATGAAATCCTGCTGTTCTTCAGGCTTCAGATAAGAGAGCTCAACAGCCGGATTGAAGGCGATCTGCTTGGTATCGACCATCTCCTGGATCTCCGGAATCAGTTCTGTAAGGCGGATATAGCGTTGAACCTGTCGTTCGCTTTCATTAGCATCTTTAGCAACCTGAGTGACGCTCCAAGACTTCTCGCCAACTTGGCGAGAAGTTGCATTCGCCCGTTCTCCTTGATGTTTAAGAGCCTCTAGTTTCATTTTAAAGGCCTGTGCTCGCTCACTTGGCAGAATCTCCTCCCTTTGCAGGTTGGCGTCTACCATAAGGATTGTCGCGGCATCATCATCCAGATCCCGCACGATCACCGGCATTGTCTCAAGTCCGGCAAGTTGTGCCGCATGATGCCGCCTGTGCCCAGAAATCAGCTCATATCCTCCTTCAGGTCTGCGCCTGGCAATAGCCGGCGTCAGCACGCCATAA
>JAFTFD010000081.1 GCA_017449745.1 Lachnospiraceae bacterium
TCCCGCTTCGTGAAGAAAATGCATTTCATCTGGATGCGCGGGATCTGGAAGAATCCATAACCATGAAAACCCGGGCAATTGTATTGAATTATCCTACGAATCCTACAGGTACGGTACTCCAAAA
This sequence comes from Lachnospiraceae bacterium, assembly GCA_017449745.1. GTDB lineage: Bacteria > Bacillota > Clostridia > Lachnospirales > Lachnospiraceae > CAG-791. Next base: position 125 of record JAFTFD010000081.1, read on the forward strand.
AGAGGAAGCAGAAAAGCTGGCTAAGATCGTTCTGAAATATGATCTGTTTGTCATCACGGATGAAGTTTATGAGATCCTGACCTTTGATGAAAGACCGTATTTTAGCATAGCACAGGTTCCCGGGATGGAAGACCACGTCATTATCGTTAACAGTCTTTCAAAGACATATGCAATGACCGGGTGGCGGATCGGTTATGCTGTCTGTAAAGAGAGAGACATTATACAAAGCATGGCCATGATCCAGCAAACGGTTGCTTCCGTACCACCCACATTCATTGTGCATGCCGGTGCTGCGGCCCTTAACGGTTCGCCGAGTCATATAGAAAAGATGAGACTGGAATATGAGAAAAAACGCGATATACTTTATGAGGGTCTTTGCGACATTCCGGGCATAAAACCTATCAAACCCGAAGGGTCCCTCTGCATTTTTATCAACATAAAAGGGATCACGGATCGTTATAAAATATCGTCCGACGATTTCTCCATCCGGCTTCTTAAGGAAGCAAAGGTAATGAGTATTCCCGGAACGGCTTTCGGTCCTATGGGAGAAGGATATCTGAGACTGTGTTTTGCAAATTCGGAAGATATTATTCGGGAAGGAATCCGCAGGATGAAAGCCTTTACGGTAAAGGAATTTCCGTCAGAATGAATAAACGCAGATATCAGCTGATTACAGATAAGTTCCGGGAATTCTTTTTTCCGACGCTGTCTATTTCCATGGCAAACAACATGGCTACTTTCGTGGACGCCCTGCTGGTAAGCACTTTTCTCGGAGTGAGGCGGCTTCCTGCGGTTCAACTGTGCTTTCCCATCGTGGCTTTTACAAGCCTCTTTCACGGAATGTTTGGAATCGGTGGAAGCCTGATTGCAGCCAATGCCCAGGCAGACCGCGATAGAATCAGAGGCTGCAGGATCTTTTCCGTCTCTGTCACTTCCTCTGTCGTAGTCGGAATACTTGTCGCAATCTTTGGAACATTATTCCGGCATCAGATTGTCTCTGTACTTTGCAGTAATCTTAATCTCCAGGCAGATGTTTTAGAATACTATTCTGTGCTGGTTCTCGGCTTCCCATTAATGTGCCTGCTGATGAGCCTTTCATTTTTTGTCAAGGCAGACGGCTGTGCAGAGATGGCATCTCATTCGATTCTGATCTCTAACGGAGTCAACCTGCTTATGGACTTCGTCCTGATGAAGGGGCTTGGAACAGGGCTTATAGGTGCAGCACTTGCCACCATCATCGGGTATATCTGCGGTTTGTTATTCCTTATAATCCGTTATGGACATTATCCCAAAAGACAGTTTAGGCTTATAACGCCGATTCCGAACGGGATGAAACTGTTTCTGGAAGATATCTCGGCAATCTGCCAGAAGGGAATCCCTACTGCTTCTATCTGGCTGTATCTGATGATCAGCGTCCAGATCACCAACAACCTTGTTCTTTCCTATGGCGGTGCACTCGGAGTGCAGGCATACACCATATGCAGAAACAGCATGTCACTCGCCTATATCTTTTTCACCGGAACTGCGCAGACAATGTCTCCTATAGCAGGGATTTACGCTCATGAGGGGGATTATGACAGAACCCGCTTTGTTTTAAAACATTCTGTCAGAATTGTACTGGTGACAGCTCTGCTTATGGTCGGTGTTTTCTCTGCTTTTCCACGTTCCCTTTTATGGCTATTCGGAGCGGCGGCATCACCGGATGCCGACTATTTTTGCAAGGCTATCCGTGTCTTTACACCGATTTATCCGGGTCTGGCCTTTTCGTTCCTGATGAATTACTATTTTCAGGCCATCGAGCAAAAAAAACTGTCGGCTGCCGTAACAACCCTGGAGGGGTTCCTGTTGCCCGTCTCCCTGGCTTATCTATTGATTCCCCGTTTCGGTATGAAGGGTGTCTGGTTTGCTTTGATCAGCGCGGAAAACATTACTGCCATTCTGATCATCATGCTTCTTTTATGGGATACATACGGGAGAAAATCCGCAAAGAAAAGAAAATATCTGCTCCCACTAGACAATGAACTTGCAGGCTGTGAGTTCTCGGTCGAAACAGACCCTCAGGAAATAGTGCAGCTTTCAGAAAAAGCATCCCGATATATCGAGGAAAGAACCGATCACCGGACAGCGGTGTTTATTGTAAAATAAAAATGTAGAAAGTTGCAGACCCAAAATGTAGGTTGTTGCAAAGCAAAAATGTAGGTGATTGCAACTACATTTTGTAGGTTGTTGCAAAACTTTCAAAAGTATCCCAGGAAAGGGTTGGCGCCGGTCAGTTTGGTAGCCCCCGAGTCGGATATCAAAGATCCATTGCGGACATACTGACAATTCCATATCCTTGAAGTGTTGTACAAAATCAATACTACAAGGAGGAAAGGAGTATGACATCAATGGATCAGATCCATCGTATCAGAGACCTGTACTATGGGCAAGACAAGTCTCTGGCAGAAATCGCCGTCATGGAAAACCTTGACTGGCGCACAGTCCGCAAATATGTGGACATGGAGGACTTTAACGAAGCGCCTCCCAGCTCCGAAGAGGAACAGCATTCCTCAAAGCTTGACCGTTTCAAACCGATCATTGACAAATGGCTTATAGAGGACAAGAAAGCGCCCCGCAAGCAGCGTCATACCGCTAAAAGAATCCACAAACGCCTTAAGGATGAGGTGGAAGGCTATGACTGCTCATACCGTCTCGTAGCCGCTTATGTCGCCGAAAAGAAGAAGGAGCTCCATCTGAAGAAAAAGGAGGGCTATCTTCCTCTTGAGCACCATCCCGGCGAGGCACAGGCCGACTTCGGTTACGCTGATTTCTATGAAAACAGCAAGTTACACCATGAGACAAAGTATCTTGTCCTCAGCTTCCCTCATAGCAATGGCGGCTATCTCCAGCTGAATTACGGCGAAAATATGGAATGTCTGCTGGAAGGTCTGGTAGCGATGTTTGAGTACATCGGCGGAGTTCCGTCAGAAATCTGGTTTGACAATACCAGAACCATTGTCACCGACATAATCAAGGGCGGCGGCCGTGAAGTCACCGAGCGTTTCCGGAGATTCTGCGAGCACTACCGTTTCAAGCCTGTATTTATGAACCCGGAATCCGGCTGGGAGAAGGGCAATGTAGAGAACAAAGTCGGCTATCTGCGCCGCAATGAGCTTGTTCCGGTCCCCCGTTTTGAAGTACTGTCGGAAAAGAATAAGGAGCTTCTCGCAGCCTGCGACAGGGACATGGAGCGGGAGCATTACGACGACGAAAACGACCGTTTTATTTCCGAACTGTTTCAGGAAGATAAAGCAGCTCTACTTCCGCTTCCGGCTGTCCCGTTCGATACGTCGCTCTACACGACGGCCAGGACGGATAAATATGGAAAGTTCACACTCGATGCTGGGAAGCACCGTTATTCAGCCTCTCCTGCCTTCTGCGTGGAAACTGTACGCTTGCATATCACCTCTGCGGAAGTGATTGTTATGGACAGCGACCTTCACGAGGTGGTCCGGCACCGCAGACTGTATGGCGATGCGCATGAGAGTATGGACTGGATCCCGTATCTGCGCTATATAGCCCATAAGCCCCGATCCTTGAAGAACAGTGGCATCTACGACATGATGCCGGAGTCCATGCGGATGTACATGGATGGGTGCGAAAGCAAAGATCGCGGGAAGGTTCTCAAAGTTCTTGCCGAACTGACGGAGCGGAGCGGCTTTGAAGGCGCCCTGGCGACCGTCAACAAAGCGATCGAACATCAGGCAACAGATCCTGACAGCCTTCTAAGCCTTTACCGGCGTACATATATGGACGTTCCGCCCCTTCCACCGATGGAGCTTTCGGAAGCGATCCCGAGAATGAAAGTGATCACGTTCCCATCCGATCTCAGCGCTCTGGACGCTGTCCTTACGAAGGGAGGTGCTGTGAATGGCTGACCTGAAGGAATCTATCGCGCTGTGCTGCAAGCAGCTTAAAATATCTGCCAACTTCGCGGAAAGGGCGATGTCCCAGGAAGGAGAGACAAATCAGGAATACCTTTACAATCTTTTGAGCAATGAAGTCACATACCGAACCGAACGACGCAAGACAAAGCTCTTAGGTACTGCCGGATTTCCCAGGATGTATACTCCTGAGCAGTTCCGAACCGATGAGATTGATTTTCCTTCCGGAGTTTCGCTGGATTCTCTTCTGAGATTGGAATTCTATCATAAGGGAGAAAACCTCATCTTCTATGGCAGTACCGGTACCGGAAAAACGATGCTTTCAACTCTGATAGGGATTGCGGCGTGCAACGAAGATATCCCGGTGAAATTCTACCGAACCGCTGGATTGATCAATCTCTTTTCCGAAAGCAAGGCAAAAGGAAGCCTGGCGGCATTAAAGAAGAAGCTTAACGCGGCTCAGATCCTGATACTGGATGAATTCGGATATGTGCCTTATGACCGCACCGGAGCCCAGCTCTTGTTCGATTACCTGTCGGAGATCCATGAGCAAAAATCTGTGATCCTCAACACGAATCTGGAGTTTTCGCAATGGGTGAACGTTCTGTATGACGAACGTATGACCACGGCGCTTATCGGACGCCTGACGCATCATGTGGAGCTTATACTCTTCCCCGGCGGGAATAACCGTCTCAGAGAGTCAAGTATTAATGAAGCGTGGGGCAGGATCAATACTCAGGAGGTTGGTAATCATGGCAAGAAATAAAGTTTTCAATGTACACGATCTATATCCGGCAGACTACTGTTTTGACTACAAGTCGTTTTATGCGGATCCCGAGGGATATGTATTTACGCCGGATGACATAGCTTACTTCAACGCAATGGAGCTTGAGCAGTATGAGCAGGAGGTTCCTATGACCTACTACGAAAAGACACTTTTGCGCAAATGGGTCATTGCGGGGCATAGTCCATATGAAATGCCGCCATCAAGGTATCTTTGTCTGACAGGCTCCGAGCCCTATGATTTTCTCGATGTCCACCGTATGGATAAAGAGATACGGAAGAATATGCGGGGCATGAATAAAGCTCAGCAGAAAGCCTATCTCATGGAATACATGGGATGGACGGATGATGAACTCGATCAGGAAGGAACCGACTTCTGGGAGCCTATCGAAGGGGAAAAAGAGCATCCCTTCGAGCAATACGAGTAACTTGATAACTGTATGTCAGCATTGGATATGCTGGTCTTAACCGGCCGGCATAGTCCTTTGCAATAACCTACAAAATGTAGGTGCAACAACCTACAAAACCGTTTTGCAACAACCTACATTTTTATTTTGCAACTTTCTGCAAAAAGGGCTTGCAAAAAACATATTGGGGTTGGTATGGTGTTAATTGCGGTAATTCCGGTATTTATATTTCAGATATACTTATTCAAACGCCTTAAGAAAAACGCATCAAATCTTGTTGCTCTTTCCTTTACAGATGCTGGAAGTACGGAACAGGAGAA
>JAFTFD010000004.1 GCA_017449745.1 Lachnospiraceae bacterium
ATCTGTGCTTTCTCCCTTCGTGAAATAAAAAAAGCGGCCATTTCTCTGCATCACTGCGAAGAAATGACCGTTACCTTGCCTGTTCTCTCTGTCTTCGTTTCTGCCACTGTTCCAGCAGCCGGATGATCGTATCCTCCATCTGTTTCGGCGTATAGGATTTTGGGAAATACTTCCGAAGCACGTCGTGGGAGATCGTGACCTTGCTCATATCGTCCTTTTTGACCTCATCCATGACCGCGCACATCACATCCAGCGAGCATTTGCCTTCCTGGCTGTATTTCTTGATCCGCTGCGCCTGGGAGAGCGACGGCGTTGCCTGCGCATAATCCATGGCCTCCAGGAAATCCCTCTGTTCGTCCTCTGTCAGATACGAAAGCTCAACCGCGGGATTGAAGGCCACTTTCCTCTGATCGACCATATCCAGAAGCTCCGGGATCAGATAGGTCAGCCGGATAAACCGCTGTACCTGCTTATAGCTTTCACCGGAAACCTCACCGATCAGTTCCGTCGTCCTCCGGCCAAAAGAATTAGGGACAAGTTGTCCCACATTTTCCCTGCCAGGTCTTCCGGCCTGCCGCTTCATGGCTTCGTTCTTCATCCGGTAGGCAAATGCCCTCTCGCTGGGAAGCAGTTCCTCCCGCTGCAAATTGCTGTCCACCATAAAAATCGTTGCGGCATCGTCATCCATTTCCCGGACAATCACAGGCATTGTCTCTTTCCCGGCCAGCTCGGATGCCCGCAGCCTTCTGTGCCCTGCGATCAGCTCGTATCCGCCCTCCGGGGACGGCCTTGCAATCGCCGGTACCATCACGCCGTATTGCAGGATGCTGTCTACAGTTTGCTGCATAGCCTCGTCATCCAGCACCTTGAACGGGTGATTCTTGAAAGGATGCAGCTCGGATAACGGAATATCCTGCACCTTTTCCCCTGTCTGATCGGGCGGGATTGTTTTTGCGCCTTTTCTCGGCATTGTCTCTTCCTCCTTTGTCGTTCCTGATGTGTTATTCCCTCCAGCCGTATAAATCATGGTTGACCTTCGTCTGATAGTAGTGGTCGATGGTCAGCGGCGCGTTATACAGCGTAGTGAGCATGTACGCCTTGATGTTTCTGATATCCGTGGTGTTCTCATGGATGCAGTCCAGGACATACTGGATATGCTCATAGCCCAGCTTCATGAACCGGCTCTTCACGACCTCCACCGGCCGATCTTCTCCGGCACAGCGGATTGTCTTTGCAGAGCTGCATACGGTATCGATCATAAGCTCCAAAATCTCCTCAATGCGTCCGTGGTCATACGGATAACTGATCTTTAAGTCTTCAATGGCAAGATGATCTCTGAAATATTCTTCATACGATCTTCGTTCCTCCATCTCATCCCTTCTCATCCCATCAATCGAAACGGTGATCTTTGCCGATGCCGGCTGTGCTTCCGGCGATGGATAGATAGGATTGGTCTTATTCAATTCAGTATTATTAAGATCAGTATTATTTCCGTGTGATTTCCACACGTCCGAAGATGTGATATTCACATCCCCAGAAGTGTGATTTTCACATTTCTTGAAATGTGATTCCGTATCGTTCTGTGGACTGCCTGTGGAAAACTTCAGAACGTAGATCAGGGAAGGCTTTCCCAGCCCCTGGCGTTTCCGCTTGATCAGCCCGATTTTGTTCTCAAGCTCCGAAAGCATCTTGCAGGCTTTCTGATTCCCGCAGTGTAAATCGGTCATGATGTCTTCGACCGTGTAGATGATATAGACGCGGTTGAGAGCGTCAAACCACTGGTTCCGTATGGACAGCTGAAGCCGGTCGAGCATCAGGCCGTACAGCAGCTTTGCCTCCGTGCTGATCTCCTGGAACTCGTCCCCGGTTATCAGCTTCTTCGGAATACGGTAGAACGAATACTGCTCTGCATCATCCGGACCGTAAAAATAATCGAAACTCATATCGTCCCTCCGTATGTATCGGCAATAAAAAAAGACGTTTACCTGAGTCCCCGAAGGGAAACAAATAAACGTCTTATCGCCTGTACTCGTTATTCAGTTTTCTTTGCGCCAGCTTAGGCGCATCTGCCTCTATGCTGACATCCGGTGCCTCACAGCCCTTGTCTCAGGGCATAAAAAAAGAGGCGTATGCCCCGGAAAGCCTTTATTTATGCGGTTTCTGGCGGTTAGTCCAAATACTTCACGAGCATTGGAGATAATATAGTCAACCTCATCTCCGGTGAACTTGTCCTGGCTCAAGGTATCACCATACATCATGCCAGAGGCGTTGCCGCCCTTGATGAGCATATCAGACTTAGCGATAGCGTAGGTTTCCGGGTTGAACTCATGTCCAAAACAGGTTAGTACAGCATACTCACTGAGAGCTTGGAGACGTTCAGTCAGACATCCCAGCATCTGTGATGTGCCCATCGCCATGTCATAAGCGGTCTTGGTGCAGCCGTTCTCTTTGATCTCTTCCTTTTCTGGGGAAATCAGCAGTTCGGTCATCAGATAGATAATATCGCGACTGGTAAAGTGGGCTCCTGCCTGCTCATCGTAAGACTCAGAAAACTTCCGAATCAATTCCTCAAAAATATAGCCCATGTCAGCAGAGGTAATCTTCTTTGGTGACATATCCGCCTTTGCTGAATTGAACTCCTGAATAATGACGAAAAGGACGCCGCCCTCCACCATCGTTCCGACGGTGTTGGCAAACTCAAAGCGGGAGATAATATCGGCCACGTTTGCCGAGAAGCCC
>JAFTFD010000082.1 GCA_017449745.1 Lachnospiraceae bacterium
AAGCTTTACAGCGAAAGAGGGCGAAGTGACCGCACTGGTCGGCCCTTCCGGCTCCGGCAAGAGCACCTGCGCCAGGCTTGCTGCAAGACTTTGGGATATCGACAGCGGTACCATCCGTGTCGGCGGCGTGAACATCGCAGATATCGACCCGGAAACGCTGCTTACTGATTACTCCATGGTGTTCCAGGATGTGGTGTTGTTTGACGATACCGTGATGGAAAATATCCGTCTGGGCAAGCACGGTGCTTCAGATGAAGAGGTTCTCTCAGCCGCCAGAGCAGCCAACTGTGACGAGTTCGTAGAGAAGCTTCCGCAGGGCTATGCCACGCCCATCGGAGAAAACGGAGCGAAGCTCTCCGGAGGAGAACGTCAGCGAATCTCTATTGCCCGTGCACTTTTAAAGAATGCACCGATCGTGCTCCTGGATGAAGCGACGGCTTCTCTTGACGTAGAGAACGAGACCAAGGTGCAAGGTGCGCTGTCACGGCTGCTCTCAGGAAAAACGGTACTGGTCATCGCCCACCGTATGCGTACTGTGGAAGCGGCGGATAAAATTGTTGTTCTTTCGGATGGCAAGGTGGCCGAAGAAGGAAGCCCGGCAGAACTCTTTGCAAAAGAAAACAGCCTTTTCAGACGCATGACGCAGCTGCAGAATGCCAGCGCAGGCTGGAGCATCTGATCCTATGAAAAGAGCAACTCCAGCACATTAACCGACAAATAGGCACAATATCATTTTTGAGAAGCGTTTCTTCGGAAGCGCTTTTTTTTTTTGCCTTCTCATTATGGTCTTGCAAGAAGAGAGAAAGAAGAGTACATTACTATTTACATAGTAGTTTAGTAGGTAAATAATCGCTTCGGCGATATGACTAGGAGGAACAATGGAATTACTTAATGTCAGGGACCTGAGAGTAAGCGTGGAGGACAAGGAGATCCTGCATGGCCTTAAGTTTACTGCGAACAGAGGGGAGACGCATGTCATCATGGGACCCAATGGTGCCGGAAAGAGCACTTTTGGGAATATTCTGATGGGAAATCCCGCCTATCAGGCGACGTCAGGTTCCATCCTTTTTAATGGGGAAGAACTGCTGGATATGCCGGTGAACGAGCGCGCTGCTAAGGGACTGTTTATGTCCTTTCAGAATCCGATCGAGGTGCCGGGTGTATCCCTGGAGAATTTTATCCGCACGGCTCTGGAACAAAGGGATCATAAACGCGTCCGGCTCTGGGAATTCCGCAAGGAGATCAAGAGGACGCTGGAGAATCTCATGATGGATGAGAGCTATGCATCCCGTGATCTGAATGTCGGATTCTCCGGTGGTGAAAAGAAAAAGGCAGAGATCCTCCAGCTCCTGATGCTGAAGCCTTCCCTTGCCATTCTCGATGAGACGGATTCCGGGCTGGACGTGGATGCGGTGCGCACGGTATCCCGCGGCATAGAAGAGTTCCAGAAAGACAAGGACTCCGCCCTGATCATTATCACCCATAACGCAGCCATCCTGTCGCAGCTCCATGTTGACAGGGTCCATGTCCTGGTTGACGGACAGATCGCTGCGGAGGGAGACGCATCGCTCATTGATGAGATCAACGAAAACGGATTTGCAAGGTTTGAGGAGGGAGTAAACGGCAATGGCTGAGGAAAAAACCTTTGTAGACGATATAGACCGCTCCCGCTATGATTTCCGCAATGAGGACGGGGAAAGTTTTAAGGTAGAAGAAGGACTCACGCCTGCGATCGTGGAACAGATCTCCCGGGAGAAAAACGACCCGGAATGGATGAGAGAGTTCCGCCTGCATTCCCTGGAGGTCTATAATAACACTTCCATGCCCGATTGGGGTCCGTCGATCGAAGGACTGGACATGGACAATATCGTGACTTATGTCAGACCACACACCAAAATGTCGGCCAGCTGGGATGAGGTGCCCGAAGAGATCAAGGATACCTTTGAGCGCCTTGGCATTCCCCAGGCGGAACGGGAGTCCCTTGCCGGCGTCGGCGCGCAGTATGACTCCGAGCTGGTTTATCACAATGTCCGTGAAGAAGTGGCGGCCAAAGGTGTGATCTATACTGACCTGGAGAGCGCACTGCACGGAGAAAGAGCCCAGATGATCCGGGAGCACTTTATGAAACTGGTGCCGCCTACGGATCACAAATTTGCCGCACTCCACGGAGCAGTGTGGTCCGGAGGATCCTTCGTGTATGTTCCGCCGGGAGTTTCCGTGGAGATCCCGCTGCAGTCCTATTTCCGCCTGAATTCCCCGGGGGCAGGTCAGTTCGAGCACACGCTAATCATTGTTGATGAGGGCGCTTATCTGCACTTTATCGAGGGATGTTCCGCACCCAAGTACAATGTGGCCAATCTTCATGCCGGATGTGTGGAGCTTTTCGTCGGAAAAAACGCAACGCTTCGCTATTCCACCATCGAAAACTGGTCCAAAAACATGTACAACCTCAACACCAAGCGCGCTCTTGTGGAAGAGGGCGCCAAGGTGGAATGGGTCTCCGGGTCCTTCGGATCTCATGTGAGTTATCTCTATCCCATGAGCGTCCTTGCCGGGCGGGGAGCCAGGTCCGAGTTTACCGGAGTGACTTTTGCCGGGGCGGGCCAGAATCTGGATACCGGCTGCAAAGTGGTGCACAATGCGCCTGACACCTCCAGCTATGTGAATACCAGGTCGATCTCCAAATCCGGAGGCATCAGTACCTTCCGCAGTGCTGTAGTGGTGAATGAAAAGGCTAAGAACAGCAAGTCCGCTGTTTCCTGCCAGTCCCTGATGATCGACGATGTTTCCCGGTCGGATACGATCCCGGCCATGGATATCAGGACAGACAAGGCAGATATCGGCCATGAGGCACGGATCGGACGCATCAGCGATGACGCCGTTTTTTATCTGATGAGCCGGGGCGTATCCGAGGAGGAGGCAAGGGCACTCATCGTCAGCGGCTTTGCCGAAAACGTGTCCAAGGAGCTGCCGCTGGAATATGCGGTGGAGATGAACAACCTGATCCGTATCGAGATGAAAGGGGCGATCGGCTGATGGAGACCATTGTAAATAAACCGCTGGCCAATACGTTTGGCTGGTTAAATGTAAACGGAACAAAAGTCAATGCACCGGATAAGATGCAGCAGCAGGAGTATGAGCTGGAAGAGGGGGCCGAGCGCACGATCATTGCGGATTTTGCCGCCGGGTCCCGTATCAGCGCAAAGCTCGGCAGGAATGCCACGCTCCGCCTGGTGCAGATCCGCCGGGGGAAAGAAGAGGATACCGCTGCGGCAGCAGGGAACCTTTCCGAAGGGGGGCTGAAGGGAGCGGACGGTACAGCTGTGAACGATGTGCGTGTCAAATGCTCGGAAGGAGCGCGGTTTGAGTGGTACCGGATCGTACTCGGAGGAGAAGCGACTTACGACAACTGTACCGTGGAACTGGAAGGAGACCGGAGCAGCTTTGAAGCCCAGATCGGCTACCGCCTTGGCGGGGAGCAGGTACTGGACGTAAACTGTGAGGCGATCCACACGGGGAAAAAGACCGACAGCGTCATCAATGCCTCCGGCGTTCTCTCTGAAAAGGCGTCAAAACTGATGCGGGGTACGATCGACTTAAGAAAAGGATGCAAGGGTGCGGTTGGAAATGAACTGGAAGACGTTCTCTTAATGGACCGCACGGTCCGCAACCGCAGTATTCCCGTGATCCTGTGTTCAGAGGAAGATGTGGTCGGCAATCACGGCGCCACGATCGGACGGCTTGATGAAGATATGATATTTTATCTTGCTTCAAGAGGCATGGAGACAGAGGCGATCTATGAGATGATGGCAAAGGCAAAGCTGGACTCGGTGATCCGCAGGATCCCGGATGAGGAGGTCCGAAGAGGCCTCCTGGAGGAGTAAGCGCTGCGGGATTCAATAAAGAGAGGAAAATATGGACTGGAATGACATCCGCGGAGATTTTCCGCTGATTGCAGGTCATCCTGAGATCGCATATCTCGACAATGCTGCTACAACGCAGCGGCCTGCGTCAGTGATCGAGCGTATCGGACAGTTTTACAGGGAGGAGAACGCCAATCCGTTAAGGGGCCTTTATGATCTGAGCCAGCGGGCGACCGAGGCATACGAGGATGCGCGGGAGACGGTGCGCAGTTTTCTCGGCGCTTCTTCTATAGAGGAGATCATTTTTACCCGTAATGCCAGTGAGAGCCTGAACCTTGTGGCATACAGCTGGGGAGATGCTTTCCTGCGGGAAGGGGATGAGATCCTTGTAACCGTTATGGAGCATCACAGCAACATGCTGCCATGGCAGCAGGCGGCCAGACGTTCGGGCGCGGTTTTGCATTTTCTGGAGTGTGACGAAGAAGGAACCATAACGGAGGAGGCTTTCCGCAGCGCGCTTACCGGGAAAACAAAGCTCGTCGCCATGGTGCAGATCTCAAACGTCCTTGGCGTCAAAAACGATATCAAAAGGTTCGCCTCGATCGCGCATGAGGCCGGCGCCGTTTTTGTGTGCGACGGAGCCCAGAGCGTACCGCATATCCCTGTGGACGTTAAGGACCTGGACGTGGATTTCCTGGCCTTCTCCGGACATAAAATGTGCGGCCCCATGGGGATCGGCGTTCTTTACGGTAAACAGGAATGGCTGGAAAAAATGCCGCCTTTTCTATTTGGCGGTGAAATGATAGAGTACGTGACAAGACAGGATGCGACTTACGCGGAGCTCCCCCACAAATTTGAGGCCGGAACGGTCAACGCTGCCGGTGCCGCGGGGCTTGCGGAGGCGATCCGCTATTACGGGAACCTGGGCTTTGAGAAGATCATGGAGAGGGAAGAACAGCTTGGAGCGCTTGCCTTTGACCTGCTTGGAAGCAATCCGCATGTTCATCTTCTGGGGCCAAAGAATGCGGCAGGCCATCACGGGATCTTTACCTTTACGGTCGATGATGTGCATCCTCATGATATCGCTGCCATTTTAGATGGAGACGGCGTGTGTATCCGCGCCGGACATCACTGTGCGCAGCCTTTGATGCAGTATATGAAGACGCCGTCTACCGTCCGGGCGAGCATTGCTTTCTACAATACGGAGGAAGAACTTATGCGCCTGGCAGAGAGCCTTAAGAGCGTCCGAAGGAGAATGGGATATGGAGACTAGAAGTTTTTACAACGACATCCTTACCGATCACAATCTGCGCCCGGGGCACAAGCACTCTCTGCCCGGGGCCAACATGGAACTGCGGGGAGTCAATCCCAGCTGCGGTGACGATATCACTTTGCAGCTGAGGGTGGAGAACGGCATCATTGAGGACGGCGCCTATGTAGGAGAAGGCTGCGCCATCTCACAGGCTTCCGCGGATATCATGCTCGATCTGATCATCGGCAGGAGTACGGAAGAGGCCATGCGCCTTGGTGAGATTTTCCTGCGCATGATCAAAGGAAGGATCACGGAGGAGGAATTAGAGGAGCTCGAGGAGGCCGGAGCGCTGATCGATATTTCCCATATGCCGGCCCGCGTCAAGTGCGCAGTCCTCGGTTGGCATACGATGGAAACTCTTCTTACGGGAAAGAAATAAACAGAAAACACCGGAACCGGTGTGTGCCCCGTCAGGCAGACAATAAAAAAAACAAAACATTTTCCTGCCCGGTATTACTGCCGGGCAGTTTTTATGCGATAAGGGAAATACGGGTGATTTGCCATACATAAGTCTATGCTGCATGGTGTATAATAGACAGAGCGTTTGACTAATACACCCCGGGAGACAAGGTAAAGTGTCACAGGAAACTAATCTTACAAGAAAAGAAGCTATCAGATATAAACTCACTCTGCGTGAGTGTCTGATCGGCGATGCGTATTTTTACCGCAGAGTGGCCATGGTCGTGGTTCCCATGATCCTGCAGAATACGCTATCCAATGTAGTAGGCCTTCTGGATAACGTCATGGTAGGGCGCGTCGGAACACTGCCGATGTCAGCCGTTGCGATCGTCAATCAGCTGATGTTTGTGTTCTACCTTTGCGTTTTTGGCGCTTTGTCCGGGGCAGGGATCTTCAGCACTCAGTATTTCGGCAAGGGGGATATGGGTGGCGTGCGCAGTGTCATGCGCATCAAACTCGTCGTCGCCATGGTCATCTGCACGGGCGCGATCCTGGTCTTTCTGACGGCGGGGCCTGTGCTGATCGGAAATTATATCGCTGCGGATACGGATGCAAATACGCGGGCGCTTACGATGCAGTATGCAAAACAGTACCTGCATGTAATGCTGTTTGGGATCATTCCGTTCGGCTTTACGCAGGTCTACGCAAGCGCCTTCAGGGAATCCGGAAACACGAAACTTCCCATGGTCTCCAGCATGATCGCCATGACTGTCAACTTTGTTTTCAACTGGCTTCTGATCTTCGGTATGCTGGGCTTCCCGAAACTCGGCGTCGTCGGCGCGGCAGTGGCCACTGTGATCTCGCGCTTTGTGGAGATGCTGATCCTCGTTGTGAGCGTGCACAGAAGAGCGGACAGATATCCGTTTATACAGGGGCTGTATCACCCTTTCACGATCCCGCGGGAGCTGATCTTCCCCGTGCTGACAAAGACCCTGCCGCTGTTTATGAATGAGTTCCTCTGGAGCCTCGGACAGGCGACACTGATGCAATGTTACTCCGTCAGAGGCATTGATGTTATCGCGGCGATGAACATCTCCAGTACGATCTCGCAGATCTTCAATGAAGTCTTCATCTCACTCGGCGGAGCGGCCGGCATTCTGATCGGACAGGAACTGGGAGCGAACCGGCTGGTGAACGCGAGGCGAACGAGCTGGCGCATCGCGGCGCTGGGCACAGCCTGCACGGTCCTTCTGGGTGCCTGCCTTTTTACAGTTGCGCCGCTTTTCCCGAGAATATACAATACAGAGGCAGAGATAAGGCTGCTGGCATCCAGCTTTATCAGAGTCGTCGCTTTATGCATGCCGATCCACAGCTTCGCCAATGTGGCGTATTTTACCATGAGAAGCGGAGGGAAGACGCTGGTCACCTTTATTTTTGACAGCTGCTTTGCCTGGATCGTGAGCATCCCGGCGGCCTTCCTGCTCTCCAGATTTACAGGGCTGCCAAGCCTCTCTATTTTTATATGTGTGAGCGTTCTTGACCTGCTCAAGTGTGTCTTCGGATTCATTCTGATGCGCAGGGGCGTCTGGGTGAAGAACCTGGTGGAAGAGGTATAAATAAGCAGAATATGATTAATCACGCCAAAAGAACAGCTTTGTGAATGCAGCTGTCGTATTGCACAAATAATTCAGGGACGTAATAACGGGTAGAAAAATGAAACTGAAAGAATATTTGAGATCCGGAAAGACATATATCATCGCCGAGATGAGCGGCAACCACGGCGGGAGCCTTGAAAAGGCACTGGAGATCGTCAGGGCGGCTGCGGCAGCAGGGGCAGACTGCCTCAAGACCCAGACCTACACGGCGGATACGATCACCATTAATGCCCATACACCTCCGTTCAAACTTGAGGGCGGTCTCTGGGACGACCGGTATCTCTATGATCTGTATATAGAGGGATATACGCCCTGGGAGTGGATGCAGCCGATCAAGGAGGAGACAGAGCGCCTGGGAATGGATTTTCTCTCTACGCCTTTTGATGATACAGCAGTTGATTATCTGGAGGGAATAGGGGAGGAGTTCTACAAGATCGCGAGTTTTGAGATGGTCGATCTGCCGCTGATCCGGAAGGCGGCATCGACTGGAAAGCCGCTCGTTATTTCCTGTGGCATGGCGTCGGAAGAGGAGATCAGGGAAGCTCTGGAAACAGCGCAGAGGACCCTGGAGAGTGTCAACGGAAAATGCGAGCGCGGAGATGTGGTCCTGCTCAAATGCTGCAGCGCCTATCCGACAGCTTATCCCACCCTGCATCTGAAGACGATCACGGATATGAAAGAGCGATTTGGCGTTCCGATCGGATTGTCCGACCACTCAGCCGGAAGCCTTCCGGAGATAGCGGCCGTAGCGCTTGGCGCATCGGTTATCGAGAAGCATATCTGCATCAGCAAAAAGGACAACACAGTAGACAGCGATTTCTCCCTCAGCAAAGAGGAGTTCTCGCAGATGGTAAAGGACGTCAGAGACGCGGAGGCGGCGCTTGGCACCGTCAGCTACGGACCGTCTGACGACGAGATGTCCATGTATGCACTGCGCAGATCTCTTTATGCAGTGAAAGATATTCGGAAAGGCGAGATCTTTACAAAAGAAAATGTTCGCTCTGTCCGGCCGGCAGGAGGGCTTCACACGAGATATTATGACAGGCTGACCGGTGCGGCTTCCTGCAGCAATGAGGACGGAGCTGAAGGAAAACTTTCCCCGATGCATGCCGCCAGAGACATTCCATTTGGAACACCACTCTCTGAGCAGGACATTGCGGAGAAACTCTGAACACCATAAAAATGCCGGACTGCATTCACAGCAGTCCGGCATTATTCTTTTATGGTGTCATTTTAAAATTTAATGGTGTCAGGCACCGGACCTTGTGCAGAGAAGTCATCCAAAATTGTGTCATAGTAATATGCAAGAAACTGTAGTATGATTTTTCTGAAAGGAGGAACCACTATCATGAGCGAATCTTTTATTAAGCCAACCGACATCTATTGTTCAAGCTGTGGAGCGAAGTTAACAACTAAGGACGGACACTGCTCGTCCTGCGGAAAACTTGTAGGAGAAGCACAGTACGCAGGAATCGAGCGAATAGGAGCTGCCGGAAAAGGCTATTCCGAGAACACAAAGCATGAGAGCTTTGCAAGAGCCAGCAAAGCGACCAACAAAGGAGTAATGATCATCCTTCCGATCATAGCCCTTGTGATCATCGTCGCATTGATTGTGATGGGCGTCTCTCCTATCGGATCCATCATAGCGGGAGTCGCGACATACATCCTGATGCTGATCATTGCTCTTCTCAACATGAGGAAGAAACCCAGCTGGGAAGGAACTGTTGAGAAAAAGTCATACGAAAAGATCAAAAGGCAGGGGGCAGATCGCCGCACATATTTGATAAAGTTTAAAACAGACGATGGAAAGACTAAGAAGCAAGTTTGGCATTCTTATTCTCCTGTCTGGGACTACCTGCAGGAAAGCGATAAGGTCAGGTATGTAGGAGACATCGGCGGGGTAAATGCCTTTGAGAAATACGATAAGTCGGAAGACGAATCTATTCCCTGCGCGTGCTGCGGTAAACTGATGGATCCAAGATACACATACTGCACGATCTGCGGTGCATTACTCTTAAAAGGCAAAACAAGTTAAGGAGACCGTTTCAGGTTTTGTGTAAACCAGAAATACTGATATAAGATTTGGAATAAATTACTGAGAGCAGAGCTGGATGATTGCCGGTTCTGCTCTTGCTTGAATTATAATGGATGATTGATGCACATTGGTGCCAGGCACCATTTAATTTTTATAAACTCGGATCAGGCTTCCGCCTCGTTTTCCTCGCTGAAGTTATCGAGCATCTGGTAAAGCGTGCGGTACATGGCTTCAAAGTCGGCCTGTGAGATCGAGATGCAGCCGCCCATTTTCTGGGGAATAATAAGTGCCTGATCGCGAAGCGCCTCCCCTTCCTCCGTAATATAGATATTAAGGCTGCGCTCATCCTCGGTGGAACGGCAGCGGGCAATGTAGCCTTTTTTCTCAAGCTTTTTCAGAACCGGCGTGAGAGTCCCGGAATCGAGATAGAGCCTGTGGCCGAGATCTCTGACATTAATGCATTTTGCCTCCCAGATCACCATCATAGTGATGTACTGGGTATAGGTCAGATCCAGCTCGTCCAGGAATGGTTTATAGCGGCGGATGATTTCTTTGCTGACGGCATAGAGAGGAAAACATAACTGGTTTTCAAGCTTGAGAGAATCATATTTGTCCATCATTGACCTCATTCTTCTTTTAACATATCTTATATAACTGCTTATTTTTCAGTTGAAAATCATTCTTAAGAAATACTGCTTGAAATCATATCGCAAAATTAAATTGTACGCAAGTAAATTGCGCGATTGCGTTCGGATTTGTGTAAAATTATTCTGCCAGCCGCTATTTTTCACCCTTCCGCTGATGCCGGAGCACTTTGTGCGCAGGCAACATGATGAAAAATCCGCGAAGGCGGTTTTTCATCTATGATTCGCAGAGTCTGTGCTTCGGCACAGACTCTTAGTCAAAATAATTGCATCGGCAATTATTTTTCACCCTTAATTCGCTCTGAATGTGGTAAAATAATTTTACGCAGATCAGCTGCGTATACAAATGAAGATCAGAGGAGGATTATAGAATGCAGGACCCGATCAAGGTTATTTCCAAACGTCACCCGGATGTGTATCTCAAGGTTATCCCGGGGCACTTTGTTACACCGAACTCCCATATCAATTTTTACATTGATATGACGACGATGAAGGCCAGACAGAGCGAGGCCAGCAACACGGCAAAGGCTCTGAGTGAGGCGTATTTCTCCTCCACGGTTGTCGATACGATCATCTGCATGGACGGCACAGAGGTCATCGGAGCTTACCTGGCAGAGGAACTGACAAAGGCCGGTATCCTTTCCAGAAACGCTCACAAGACGATCTACATCGTGACCCCTGAGTATGATCTCTCCGGTCAGATGATCTTCAGAGAGAGCATGCAGACCATGGTCAAGGGCAAGAATGTCCTGATCCTGCTCGCCAGCACAACGACAGGAACGACGGTCGCAAGAGCGATCGAGTCGATCAAATATTACGGCGGTATCGTGAGCGGTATTTCCGCTATTTTCTCCGCAGCGAGCCGCGTTTACGGTTATGATGTCAACGCGCTCTTCACAAAGTCCGATCTTCCGACCTACATGACCTACAAGGCGGATGACTGCCAGATGTGCAGGGAAGGCGTCAAGGTGGATGCGATCGCAAACGGTTTCGGCTTCTCCAGATTGTGATCCGGCAAGGCAGAGCAGGACGCAAAAATGGCAAATTGTGTTACTCAAGCGTCTCTTGTCGTAAAAAGTTAACAGAAGCTTAATAAGTACTGCGGTTGTTTCATAAATACAGATGTGTTAAAATTTGACAGTGTGTGGGTATAGGTATATGCCCGCGCACTGTCTTTGCGTTGAAACGCAATAAAATTTCAGAAACTGATTTAAGGAGCAATGTAGAATGTCAAAACTGACCGATAAGATCTTTGGAACACACAGCCAGAGAGAACTGCGCAGAATTAAGCCGCAGGTCGATGCCATCGAGGCTCTGCGGCCCCAAATGCAGGCCCTGACGGATGAACAGCTTCGGGATCTGACAAGACAGTTTAAGGAACGACTTGCAAACGGCGAGACACTGGATGATATTCTGGTGGAGGCTTTCGCCGCGGTAAGAGAGGGAGCAAAACGTGCCCTGGATATGGAACCTTTCCGTGTACAGCTGATCGGCGGTATTATCCTGCATCAGGGCAGGATCGCGGAGATGCGTACCGGTGAAGGTAAGACACTGGTAGCTACGCTTCCCGTCTACCTGAACGCGCTGGAAGGAAAAGGCGTCCACGTCGTCACAGTCAACGATTACCTGGCAAACCGTGACGCCGAGTGGATGGGACAGGTATACCGCTTCATGGGACTGACCGTTGGCTGTGTCCTCAATTCCATGAGCAGCGAGGAACGCCAGGCACAGTATAACTGTGATATTACATATGTGACGAATAACGAGCTGGGGTTTGATTATCTGCGTGATAACATGGCGATCTACAAAAAACAGCTCGTCTTAAGAGGCCTGCATTATGCCATCATCGATGAGGTCGACTCGATCCTGATCGATGAAGCGAGAACTCCTCTTATTATTTCCGGCCAGAGCGATAAATCGACAAAGATCTATGAGGCCTGCGATATTCTGGCCAAGCAGCTGACAAGAGGGAAAGACGCTGAAGATGTCTCCAAGATCGACTACATCATGGGAATCGAGCAGGAGGAGACAGGCGACTTTACCGTCAACGAGAAGGACAAGATCGTCAACCTGACTGCGCAGGGCGTGACCAAGGTAGAACGTTTCTTCCATTTAAACAACCTGGCGGATCCGGAGAACCTTGAGATCCAGCACTGCATCATCCTGGCTCTTCGCGCCAACAACCTTATGTTCAAGGATCATGATTATATCGTCAAGGACGACGAGATCCTGATCGTAGACGAGTTCACGGGACGTGTCATGCCGGGCAGACGCTATTCGGACGGCCTGCACCAGGCCATTGAGGCCAAGGAGCATGTCAAGGTCAAGAGAGAGTCCAAGACCCTTGCGACCATCACGTTCCAGAACTTCTTTAATAAATTTGAGAAAAAATGCGGCATGACCGGTACAGCCCTCACGGAGGAACAGGAATTCCGTGAGATCTACGGGATGGACGTTATCGAGATCCCTACTAACCGTCCGGTCGCCCGTATCGACCATCAGGATGCCGTTTACAAGACCAGAAAGGAAAAGCTCGCGGCCATCGTCGAAGCTGTCCAGGAGGCGCATGCAAAGCGCCAGCCCGTCCTTGTCGGCACCATCACGATCGAGGCATCGGAAGAACTCTCCAGAATGCTGCGCCGTGTCGGCATACCGCATGATGTCCTCAATGCCAAGTATCATGAGATCGAGGCACAGATCATCGCCGGCGCCGGTCAGGCAGGGGCAGTCACGATCGCGACCAACATGGCCGGCCGAGGCACGGATATCAAGCTGGATGACGAGGCTAAGGCGGCAGGAGGACTTAAAGTTATCGGCACGGAGAGACATGAGTCCCGCCGTATCGACAATCAGCTGCGAGGCCGAAGCGGACGTCAGGGCGATCCCGGTGAGTCCCGCTTCTACATCTCCCTGGAAGATGACCTGATGCGCCTGTTCGGCTCTGAGAGAATGATCTCCATGTTCAATGCCCTCGGGATCCCGGAGGGACAGGAGATCACACATAAGTCCCTCTCCAAGGCGATCGAGAGCGCGCAGAAGAAGATCGAATCTAACAACTTCGGAATTCGTAAAAACCTGCTGGATTATGACCAGGTCATGAACGAGCAGCGCGAGATCATTTATAAAGAGAGAAGACAGGTGCTCGACGGAGAGTCCATGCGTGATTCCATCTACAAGATGATCACGGACATCGTCGAAAATTCGGTCGACACATCCATCTCCGACGACCAGTCCTCCGATGACTGGGATCTGAACGAGCTCAACGACCTGCTGCTGCCGATCATTCCGCTGCAGAAGATCGTCCGCGGCCGCATCACGGATAAGACCAAGGAAGGGCTCAAGCAGCAGCTCAAGGAAGAGGCTGTGCGCCTGTACGAGTCCAAAGAGGCGGAGTTTGCCGAGCCTGAGCAGCTGCGCGAAGTGGAGCGCGTCATTCTCCTTAAGATGGTCGACAGCAAGTGGATGAACCACATCGACGATATGGAGCAGCTGCGCCAGAGTATTGGTCTTCAGGCCTATGGCCAGAGAGATCCGCTTGTGGAATACAAGATTGCCGGCTACGATATGTTTAACGAGATGACAGACGGCATCATGGAGGATACCGTTCGCGCGCTTTATCGGATCAAGGTCGAACAGAAGGTAGAGCGTGAACAGGTCGCCAAGGTCACAGGTACCAACAAGGACGACACACTGCAGAAGACACCCACCAAGCGCATGGAGAAAAAAGTCTATCCCAACGATCCCTGCCCTTGCGGAAGCGGCAAAAAATACAAGAACTGCCACGGGCGCGGAATAGCTTAAGGAAAACTGGTACCCGGAAACAGAAAGGATATTTGAAATATGGTAGAACTTGATCAGATGAAGATCGAGCTGGGTGGAAATAAGGAAGCGCTGGAGCAGGCGGTGGATTCCCTGAACCTGCCATTCAAAAAACAGCGCATCGAGGAGCTGTCCAGAGAAATGGAGGCCCCTGATTTCTGGAATGACACGGACAGAGCCAACGGCAAGATGAAAGAGCTCAAGGATATGCAGAAGACTGTGGACGAGGCAGACGGTCTGTGTGCGCAGTATGAGGATATTCTGTCCCTGATCGAAATGGGAAATGAGGACAATGACACTTCCATGATCCCGGAGATCCGGGCGGAGCTCGACAGCTTTGAAGAGAAACTGGAGGAGATGCGTCTTTCTACCCTCCTTACAGGAGAGTACGACGCCAACAACGCGATCATCTCCCTGAACGCCGGTGCCGGCGGAACGGAGAGCTGTGACTGGTGTTCCATGCTCTTCAGAATGTATTCCAAGTGGTGCGACAAGAAGGGCTTCACCATGGACGTCATGAACATGGTGGATGGCGACGAGGCCGGCATCAAATCCGTGGACTTCCAGATCAACGGCACGAACGCCTACGGATTCTTAAGAAGCGAGCACGGCGTTCACCGCCTGGTCCGCATCAGCCCGTTCAATGCGCAGGGCAAGAGACAGACATCCTTTGTCTCCTGCGAGGTCATGCCGGAGCTGAATACGAATATTGATATCGAGATCAACCCGGACGATATCCGGATCGACACATACCGCTCCAGCGGCGCGGGCGGCCAGCACATCAACAAGACGAGCTCGGCGATCCGTATCACCCACTTCCCTACGGGAATCGTGGTCACCTGCCAGAATGAGCGAAGCCAGTTCCAGAATAAGGACAAAGCCTTCGAGATCCTCCGCGCAAGACTCTATATGCGCAAAAAACA
>JAFTFD010000083.1 GCA_017449745.1 Lachnospiraceae bacterium
GTCCGGCATAAAGGGAAAGATTACGTCTTTATTGACACCGCAGGACTGCGGCGCAAAAATAAGGTGAGCGAGGAGCTCGAGCGCTACATGATCATCCGCGCGGTCGCCGCAGTGGAGCGCTCGGATATTGCGATCCTGGTGATCAGCGCAGAAGAGGGCGTCACCGAACAGGATGCCAAGATCGCGGGAATAGCCCACGAGCGCGGCAAGGCCGTGATCATCTGCGTCAACAAGTGGGATGCGATTGAAAAAGACAACCACACCATGAAGGAATTTACGGATAAGGTCCATCAGATCCTTTCCTTCATTCCTTATGCGGAGCTGATCTTTATTTCGGCAAAGACAGGCCAGCGACTGAACCGGATCTATGAGGCTGTGGACATGGTCAGCGCGAACCAGAACATGCGTATCCAGACCGGCGTTCTCAATGAGATCCTCACGGAGGCTGCGATCATGCAGCAGCCGCCTTCAGACAAAGGAAAAATGCTCAAGATCTTCTACGGCACGCAGGCCGGCGTAAAGCATCCGACATTTGTGCTGTTTGTCAACGACAAGGAGCTGATGCACTTCTCCTATCTGCGGTATCTGGAGAACCAGATCCGGCAGACCTTCGGTTTTAAGGGTACACCTCTTAAATTCATCATCAGGGAGCGCGACAGCAGAGACGGAAAATAATTTTTAAGGTGAATCAAAATGATACGACTGTTATGTCTAATCATCGGCTACTGTTTCGGAATGATCCAGTGGGCTTACATCATCGGGAAAACGAAGGGAATCGATATCCGCGAACACGGAAGCGGTAATTCCGGCACGACCAATGCCATGCGTGTCATGGGAACGAAGACGGGAATTATCGTATTTTTCCTGGATATGCTCAAGTGCCTTGCGGCGCTTGTCATCGTGCAGCTCCTGTTCGGCAGGACCTACGGAGATACCACATATCTCCTCAAAATGTACACGATGCTCGGATGCGTCCTTGGACATGATTTTCCTTTTTATATGCATTTCCGCGGAGGCAAGGGCGTCGCGGTGCTGGCCGGGTTCGTATTCGCGTTCCACTGGACGTTCGCGCCGGTCGCAGTGCTGCTGTTTTTCGTGCCCTTCCTGCTGACCCACTATGTGTCATTGGGATCCCTGCTGGTGTATGCCGGCGTTCTGATCCAGCTGATCATCAGCGGCCAGGCGGGACTCTTCGGGACGCTTACGCAGGGCCAGCTGATCGAGATGTATCTGATCCAGGCATTCTTGAGCGGAATGGCCTGGTACCGCCACCGCGCAAACATCTCCCGGCTGCTCAGCGGCAAGGAGAGTAAAACATATCTGAAACGCAAGACAAACAGCGAGATCATGTGATTTCATGGGAAACATGTAGAGTCATGTTATGCCATGCGGCGTGTGGAATTACGTATAGACATATTTGTTTCATTAGTATTTGAAGTTTTTAGGAGACAAAAATGGCAAAGATCGGTATGATCGGTGCCGGCAGCTGGGGAACAGCACTGACCTGTGCACTTGGCAACAACGGGCATGAAGTCTGTGTCTGGTCCATTGCGGAATCCGAAGTCAATATGCTCAACGATTTTCATGAGCAGAAGGAAAAACTTCCGGGGGTCCTTCTTCCTGCCAGCATCACGGCGACTACAAAACTGGACATAGCGATATACGGAATGGACCTGATGGTCCTTGCCGTGCCCTCGCCTTTTACCCGCAGTACGGCTCGCATGATGGCGCCTTATGTACGGCAGGAGTCCGAGAGAAGGCACAGGCTGCGCAACGAGGAGACCGCAAGACGCCTTTCGGAAGGCGAGGATCTCGAGGAGATCAGCGCAGACCTCAAAAAGCGCTGCGGCAGCAGTTTTCCCCGCCCTCTTATCGTATCGGTAGCCAAGGGACTCGAAGAGAATTCCCTGATGACGCTTTCCGAGATCATCAGCCAGGAGATCCCTGAGGCGGACGTGGCCGTTCTGTGCGGCCCTACGCACGCGGAAGAAGTCGGCAGGGGAATGCCAACCCTGATCGTGGCGGGCTCCGCGAATCCGGAGATCGCTGCCTACGTGCAGGATATTTTCATGAGCGAGACGCTGCGCGTCTATACGAGCCCAGATGTTCTCGGTATGCAGATCGGGGCTGCAGCTAAAAACGTGGTCGCGTTGGCCGCCGGGATCGCAGATGGACTGGGATACGGCGATAACACAAAGGCGGCGCTGATCACCAGAGGAATTGCCGAGATCACGAGACTCGGAACGGCAGCAGGCGGGAATCCGGAGACCTTCTCCGGACTGACCGGGATCGGGGACCTGATCGTGACCTGTGCATCCATGCACTCCAGGAACCGGCGCGCCGGGATCCTGATCGGACAGGGCAAGAGTGCGGAAGAGGCCATGAAAGAGGTCGGACAGGTCGTCGAAGGCGTATTTTCCGCAAGGGCATCGAGCCAGCTGGCAGAAAAATATCACGTGGAAACGCCGATCATCAACCAGATCTGCTCGATCCTTTTTGAGGGAAAAGACCCCGCGGAGGCCGTCAGAGAGCTGATGTTAAGAGACCGCAAGGCTGAATAGTAAATAAATGGGACAGAGGTGACAGACCCCATTGTCCCATAAATAAATGGGACAAAAGTGACAGACCCCATTGTCCCATACTTAATTAAGGAGACTGATAAAACATGGAACAGGGAATGACAATTTACGATGAGCTGCAGGCGAGAGGCCTGCTGGCGCAGCTGACAGACGAGAAAGAGATCAAGGACCTGATCAACGCAGGCAAGGCTACTTTTTATATTGGGTTTGACCCCACTGCGGACAGCCTGCATGTAGGCCACTTTATGGCGCTGCTCCTGATGAAGAGACTTCAGGAAGCAGGCAACAAGCCGATCGCCCTGGTCGGCGGCGGCACCGGCATGATCGGAGACCCTTCCGGTCGCAGCGACATGCGCAAAATGATGACGATCGATATGATCGATCACAACTGCGAGTGCTTTAAGAAACAGATGAGCCGCTTCATCGAGTTCGGCGAGGGCAAGGCGCAGATGGTCAACAATGCGGACTGGCTGCGGAATCTGAACTTCCTCGATTTTATGAGAGAGATCGGACCGTGCTTCTCCGTCAATGATATGCTGCGCGCCCGCTGCTATGTGAACCGCCTTGAGCAGGGCCTTTCTTTCCTTGAGTTCAGCTACATGCTGATGCAGAGCTACGACTTCTACAAGCTCTACACGGATTACGGCTGCAACATGCAGTTTGGCGGTGACGACCAGTGGTCAAATATGCTCGGCGGCACAGAACTGATCCGCAAAAAGCTCGGCAAGGATGCCTATGCCATGACGATCACCCTGCTGCTCAAGCACGACGGCACAAAGATGGGCAAGACGGCCGGCGGAGCTGTCTGGCTGGATCCCGACAAGACGAGCCCTTACGATTTCTACCAGTACTGGAGAAACGTCGACGACGCAGACGTCCTTAAATTCCTGCGCATGATGACCTTCCTGCCGCTCGCCCAGATCGATGAGATGGACAAGTGGGAGGGAAGCCAGCTCAACGAGGCCAAGAGCATCCTGGCTTATGAGCTGACGACGCTGGTCCACGGCGAGGACGAGGCTAAGAAAGCAAAGGCAGGCGCACAGGCGCTCTTCGGCGTTGCCGATCCCACCAATATGGAGAACGTTCCTGAAGAAGCTGTTACGGATGATGATTTCATGGAAGACGGCACAATGGACATCCTGGCCGTACTCGTCAAGGCAGGCCTTGAGAAATCCAGATCCGATGCACGCCGCGACGTGCAGGGCGGCGGAGTCACCGTTGACGGCGAGAAGATCACCGATATCAAAAAGTCCTATGCAAAGGATGACTTAAAGGACGGTATCCTCGTAAAGAGAGGAAAGAAGAACTTCAAGAGAGTAGTCTACAAGGCTTGATGTGACTTGGGTTTCGGTCAAGGCTTTTTAATACAGAATAACAGAACTCCCGCAAGATCCGGAAATTACGCCGGTACACTTGTCAAGGACTGATTTATAACACCCCTCCCCTGAGGCAGGCTATGCCAACGGGGTAGCGGAAATGACGATCTCCCAGAGGAGCCCTACGAAGGACTCCCTGGGAGATTTGCTTTCCCTGGATGGAGA
>JAFTFD010000084.1 GCA_017449745.1 Lachnospiraceae bacterium
AGCGTGGGATGCCTAGACACCTGAGTTTGCCATGATGCCGAGAGCCACAGAGGTATCTTCTGCTGAGATGCCAAGCGCACCTGCCACAGGAGCCGCATACTTGAAGGACTCGCCGAGCATGGAGACATTTGTGTTGGCGTTCGTGCTTGCCGCGGCAAGAATATCCGCGAAATGCCCGGAGTCCTTTGCGGACAGGCCGAAAGCGGTCAGGGCATCCGTTACGATATCAGAGGTGGTACCGAGGTCTTCCCCTGATGCGGCAGCGAGGTTCATGATGCCCTCGATACCATCCAGCATGTCCCCGGTCTTCCATCCGGCCATGGCCATGTATTCAAATCCCTGTCCTGCCTCTGTAGCGGAGAACTTTGTCTTTGCACCCATCTCACGGGCTTTCTCACGCAGGGCATCAAAGTCCTTTCCTGTTGCCCCGGATATGGCAGAGACCTTTGACATCTGGGAGTCGAAATCCGCAGTAGTCTTTACGGCTGCTGCGCCGATCCCTACGATGGGAGCAGTCACATTCCTTGTAAGCGTAGAGCCTACAGCGGACATCTTGCCGCCTACGGATTCCAGCGTCTTTCCCGCAGAATCGATCTTGTTTAAGGTCGCATTCGCTTCAGCGGCTTCCCTTGCTAGGTTCTTAAGTTCCTGCTCCGTTGCCACGATCTCTCGCTGAAGGGCATCATACTTATCCTTTCCAAGGTCGCCGGACTCCATCTGCTGTTTTGCCTGTTCCTGTGCCTGCTTCAAGGCATCCAGCTTATCCTTGGTGGCACTTATCTTATCCTTAAGGAGCCCCTGTTTCTGCGACAGAAGCTCCGTATGCGTCGGATCGAGTTTCAGGAGGCGTTCCACGTCCTTTAACTGGCTCTGTGTATTTTTGATCGTCTTGTTGACCGACTCGAGACTCTTGCTGAGGGCGGTCGTGTCGCCGTTAATGGTGACGGTGATACCGGCTATACGATTGGCCATTTTTCAAGCCTCCTTTCTGCCTCAAATTTCTTTCTGATTTTTCAAAAATTCCTTGTAATTTAAGTTTCTAAGGCTTATAATATTGTCACAGAGGATAGCGGCGAGACCAGCTATCGAGTGCTATGATGTATGTGACTGGGTCGGTTTCAGCCATATGCGGAGCACGACGGTGGGTTTATGCGTCACCACAAGCCGACTAGATTCCGGTTCGCCGGGTTGAAAGAAAACGCTTAGAGCCTTGCGTTGAGCAGGGCTCTTTCTATGTATGACGGAGATACGCAATGGAAACAAATAACCCAAAGCCGGAGTCCGACTATAAGGACTCTCTGCTTTATAAAGCCACAAAAGAATGGGATTCCATTTCACAATACAGATACAGCTTCATCTATGGATTTAAGAAGAAGCTCTACACAATTCTCCTCACATTTGCGCCGGAGGAATTTTATCACCTTGCAGGTTTCCAATACTTAAGCGACCTGTCTCTCCCACGCTACAATGCCAGGAAGATGATCCGGAAGATCCTCGAAGGCGAGATCACACAGGATGATATCGAAAAAGGTGCTGATTATGAGTCTCTTGTAAAGCCAAGACTACAAGCCCTATTGATACTCCAAAGCATTCTGGACAGTCCATTTACGCTGTTTTCATTCAGACCCGATATGTATTCCTCTTTCAGGACAAACATATCTGCGGACTATCTGATCTCGAGCATGGTCAATGGCGTATCCTATGTGTTCCTGTTCGGCGGAAGCCCAAGGGCTATCATCCGTGAATGCATCTGCCGCTCAATCTTCACCAAGGGTGAGCGTGATTATGAAGAAAACCAACGCCCTTACACCGTGCTGAAGAAAACAAAAACAGATCTGTCTACCAATCAGGAGACCGTTCTCTTCGTGAAAGAAGGCTTCACGGAACCTGATCAGCACACAGAAGATGGTCAATCCAATCACAAGGAAGAATAGCTCCCCACCCAAGTTCAACGCCTGAGTGGGGTTTTTATTTCTCATGATATTTCTGTTTCAATCTGCATTTTTATCGTCAGAAGGCGTCATAGTCAGATTGCGTAGCGAGGTATACGGTTTTCTCCGAATATGCCCCGTCATTGCCTTTTTCCGTCCATATATCGAGTACGACTCCGATGGTGAGCAGGTCGAGATCCGGCATGGATATCCCGACCTCCATGCACCGCAGTAAGAAAAGCGGCGTGGTTAGCTCACGCTCGGTCGCCCTCAGTTTTTTTTAGCGTTCACATCGGTGAAAAGGTTTGATCCCCACAGCTCCAGGATTTCAGGGAGGATTTCGTAGATGGAGAACATCTCGAACTGGTCGAGCCATTCGCCGATCTCTCCCGGGATGGACGGGTCTGCATGGAGTGCCATGACGTAAGCCACGTTCTCGAAGATCTCCAGATCCTCTATCTCCATTTCCGTTGTGCCGTCCCCCTTGTCCTTGTAGGATTTCTCCAGCTTTGTCAGATCCTTGAAGATATCCCTCTTGAACTTGATGCGGTACATCCTCGGGATCGCTGCGGAGCTTTTGAAGGTGACCTCCTTATCACCGATGGTTACAGTCTTTTTAAGCATAGCTTTCTACCTTCCTTTCTCAGCCCTGAGGCTCTTCGCTGTTGTCGCTGCCGCCTGACCCACTGCCTGATCCGCTGCCCGATCCGGCTGACGTGGACGGGATATATACCGACTGATACCAGTTCTGGTAGGTCGTGGTATTCGTATCATCACCGCTCTTTGCCTTCACCAGCCCGTCATCCCTCGGATCTGCGCTGATGGCGAGGGTCTCTGTTCCCGGCTCGATGGTATCCTCTTTCGTGGAGCTTTCCACCGTGGGACGTGCGCTCACCGTGCAGTTGTAGAGCACATGGCGGATCGCCCTCTGG
>JAFTFD010000085.1 GCA_017449745.1 Lachnospiraceae bacterium
CAACCCGTTCTTCGGCGGAGATGAGACGATCCAGGCGGTCTCTACTGTCTATGGTTATCTGCAGGCTATGAAAAACCAGCACATCGACGGTTTCTTCCCGAGAGAGTGCGATGCGGCGGAGGAAGTGCTGGAAGGCATGTCCTTCGGTGTCATGAATCCGGACTTCTCCCACAAACTGGCTTACTCCTGGTATGCAAATGCGCTTTCGCCGGATATCCTGGCAACAGCAAGCGCTGTAATCGGTGCGGATATTAATTCACTGATGGTCGTGCGCTGAGAAACGGAAAGCAGGATCTGATTTTCAGATTCAGACTGTATATATAGGGATCATGTCATGTAAGAACTGCTGTCTGCTATAGGCAGCGGTTCTTTTTGTGTCTGTATTCATGATGCCTAATTGTGGTATAATCCGTGGCAAATAGCATCTATAGACATGGATATACTGAGAGATCCGGCTTCTGTTTCAAGAAAAGAATCCGGAAATAAAAGACTGATTGCATATGCAGATAACATCCATTGAATTCCTGATATTTTTCCTGACCGTACTCGGGATTTACTATCTCTGTCCTCCCCGGGGCAGATATCTTGTGCTGCTGGCTGCGGGCTGCTGTTTTACGGGACACAGGATTACAGATGTCTTCCTGTGCTGATGGCTGTTGCCGCAGTCAGCTGGCTTCTTACCGGAAGAGCTGAGGAACTCGGCAGTACGAAAGCAGGTAAAGTATGTGCCTGCCTGTCTGTCGTTTTCTGCCTTGCCGTTCTGGGATGGTTCAAATATGCCGGCTTTCTGTCCGGCGGCAGACTGGGAAACGGTTTTTTGCCGGTAGGCATCTCATTTTATATTTTCCAGGCGGTCAGCTATAGCGTTGATGTATACAAAAAGAAGATCCGGGCGGAAAAGAATTTCCTGAAATATCTGCTCTATCTCTGTTTCTTTCCGATCGTGCTGTCAGGCCCGATCGAGAGGGCAGGACATCTGCTGCCCCAGTTTGATGAAGACCATGCGTCGCAGATCCGGTTTGATACGGTACGGATAAGGGACGGTTTTGTCAGGATCCTGTGGGGACTTTTCATGAAAATGGTTCTCGCAGACCGGATCGCGGGAATGGTGGATACGGTTTATACAGATCCGGCGGCTTACGGCGGGGCAATGACGGCAGCTGCATCCGTGATGTATACCTTGCAGATATACTGTGATTTTGCGGGCTATTCCCATATTGCTATCGGCATAGGAAAAAGCCTCGGTATTGAAATTTGCGAGAATTTTAAAGCCCCTTATCTGGCTGTCAGCGTTGCCGATTTCTGGAGAAGATGGCATATTTCGCTTTCCTCATGGCTGCGTGATTATGTCTATATTCCCCTGGGAGGAAACCGGAAAGGTCAGGTGCGGAAAATGGCCAATATAATGATCGTTTTTCTGATCAGCGGCATCTGGCACGGGGCCGGATGGACTTTTATTCTGTGGGGGCTGCTGCATGGAATCTATCAGGTGACTGGAAGCCAGCTGCAGCCGGTGAAGACAGGAATCCGGAAACTGCTGCATATTAACGAGCAGGCAGATAATATGAGCCTTAGAGTTTTCAGAACCGCAGTTACATTCACGCTTGTAAACGCTGCGTGGATCCTGTTCCGCGCGGAATCTCTGTCAAAAGCCATGCTGATCATGTCGAGGTTCAGGCATCCCATGTTCTGGCAGCTGATGAACGGGGGACTGTATTCCCTCGGAGAGTCTGCGCCGGGTGTGAGGCTGGTCTTGCTGGGAATCATCATCGTTGTCTTCGTTGATATCCTGAACGAGCGCGGAGTCAGGATCAGTGAATGGATCGCTGACCAGAGGATATGGATTCGCTGGCCGGTTTACCTGTTCGGTATCCTTTTGGTGCTGTTATGCGGAATCTGGGGACCAGGGTATGACGCGGGCAGTTTTATCTACTATAATTTTTAGCTGTACAGGTTCTGAATCATGGCATCAGATAAATACGAGAAAAGAATAAAAACGGTCCTGAAAGTTATTATTTTTTGGTTGCTGGCGGCTGCTATGATCCTGGCAGCAGGCAGAGTCACTGAGAAAAAAGACAGCCGGCAGAAATATAACGGATTTACCGCGAACGCGGATAAGATTGACGTCCTGTTTCTGGGCTCGTCACACATGTTGTATGCCGTGAATCCGGTGCAGCTCTATCAGGAATACGGAATCACTGCCTACAATATGGGCAGGCACGGATGTATGACGACAGAGTCCTATTGGATGCTGGTCAATGCGCTGGACTATTGTCAGCCGAAATGTGTTGTAGTCGATCTGTGGGCGCTGGACAGGAATTATCATTATGATGACGTGATGGACGGAAAACAATCAGAGGCGGATCTGCGCAATAATATTTCCCTGCTGCACGAAATGACGGATTTCCTGCCGGGATTTTCGCTCAATAAAGTCCGGATGATCCGTGATCTCATTAAGGATCCGCAGACAAGGCAGGAGTTTTACTGGAATTTTATGCTGTATCATTCACGGTGGGATCACCTGATCAGGGACGACTACCTCCCGGTGGAAGAGCAGGAAGGAACCAACAGATATCTGGGGGCAGGTTCCTGGCATGAAATGTCGCTGAACGAGAGCGCATACCATTACGATGTCTATGATGAAAAACTTCCGGAGCAAACGGTCTGCACAGAATATTTGCACCGCATTATCGCTCTGTGCCGCAGCAGGAATATCGGCGTGATACTGACTTTCATGCCCATGGCGGAGTATTATGAACAGGATATTCAGGCTGTGAATACGGCGGCGGATATTGCGGCAGCGGAGGGCATTCCTTTTATCAACATGCTCTATGCGGGAGAGAGCGATGAGGTTCTTGCGGCGCTTCCTCCCGGTGACGAGGCAAATGCGGCGGGAACGGATAACGATGTTGCCGGAAGCAGCCATGATAGCCTGGAACAGTCTGGTCCATGCCGGAATCTGATCGTAAGACCTGCGCATATAGTGGATCTGCATACGGATCTCACGGATGGTTCTCACCTTAATTCCTTTGGAATGAGGAAAGTTACTGCCTATATCGGAAAATTTCTGAATGAAAACTACGGAGCTGCGAAAATACTGGAAGATCACAGAGGAGAGCCTGGGTATGAGGCATTTGAAAGGTGCCTTCAGAGATGGCAGTCCGACTGGATCAGCCGCCTGACCTGGGAGGAGGATCTTTACATGGAGCTGGGGGAGATCGAAATGCTCGGGGCAACGGCGGTGGTTTATATCCCGGGCGGATCGCCGGCACTTTACGATCCGCAGGTGGTAAGGCTCCTGAAGCAGATTTCAGGGACGGACCTTCCGGAGACAGCAGCGGAGCAGGGCGGCCCTTATCTGCTGCTGCAGGACTATTCCCGTGATTATGGGGAAGGACGCAAATGGTTTGAACTGGCGGGCCCGGCTGTGATCGAGCACTTCGATTCGATATTCGGCGATACAATGTATATCGGCCAGCAGAATTTCGGCGCACTTTATCAGGAGGGCGATCTTGAGAACAATATCCTGGATATGGAAGAGCATTATTATGATGACGTCCAGATCCTGATTTTGGGACAGGGGGGAGAAATTATGGCGCGTTTGTATTATAATGTTGGCTGGACCAATGCGGAATGACATTTGACAGTGAAATTTCATAATAAGTGCAGCGCATATTTGTTTAGAGAAATCCGCCAGGCCAGGCGGCTTTCCGTGTTTTCTTAATGCGGAACCTTCGCACCAGGAAATACAGTTTGGAGGTAACATGAAAAAAGCATTAATCACCGGTATTACAGGTCAGGACGGATCTTATCTCGCGGAGTTTCTCCTTGAAAAGGGATATGAGGTTCATGGAATCACAAGACGGGCTTCGATCTCCAACACGGCCCGGATCGATCACCTGTTGGAGAAGGGGCTGATCAAAACACATGACGGAGACCTTTCCGATTCATCTTCACTGATCCGCATTATCAGTGAAATCCGGCCGGACGAAATCTATAACCTCGCCGCGCAGTCGCATGTTCAGGTATCCTTTGATGTTCCTGAGTATTCCGGGGATATTGACGCGATCG
>JAFTFD010000086.1 GCA_017449745.1 Lachnospiraceae bacterium
GCGGTCACAGATCTCGTTGATGGTCTGTACCGCCTGTTCTGATAGCTTAGCCATAATGATTCCTTTCTGAAAATTTATTGGTTTGATGGTTATGCTGTTGCAATGCTGTATTGATAATAATTTAACAGTATTACACTTTATTGTATAATCCATTAGCACAATTAGCCAACACTAACGTTGCGAAAATCAGGGCATTTTTGTGAATTCGTCATTTTTCCCATTCGAACCTGTTCGAACCCTGCAATTTTAACAAAAATTCGTTCTATACATATGGTCAGCAACAAAAAAACAGATGCCTGAAAGCGATATGTACGCTCCCCGGACATCTGTCTTGAACCGCTCTGACTGTTTTTAATCTTTTGTGCAAAAAAATGATACGGTCTGAACATTCCTCCTTCAGCCAAAAAAACTTCCTACCCGTGCCGTGAGTTCCCGGACGGCATCCGCGATCAACATTCCTATCCCGCCGCTCTGTACCCCGGCAATATAATTATCACAGTTATTGAAAGGGATCAGGATCCGCTGACCCTGTGACTGCGCGACGGCAAGCGCCATGCGGGGAGTGATCTCGCCGGCCATTGCATCGGCAATGATGATCCCGACCGGACCTATGATAAAGTCCGCATTCCTTGCCCCCACAACGACAGAATTCTCTCCGGTCGCCGCTGTATCCGCACCGGCCTTGAGCATGGCGGCAGTCGCCGCTGTATTGCTGCCCACTGCAGTAATATGCACCTGCGGCAGGGTCTCCCGGATCTGCTGGACCAGCTGGCGCCCGATCCCGCCGCCCTGTGCGTCTATTACAAGTACTCTTATTTTCTGATTCTTCCCGTTCATCCGAATGTAACCTCTATTTTCTACATACAGCAATCTCTTCTGCCACGGCTTCTTTGCTCTACCGGGTCTTCAGATCCAGCAGCACCGCAGAATAGTATTTTTCAAGCTCTCCGAGTATCTGCTCCCTCTGTTCGAGGACCCTGCCGATCTGTTCCGCCGGCACCTGGAGCCTTGCTCCCCCTCCGAAACGGCGCACACGGAAATCGGTAAACCCAAGAGAAAACAGATACTCTTCCGCCGCCTCCGTTGCCGCAAGTTTTTCCGCCGTGATCTCTTCTCCGGAAGGGATCCTCGTAGCCAGGCAGGCATAAGCGGGTTTGTCCCATGTAAAGAGTCCTGCCTCTTTGGAGAGCTGCCGGATCTGCGTTTTTGTCAGGCCGGCTTCCCGCAGCGGAGAACGCACGCAAAGCTCACGCAGAGCGCGCATCCCCGGCCTGTCGCCTTCCTCGTCCGAGGCGTTTGTGCCGTCGAGCAGGACCGTGTATCCGTCTGCTGCCGCAGCCTGCATGATCGTTCCGAAAATCACACGTTTGCAATAATAGCATCTGTCTGCCGGATTCGCCGCAACCGTCTTATCTGAGAGCACGTCCACGCTGATCACTTTCATATCGGCATGAAGCTCCTCCGCCAGCCGGCACGCATCCTCGAACTCAAACTGAGGCTGAAAAGCGCTCTTGACGTAATAAGCGCGGACATCCGCTCCGTATTTCAGCGCCGCATACAGAAGGTACGCCGAGTCTACGCCTCCTGAGAAGGCGAGTGCTGTCCGCGGGTTATCGACAAAAAAATCCTTTAGTGTCATAATAATCCTCCATGACGCATGATGTATAAAAGAAAGCAAACCTCATGAAGGCCGGTTTTACCGGTCCTCATGAGGCAACCTCTTCATAAAACCATACCGATTTCAAACCGCCAGGCTGTTACTTTGCAATCATTCTGACAAACGGCTTGACATCCTTTACAGCTTCCTTTGCGCAGATACGAACCTCGTCATTGTCGAGGTCGATCAGGACATATCTGTCATTTCCCATCCCCAGTTCCTTCATGTAAGAAAGCTGACGAAGGCCATGTCTTGTCTCGATGCGCTCCAGCATGTCTTTGTGATCTTCTTCGTTCATGGCATAGATCAGATCAACAGCAGCCTGGTCAATGGCAAGAATATCTGTAGATCCGAGGATTCCGACGTCCGGTGTGACGACCGGGGCCGCAGCGACACCTTCACAGTCACAGGAGACCGACATATTTCTCATCACGCTGACATAAGTCACGTTTTTGCCGAAATGATCGATGGTCGCCTTGGTCGACTCGGAGATTTTTTCCATCAGTTCCTCTTCCACGACGCCCCACTCATTTCCGTCCTTGGCATGGATCCACGCCTTGCCGATTTTTCCATCCGCACAGCCGATGCCGATGTTCTTATTTGCGCCGCCGAATCCGCCCATGGTATGTCCCTTAAAATGAGTCAGGACAAAAAGCGAATCGTAATCCAGCATGTGTGAACCGTGCGACATCTCGGTAAACCACTTGCCGCCTTTTACAGGAAGAGTGACGGTTCCTTCCTCGTCCATAATATCTACAGGGCAGAAAGTCCAGCCGTTGACCTCAAGCGTTTTTCTGTGTTTTTCGGTTGTATCCCTGTCTCCTCCGTAATAAGTGTTCGTTTCCACGATAACGCCGTCCGGAAGGTCATTTTCAACAAGTTCCTTTACCCATTCACGCGGAATGATGTTCGGTCCGTGCGGCTCTCCGGTGTGGAGCTTGATGCCGACCTTACCTGTCATCCGGGCATTAACTTTGGCATATACCTTTCGAAGTCCTTCCGCAGAAAGGTCTCTTGTGAAATATACAATAGATTCGTTTCCTGTACGTGCCTCAAAGGGTACATATTTTCTTCCGTCTTCCGACATAGTATTAACCTCCTGATTATTCTTCATGCAGCCTGCCTGGATCTTTTTTTCCTGCCCCTGTGTGACAAAGAAGCGGATCTTGCCGCGAGCATCATACAAAGGGCAGCTGTAGCCACAGCCATTACCATACAAACCGACAGCAGTGTATTTACACCGACTCTTTCTGATATAAAACCGGAATACAGCATGGAGATCATCGTAGAAATATTGTTCTGAGCGGCGTCGGCAATCCCAATGGCCGTCGTCTGGTCGTTTTCATCCACGCAGTCTCTGACGATTTCCCTTGTACAGGGATTGATAATGCTGAAAATCCCATAGAACAGCATGCTCCCCATGTAAACCATAACTGCTGAAGATGCGCTCATATAAAAAGCAATTCCGGTTATGACACACGCGGAAACGATCATCATCCGCTGTATGGGGGTTGATTTTTCCAGTTTGCTGACAGCAAAGAACATGACAAACTGTACTGCACAGCCAAGGAACCCGTCCATCCCGAGAGCCCCTGCGCCGATTCCTGCCCGCTCAAGGATCACGATCTTAAGATTCCCCACAGGCGACGTTGACAAACCTGAGAGCAGGAGCATGACGACCCAGATAATGTACATGGGACTGTGCAGGAAGGAAAGTGCTCGCGGTGTCTTCCTGTCTCCGCGCTTAGGATCGCTGATTCCTGTATCTGCCGGGACGTTTTCCACACTTTGCTCATATACCCCTCCGCACAGAAGTATTGTTGTCACCAGGAGTATACTCGAGAGCACAAGAGCGTGGCCATACCCGGAACGTTCTACAAGGATCCCTGAAAACAGGGTAGATATCCCATATCCTGCTGCACCGGCGCTGCGCACCTTTCTGAACAGTGTAATATCATATGAGACCGACTTCAGGAATCAGGTATCCACTGTCCAAAGAGCTTCATCAGCATCTATGCATAGACCTCATATCCCTCTACTATCTTAGTCCATTAAGGATCTCTCCGCATCGCCTCTGCCGCCGCCGTTTGTGGAATAATAGCCCGGCGTCAGTCCTTCCATTACAAACCTCGACTTCGGTTCGTATGTCTTTCCGCTCGCTGCCGCTTCATCCATACCGATCAGTACTTCCATGCAATGGAGACCGTACTCTTTGCTGCAGCGATTGTTCTTTCTGCCTTTGCGGATCGCCCATGCCATCTCCGCAACACCGATGCCGCGGTTACCGTAGCCGTCGAACCATTGAGGCTCGCCGCCAAGGACATTCTTACCGTCATATCCGTGTGTAAACGGAACAACTGCCTCACCGCTCTCCGGAAGGATCAGCCTGACCTCTCCGTTGAACTCGTTTGGATCACCGACCTTCAGGATTCCCTTTGTTCCATAAATGGTAAATCCATGCTGTGTGGAATTCGTAGTATTGCCGTCAAACAGAACGCTTCCTACGGCGCCGCTCTCAAACTCCAGAGCAGCTGCCAGGATATTGTTCCCGGGGATCTGCCAGCTTTCCCCAGGATCCGAAGCAAACAGCATCTGCGCTTCATGTACAGGTGCGGGCTTCCCGACAGCCTGGATGGTTTTGACCGGTCCTAACAGCGTCAACAGTGCACCGACATAATAAATACCGACATCATACGGCAGAGCGCCGCCGTTGTTGCGCAGGAACTTAAAGATTTCGGAATTCAGTGTCTGGTTTCGGTTGACGTGTACCTGTACGGAAGTAACATCTCCGATAAATCCGGCATCCAGGACCCTCTTTGCCGTCTGAATGCCTGCCCCGAGCACGGTGTCCGGTGCGACGCCAAGGTAAAGCCCTTTCTCATTGGCAATATCCACCAGCTCTCTTGCCTGATCTAGATCTGTTGTGAACATTTTCTCAGTGTAGCAGTGCTTGCCGGCGAGCAGCATCTTTTTGATAACATCATAGTGCGCAACAGGACCTGTGAGGTTGATCACCAGCTCAATATCGTCTGCAGCCGCCACCTCGTCGATGGTCATGACTCTCTCAACGCCAAAAGCTTCGGCCTGCCTTTTGGCAGCAGCTTCAAAAAGATCACAGACCGCGACAAGATCAATGATATAAAACAGGTTCTTCAGATTGCGGATATAGATGTTGCTGATCATGCCGCAGCCGACAACCGCTGTTCTGACTTTTTTTACTTCACTCATATTTGCTCCCTTCTTTTATTTGCAGACTCCCGCAAAATCGCTTCCGGATGATTCCTGCAAATTACTTTTACGATATGCTGTTATATTACCAGAAATACAGCATTCCCGATAGCACAATCATTGAAATTATGTCATGCCGCACAGGCAGTGCTTCTCACTGATTTCGCAAGCCCTTCCGGGACCGCCATACATCATAGTGGATATGGTGAATCTTAGCACTCCTCAGCGTAGACAACCTCGTCAGCAAAATATACAAGGGATTCTACATCGTCCATCTTGTGAATCAGGATATTCCCTGCCCTGAGGCTCCTGAAACCCAGGACACGTTTCAGCAGGTGTCCGTTTACTTCATCTTCCCAGTAATCAAACAACACACAGTCAGGAAATTTGTCCTGTACCCGATTATTCACCGCCGCGTCCATAGACAGCTTTCTGCCTGTCACATAGCTGCGGTTCGTGTCTTTCTCATGAAACGTCATTCTGTATGGATCTTCCGTTGTACCGCTGCCTGTGATCTCAGAAGTCTCAAAGTTATCCAGATCGTCCGGATTTACCTGAACGAGCTGCTTTGCTTTCATGACGATCGTTCCCCGTACATCTGCAAACCGCCCGTCCAGATCTCCCATCCAGAACCAGCAGAAGGTATCGTCGCCGATGAGTTTCACATTCTTCCCTATTTTTGTAGTTCCGAAGCCGGTATGGTTGTAATAACCCCCGCCCTTATCTGTATGGATGTATTCGAGGACACAAATCTCCGTCTCTGAAACCTTGAATGTAACATTATCTTCGAGCTCGGCATGGATCCAGTTGAGCCAGCAGCCGTCCTTTGATGTCAGTGTTACACCCCTGCGGACGATGAGCCGGTCATAGAAAATCATACCTGTAAAAACAGCGTCTGCCTTCATATCTGCGGAGTTAGTGTAAAAGTTAACGCCAGTTCCCGTCACACTCGTGCCTTTAGCCGTAAAATCCGTATGTCCTGCTATGTAGACAAACTCCGGATCCAGATCAGCATCCGGTCCAACGACGTGTCCGGGTTTGAAGCCATAGTCGCCAGCCTCAAACAGGATATGCCCTGCGAATTCCGCACTCTGTGCGACAACCGGGCCGCCCTTTCTGACAACCAGGGTAGTACCTTCCGCAACTGTCAGTTTTCCACAGACGATCAGACCCTTTTCCAGTATCGTGTCATCACTGATCACAACGTCTGAAGCAACAACACCGCCTGTCTGCGCCAGAGATGGTATGTAGTTCTCATAGAGATTCTCCGTAACCACTACATCTGTATCAGCAGTTGATTCCTGTAGTGCTGCTTCCTGCTCTGCCTGCTCCTGTGTCCTAACATAAATCACATTGTGTGACAGCTTTACATCAGGGACTGTCTCTGCGCTTTGAAAAACGACTCTGTTCAGCATATCTTTCCTCTCTTCTTCCGGCATCGTATCAATACGCATACCTGTTAATAATCAACGGGTCGTAACTGTTCACGTTCAAAGTGTTACCTGAATAGTTACCCCGGATCTTTCAGCAGACCCGGGGATTATTAATACGTTGATGCTGTTTACTGCTCACACATTACTCACCAAGTGTGCATCCGGCAAGCTTATCAAGGTTTTCCTGCGGTGTCTGTGCAGGGCCTCCATTTGCCTCGATCCAGGCGTCCAGCTGTGCCTGTTTTGCATCTATTACATCCTGAAGACCGGCTGCATAGAGTGCATCATTTAATGACTTTAAAGTGGAATCCAGCTTGTCAACACCTCCGATAGCACCATGCTCGAGAGCAGACTTGTAAGAGGCTAATACGTTGTTCAGCGCTGTGATCTGTGTCTGATACTCCGTGCTGTCGAAATTAAAGCCATAAGCAGGTGAATACCTGGTCCATGTGCCCAGCGTGATTCTCTTCTCCCAGTAAGAAATATCTCCTGCAGCGTTGTTCCATACCGGAATTGTGGTGTAATCGCCCATCTGCCATGTGGAATTCTGGTGATAGGTATAGCTTGCTGCATCTTCACCATCTACAAAATAAGCACTGCCGTCATCGAGGATCTGATAGTGGACATCCTTAATTCCATACTGCCATGTTTCCATCAGTGCAGGATTTGTATAAAGTGCAACAATGAAATTCCAGGCCATATCCGGGTCATCGGAATTAGAGCAGATACCTGCATTCATGAAATTGATAGTAGAAGAGCTGATATTTGCCTCCGGAACACCGACATGCATAACATAGTAATCATACTGGCTACTGGGGATGTCGAGGAGGCATCCGCCTTTGATAGATTGTGTCGAAGAGAATGTATTTCCTGCTGCCAGCAGATTGCCCCATCCGTCTTCCATGTTGACACTGTCTCCATAGATCAGGCCCTCATCATACCAGCGAGCCATCCTTTCAGCAAAATCATGATATGTCTGTGTTTCAAACTTATTTACTACTGTAGTGGAATCCGGATCTGCTGCTACATCCAGAACGCCAAAGTCATCGTTCAGGGAATCAAACCAGGTCAGCCTTGCCTCATTATTCTTGTCAAAATACAGCGGAATCATTTCCGGATATGTTTCATGAACCTGGCGAAGGATCTCTTCCATGGTGTCAAGGCTGTAATACACCCCATAATAACCGTCATCATTCAGCTGAAGATTGTATTTCTCAGAGATGCCGAGTTCGTCACAGATATCAGCCCTCATAATAAATCCGCGGCGGAATGCATATTCACAAAGTGCTGCCATGGAAGGAATGCCGTAGGTAAAATCGCCGATGGACATAAGGTAAGCTTCCTTCTCACCCAGCACGTCCTTGATGGGCTGTCCTGCTGCAGAATCCAGATAAGGACGAAGATTAATCAGTCCATTCATATTCATCTGACCCTGTGCAAATTCACCGCCGACAGTCATGACATCCAGCTTATCTCCGCCGGAAATCATCAGTGACTCTTCCTGTCCGAAATTCCATGTCAGCGGATACAGTTCCACCTCAATGTGATACTGCGGAATCAGAATCTCATTCATGGCAGCTGCTACATCCTTGCGTGCCTGTTCGTCTTCATCATAATACTCGACGTATGCAAAACGGAGCTGATATGGGTTCTCCGCTGTATACTCGCCGTATGCTGTTGTTGTTATTTCACTGCTGCTGTCCTCAGAAGCCGCTGCTTCCTCACCTGCAGAACCACTCTGCGCAGTATCTGCAGCTGATGCTGCACCGGAGCTGCTGTCGGAACCACCGGATCCGCATCCCGCCAGTACAGAAACGCTCATGACAGCTGTCAATAATAATGCCACTGCTCTTTTCATCTTAATCCTCCTGTAATATTTGATCTTTGAATGCTTACAATTCAAACGAAGATATTGTCCATCCCCGCGTATAACATTTTGTGAAACGTCAGACATTGCTTATTTTGTACTATGGTTGTAATCCTGTGTGGGTTCTCCGGCTTCTTCTTTCCTGCATTGGTCAATCAACCATGCAATGTGATCTTTGAGATACTCTTTTCCGGTATATTCAATTCCGAAATAGTCTTTGATCTTCTTAGTGCTTCTGAGCGGCCATGGATCTTCCTCTCCCGTTACGGTAATTATGGAAGGGGACTTAGGAAGCAGCTCTTTCGCCATTTCCGCAATTTCCGCATGTCTTACAAATGCAGAGCCGACCGCAAGGAAGATCTCCTGATTCACATCACTCTCCAGAATTGCCATATAGACGTCAGCTACCTGTTTTCCGGCAGCCCACTGGCAGCCCTCATTAATGTTGAACTCCAGATTCTCTCCTTTATATACCTTTCGGACAATGTTGCGGATCAGCGGCCAGGACTCACTTGCGCCGCCTTCGAAAGCAGGATCTGAAAAAGTCTCACCGGGTCTTACGATATTTCTCAGCATCGTCACCGGCTTATCCCGTTCCCCGTTGAATCCGGCAAAATATTCGTGAAATCCCTTAACATATGCCTCTGCGGCTGCTTTAGTTGCGCCGTATAATCCCCAAGGGCGGATCGGATCATCTTCCGTCACACCGGGCCCCATGACTGCTACTGTGCTGGTGTAGATAAACTTTTTAGCCCCGGCTTCTTCTGCCAGCTGAAGAAGTCCGACAACGCCGCGTGTTTCATTATCAAGGATATCGAGCGGGGTCCTGCCGTCCATATTCAAAGCAAAGTCCACAACTGCATCACACCCTTTGAGCCCTGCTCTGAGAGCATCGAAATCGAGAATGCTGCCTTTGACAAATGTTACGTTCTCCCTTCCGATAAGACCTGCTATCCGATCCGGCGTACGAGTCAGCAAAACGACCTCATGCCCTTTATCAAGCAGTTTCCTGGTTAAATTCTGTCCCATGTTGCCGGTTCCACCGGCGATAAATACTTTCATATCAATCCCCTGATTTTGTTTGATGTATTGTTTCTTAAAACAGCGTTAATATCTTTGATTGTTACCTTCCTGATGTCTTGTTCTTTACGTGTCTGTACGTTAAGTTTATTTGAATTACCGCCGCAGCTATACCATACATCTGTGAATCATGTCATTTTCTTCGGATGAATCATCCCTTGACAGCACCGACGGTAATTCCTTTTGCGTAATACTTATAGAAGAATGGAAACACCAGCATAATCGGCAGGATCGCGACGAATGCAATTGCCATCTGTACCCCGGTTCTGGGCAGTGCCGCCGCCATTTCCGATGTCATGGTTCCCTGCTGGGACAGATACTGGAGGTTCGAAACCATTTGATTCAGCAGATTCTGGATATTGAACAAAGTCTTCTTTTGCTGGATATAATACAGACCGTTCGTCCAGTCATTCCAATAAGCAAGTCCGGAGAATGTCCCCATAGTTACCAGAATTGGTTTTCCCAGCGGCAGGACGATCTTTGAAAAAATCCTGAACTGTCCTGCGCCGTCAATCTCCGCCGCTTCATAGAGGCTCTCAGGAATACTGGTAGTAAAGTAAGTGCGGATCATCACGACATTCCATGCGCTGCAAAGGATGTTGGGAAGAAGCTGTCCCCAGAAGGTGTCCTTCACATGGAATACCCCGTTCCAGATAAGGTAAGACGGAACAAGGCCTCCGTTAAACAGCATCGTGAAGAATACGAAGAAGGCCATGATTTTTCTTCCCGGAAGCCTCTTAATACTCAGTGGATATGCCATCAGCGCAGCCAGCAGTACATTGGCAATCGTGCCAATCGCCGTGAGCGCAATTGTGATTCCGTATGCCTGGAATATTTTCTGACTGGAACGGATGATGTACGCATAGGATGCTGCCGAAAATTTTGCCGGAAAGAAACTATATCCATTTGTAAGCAGTACACTTTCCTCCGTGATCGATGACATAAACAGAAGGAGGAAGGGAAGGACGATAATGATGACAACTATGATCATTACGGTATTGATAAACAGCTGATATCCTGTCTCACCTTTTCTTGTTTTCATTTCAAGGTTCCTCCTCTCTTAGAATAATGTGCTGTCTTCATCAAACTTGCCGACGATCCAGTTGGCCAGTATGACAATGACAAATCCGACAACCGACTGATAGAATCCTGCTGCCGCAGACATTCCTATGTTATTGTTTTCCATGAGTCCCCGATAAACGTATGTATCGATGACATTCGTCGTCGGGAAGAGGAGACCTGAGTTTCTTGGCACCTGGTAAAACAGTCCGAAATCCGAGTAGAAAATATGACCGACATTGACTAATACTAGCGTGATGATCGAAGTCTTCAGAAAAGGCATCGTGATGTACTTGATCTTCTGAAGTCTGGAAGCGCCGTCAAGATCAGCCGCCTCATACAGTTCCAGGTCGATGCTGTTGATATTGGAGATAAATATCAGGCATCCGTATCCAACCCCCTTCCACGCATTCACAAATACCAGAATGAACGGCCAGTATTTCGGTTCTGAATACCAGTTGATCTTACTCATTCCCAATGCAGGGAGGATCGAATTATTCATGATTCCGTTGTCACTGCTGAGAAATGCAAAGACGATGTAGCT
The DNA here is from genome assembly GCA_017449745.1 of Lachnospiraceae bacterium. GTDB lineage: Bacteria > Bacillota > Clostridia > Lachnospirales > Lachnospiraceae > CAG-791. The sequence continues at coordinate 10,869 of JAFTFD010000086.1, forward strand.
TAAAATGACGCTGCTCATCAGATACGGAAAAAGGATCATACTCTGATATGTTTTCTGGAGAAACTTCTTTGCCGTGTCCGTAATCATGATGGCAAAGATGACACTCAACGTAATATTCAGAACAATGAATACGACATTATAGAGAATGGTATTGCGCGTGATAACATATGCATCCGGTGTCTTAAACAGGAATTCAAAATTCTTCAATCCAATAAACGGACTGCCGAAAATTCCTTTCCTGGCGTTGTATTGTTTAAACGCCACCACGAGACCTGCCATTGGCATATAGTTGTTGATAATCATATAAATTGCGCCAGGTATAAACATCACATACAGCGGCCAGTAACGTTTGACATTCAGCAGCAGTGAGGCTGCTCCCTTTCTTTTTGTCTGATTCATATTCAACCCCTTTTCTGTTTTCTGTCTGTTGTGACTATGTCTGCATTGTACTGAAAACGGTTCCTGAAAGATTGCATATTGAATGGATTGATAGCCATTCGTTCGGCATTCTTTCAAACCGGCTTGCAGGATTCCGGCACAGCAAATACATGCTTAAGAACATCCTGGCAAAACAAAGTTTATAAAATCGCAGCGGGAGCAGATATCATATTCCTGTGATTAATGTAAAAAAAGAGCAGTACTCCGCCGTTTCAGACAGATACTGCTCTTTTTATCAGATTTTATTTTATGACCTTGGAGTCAAAAGGTTAAATGTGCTGGATTGCTCCGCTGCAACTGCTCACATTGGGAACATGAACTGTTACGCCTTTTGTTTATCCGATTTCAAATGCACACCATTTCAGTGTGTTCACAAGGAGCTTTCTGAATTCCGGGTTCTCCCAGACCATTCCATGATGGCCCGGAGCCAGCATCGCAAGACGTCCTTTTCCCATTTCTCTGGTATACCCTGCTACCTGTTCAGACTGGGAAGCGGATTCAGACTTCAGAATCACATTCATATCGTCCGCAAATCCGGCCAGCTCAAAGTGCTCATCTCTTACCGTAAATGCCCCGACTCCTTCCAAAACTGCGTGTGTTCCAACCGGCGTATAGGTAACCTCGCATCTCTGCGGATGCTGTACGAAATAGTTCCCTACAAACTGGGAATAGCCGGATCCGTCATCGGCCATATTGCCGGCATGGAAAGACAGAAACCCCTTCCCAGACCGCACATAGCTTTCAAAATCCGAAGGCATGACCTCCGTCGTTCCTTCTTCAAACCAGAGATAATCGTTACCGGAGCTCACATGGTTGAGCTTGCCGTTCACAACTACGTCATATCGCTGTAGCATGGCAGGATACAGAATATCTCTTGCGTCTTCTACCAGTTCAATTTCAATCCCGTTCAACAGCTCTCCAAAACCTGCCAGCCCTCTTCTTGTCACTTCTGCAGGATGCCATTTATCACCTGCGATCCAGAGTACTTTCATCTCATGCCTCCTCGTGTTCATCAAGCTTCAGGAGTATCACAGCCACCATGCTTCATGGACAGCACTCCTGTCAATGGATTCCACATCCTTAGCTCCTGTATGCCACATGGCACTGCGAAGCTCTGCCGTCATCTTCTCCAATACTTTCCTGACGCCTTCTGTTCCCTCTGTGTTATACGCACCCATCAGAGGCCTTCCGACGGTTACAAGATCCGCACCAAACGCAAGAACCTTAAATGCGTCATATCCGTCCTCAATACCGCCATCGGAAATCAGGATGAAATCATCTCCTACGGCCTTACGGATTTCCGCAAGCATAGCGTAAGGAGGAATCGACCACATGGCAATGCTGTTATGATGGGAAAGGATTATACCGGCTGCACCGGCTTTTTTTGCCATCATTGCGTCCTGTACACTCATAGCGCCTTTAAAGAAGAAAGGCAGCCTTGTGGACGCCACATATGCCTTCATTTCTTCAAAGGACGGAACCTTAAGGACATCCTCTCCGAGGACCATAACTGTATCCTCATTGTTGTTGATCGCATGCTCAATATCCATACCGAGAGCAAATGCGCCGTTTTCTTCTGCGAATCGGATCCTGCTGTAGATCTGCGCATCATCTTCATAAGGTTTGATGACTTTCAAAACACTCGCCCCTGAAGAAATGGCGTCTGCCATAGTCTCGTTATCGCCCATGCCGATTGAGCAGATTGCTCCAGCCTGCCTTGCGCCATCCGCAAATCCTTTCATGCCGCCCTTTAAGTGGCTGAGGGCAGCTGTCATGATCGGTGTCTCAAATTCTCTTCCGAGAACCGTCACCTTACTGCTCGGTTTTATTGCGCCGAAAAGACGGCCTTCCAGAACCAGCTTATCCAGATATGCTCTTGCAATTTGTATGGAATCACCTTTTTTGCTCATGAATTTATTCCTCCTTTACATAGCTCGTTATAACAAGCAGCACCGGTTCGTGATCACGGCCGGTGCTGTCTTAACTGCATGCTGTTTTTCTTCCGCTTACAGGAATTTGACATTATTGGAAGCAAGCCTCAGCTCTGCAACGTAGCAGTTATCCGTCTGCTGGCATACACTTACCAGTGCCTGCCCGACATCCTCCGGTGAGAGGAACCCTGTATCTCCCCAGGTTGCTGCATCTCTGCCATGGCCAATCTCAAACTCAGTTACACCGGCATGCGGGCAGAAAACTGTGGTTTTGATACCCTGATCCAGATATTCATCTACCAGTGCCTGGCCAAGGCCTCGGACAGCAAACTTACTGCACGTATATGCAGTCTCATTCTTCTGGCCAATCGTTCCAGTGACAGAAGAAACGATAATGATATGTCCGTTGTGCTTTTTCAGCATCTCCGGAATTGCATATTTACTGAATGCATATGCGCTTCTTACATTGGAGTCCATTACCAGATCGTATTCATCCATGGATGTATCCAGAATGGAAAGGATACGGCCGATGCCGGCATTATTTACAAGAATATCTACGCCTCCGAAGGTATCTACTGCAAGCTTCACTGTATTGATTGCCGTTTCTTCATCTCTTGCGTCGCCAACATAATATACTGCATTACCGCCGAGCTCCTTGCACTTATCTGCCGCTTCTTTTAATCTTTCCTCGCGTCTTGCGGTAAGCACAAGATTAGCGCCTTCCTTTGCAAATGCATACGCTGTACCGCGTCCGAAACCTGCACTGGCTCCGGTGATAATGACTGTTTTTCCCTTCAGACTAAGAATAGACATAATCTCCTCCTTTATACTATTGAATGCGAGGCCGAAGCCATCCGGACCTCCCTTGTTTTGTTATATGCAGTTTATCAGACGTTTTACAGAACTTATCCTATATTCATCGGTTTTATCGCACTTTCTTTGTAGTAACAGTATTGCCTGTGAATTAAGGAGAAGATTCCCTCCCTCATCTCATTATGTGCAGACAATAAAAAAAGAGACCGTCAGGTCTCTTCTTCGTTACATATCTTATTCGATTTTACTCCGACGCCTCATTTTCCGAAAAGCTGCTGTCTCTGTAGTGCATGCTGCGGTATTCTTTCGGTGTAAATCCGGTCACTTCCTTGAATTTCCGGATAAAGTGGCTCTGTGAACTGAAGGCCAGGTAAGCGGAGATATCACTGTAAGTGTAATCGGAA
>JAFTFD010000087.1 GCA_017449745.1 Lachnospiraceae bacterium
AAATACCGGTACAAGCAGGAGGTGGGCTTTATGAAACGTTTGGTCGTGTCCCTGATCTCTTTTTTGATGGCGGTCCTGTATTTTATCAATGCCGCAGGACAGGCTGCCGCAGTCGGCTCCGCGCCCGTGGCGGAAAACCTTGAATTAAAAACTTATACAAATGTTTCGGTTGGAGGCATGATGTCCGCTTTCGATCCGGATGGTGGCGCGCTGCAGTTCGTGATCACTACAGAGCCTGTCAAGGGGATGATTCAACTGCAGGAAGACGGAAGCTTCATCTATACCCCCAAGGAAAACAAAAAGGGAAGAGACTATTTCGGATACAAAGCTATGGACGAAGAGGGAAACTATTCCCAGGAAGCCACCGTTATCATCCAAATATTGAAGCAGAAGAAAGCTGTCGTCTATGCCGATATGAAAGGCTGCTCTGATGAATACGCGGCCGTCGTGCTCAGCGAAACAGGACTCTATACAGGAAAACAGATCTGAGGTGTCTATTGCTTTGAACCCGACGTCCGTGTAACACGCGGTGAGTTTCTCAGCATGTGCATGGCCTTGACGGGAAAAGCTCCGGTCACAGGGATCTATCGAACCGGTTATCTGGATGATGAAGGGATCCCAGCATGGCAAAAAGCTTATGCGTCCGCCGCAACGATACAGGGTGTTTATGCTGGAATCCCCACCGACGATGGTACTGTTTTTTCCGGAGATGAGGCGATCACCTGTGCTGAGGCTGCCGCTTTTCTGGATCGCGCGCTGGAACTGGAAGATGTCAGTTATATCGCCGGATATGAGCATATGGATGCAGCGCTTGCCCAAGCCTGTGCGAATCTAAATGCCTATGATGTGATACCGCAGCATATTTCAGAGGGTCAGCTTTTGCATCGTTCCGACGCAGCCAGAATGCTGTCAGCCGCTTTGGAATTGATCAATAACCGATAAGAGAACCCACCAATCTTTCATTGGTGGGCCCTCTGTTACAGCAGGCCTCTCCAGTATTTCAGGCGAAGTCTGTTCAATGGCTTGAGCTGCGGGTAGAGATTTCGGATCGTATCTTCCAGAAGAGCAAGGTTTTCATCGATCTCCTCTTCGGTTATCTCATGATTGCTGAAACGTGCCTTTTCTGCGCAAATCTCAATCTTTGAGGGGATCTCCGCACCCAAGCTTTTGACATATGACGCGGAACGATAGATCGCAACAGCTGCTTTGCTCCGGTCATCCTGATGATAGGCTCGGTCAAGCAGCATTTTCACAGCAAGTCGACGCAGAGGAAGCATAGCTGCAAGCAAGATCATGAACAAGGCAATGCAGAGACGCCGGATCGTCTTGGAACTTCGTTCCGTATCCTGCGCGGGCTCATGCGCATCTGTTCCCGAAACGATGCCGACTGGGAGCGATTCTGTGCCTGCCGCCCCAGCTTCGCCCGTTTCGCTTGCTTCTGTAGAAAGCGTTTCTTCGTCCTTTTCGCCGGCAGAAGAGACTGTGTCTTCCTGGGCGTTCCCTTCCTCAGAAGGCGCTTCAAGGGGGGTATCGCCGTAAGGATCCCTGGTATCGTTCTGACCGGTAACTTCAACAGGGAGCCAGCCCAATCCGTCCCAATAGACCTCAACCCAGGCATGCGCGTCTGCTGCGGTCACTTCAACCTCGATCCCTTTCTGTGCATCCAGCAGATACCCGGCCGTGACTCTTGCCGGGATCCCAAGAGAACGGTAGAGCGCTGCAGCCGCAGTGGCAAAATGGATGCAGTAACCGCGGTGTGCTTCCGTCAGAAACCATACCGCATAATCATCGCTGGGATATGGCTCTGTCAGGAGGTCGTACGTTCCTGCATTCTGTACATAAACGGCGACAGCCTGAAGGATGTTCGGATCATTTGCATTCAGACCGGCCTCCTCACAAAGCCGCTTCATAACAGAAGCTGTGCTATCGGGGAGCCGGGTATAGTATTGGTGTGCAAAGGGCCTGTAATCGCTCTCCCGGCTCTCATATTCCTCTGAAACGGTCAATTGCATCAGATTACCGGGATAATTCATGTAAGAGACCGTTTGCCGTACTTGACCCTCGTTATGAAGGAAACTGTCTGAAGTATCCTCCAAGGAACAATAATAGGGGACACAGCTGTAAGGAAGCGATGTCTTAGCCGAGAGGATCATGGTATGGCTCTGCATATCACTCTGGTTTTCGATCGCACTGGCTGTAAAAGGCAGTGTGCTAGCCATAGGCGAATCCTCCGCCAGCTTCCAGGAAGTTCCGGAATAATCTCCATACGAGACCATGCGCAAATACAGGGTCCCGTCGGTATCCGCCATGGCGGACAAGACCGGATCATTCAATACACTGAAGTCAAAATCCCGCGTAAGATCCATGGCCCCCTCAAGCGTACCCCAGCCATTCAGGGATGGCGGCTCAAAAGGCTCCACATAGGGTTCTGCTTCATTCGAAAGAGATTGGGGAGCGGAAGACAGATCAGCGCTCCCCGCACTGTTGCCGATCCAACGAGACAAAGCGGCCGAGATGCGGTCAACCTGCTGGCTGATCCTGATATCCTGTTCATCAAATTCGTAGTGGGCCGGATCGTAAATGAGCAGCAGGATGCACAGAAGGATGGTGACCGGGAGTAATGCTGTAAAAAGTGTGACTCCATTCCCATTCTCCTCCACGAAGCTGCTTCCGGTAACCAATAGCAAAACGACAAACAAAACGAAGGGAAGCAGGATCAGGGAAGAGGGATTGCCGTTTACGGAAAGGCATGCGCAGATGACCGGCAGACTCCCCAAAAGGGAGAGCGGGATCCTACCCCAGCGGGAAGTGAGCGAGGCGGCCAGATAGGAAGCCAGAAGAAAGGCAAGGAAAACCAAGAGCAGAGAGTGGGATTCCACCGCGCTGTTAAACGCATAGCTGCTTCCAGGCGCGTAAATGTGCTCGTAATACACCCATGTAATCCTGTCAAATAGGTCCACAAGTTGAACAGACGGATTG
>JAFTFD010000088.1 GCA_017449745.1 Lachnospiraceae bacterium
ACCATGCTGACTGCCAGTGCCATCAGATATATCAGGACAGCATATCTGGCCGAATTAAAGAAATTGATGAAGTAATAGCTGATAAAAAATGTATGGCAGAGCCAGATATATGTCGAGTACTTTCCGACCCGCATGACAATTCTTCTGAAGCCGCCGAACCTCTCCGTCAGGATCAGTATGGAATAAATGATTGGTGCTGTAATAAAGGCATCATACTTTACGTAAGTAGGGCCATATGCCCTGATATATCGCACACCGATACAGGCTGCCAGCATCAATAAACAAAAAAACGGCTTTATTCTGCAATACAGCGGAGATTTGCACCCGATGGAGAACAATTCAAAGAATGCGCACAGATATCCCTCGATGAAGATCAATGTGTAAACAAATCTTCCGTCATCAAGTAAATTGATGAACCCGATGAGTACACCGCTGTTGCGGAACACGGCAAACAGCAGCAGTATCAGAATGCTCAGGATACGCAGCAAAGTTCTCCCATAGGATAATTTCCTGATGATGTTTTTTTCACAGAAGACATAGAGGCAGCAGACCAGCCAGTCAAGGATCGGAAACAGCATGAGCATGAACATATACTGTCTGACATACCACCATTCTGCATTATAACTGTTGTCAATGCCGAGCAGCCCAAGTAAAAAATGCCATGGGCCGATCAGGTCCAGCTTGTGGACCATCAGGCCAAGTGGGACAAAGATTGCAAATACGATCCAGTATTTTTTCATCAGCTTGAGGATCTGCCTGACCGCCAGCCTGTATCCATGCACGATTTCTCCCGGCCTGCATCTTTCGGTACGCCCCTTTTTTTCAGCGATCCGGCACATTCCATACCCGGAAATAAATGCAAAAATACTGACGCACAGGCGGCACAGCCAGGCGAACCGGACCTGTGCATTATCCCACGGCAATAGTGAAAACAGACTGTAGCTGTTCCTGCTGTTCCAGCAGAACAGATGATGATTTACCATCATGAGGATGGCAATGCCGTACATAAACTGTGAATCCTCTCTGGTCATCCCCTTGTTCACGCTCTTCTCTCCTCTTGACCTGTTATCTCCATCTTTCAGGGTCGTAATTCAGCGCATCGTCGCGCTCTACAAATTCCAGGATCACGATATCCGGACGCTCTGTCTCCAGCATATCCATCCTGTAATATGCAGAATAAGGGCTGTAGACCTCCCGGAAGCAGGCGCCCAGATACGGCAGTATAGCTGTCCCGAAAGAGTCCCTGATCATCAGTACCTTTCTGTCATCCCGCGCATCGGAAGATGCCCTGGCGTATGTATAAAAAGCATCATAGCCGGAGGCATCCTTCGTCTCATAGCTGACAGTAGTCTCAGGACAGTTCTCTATCTTCCAGCTGTGATCCTCTGTGATGATTCCCTCAAGCCCCATCATGTTAACGAGATCAAAGCCGTTCCACCGAAACATGGGACCGGACTGTGCAGAGAGCATGTCCGGTGTCACATCCGGCAGCTGCTCCGCCTTCGGAATTTCCCGCAGCAGGCTTTTTGCGCCGTAATATCCTCCCAGATAATTCCAATGTGTGTCCAGATGATAAAACAGAGGTTCCGTTCTCTCCTCTGCAGCCTTTTTCAGTTCATTTTCCGGAAATACGACATGGATCTCCGTATTTTCCCGCAGATACGAGACCAGCTGCTCCGTGCGGGATAACGGAGCCGCTTTTTCCTGGCTAAGATAATGATCCGGCAGATACCTGTCTCCATAGACGGTCATCTTATTCGGGGCAATGAACAGGATGAACGGCGCCCCGATGCCGTCGCATGCCTCCTTCAGTTCCGAAAGATATCCGGCGGCTCTTTCCAGGTCATTCTCGCTGTAGCTCTCAGTGTGCCGGTAGTCCTTCAGCGTAGGTTTATAGAAATACCACCGGTCCTGACCGGCGATATCTTTCTTCCCTTTGATCACATCATTTCCCGGGGCATCACCCAGAATAAAGTAATCCACAAAGCTGTTTATGGTAATGAACCTGTTCTTCAGCGGAAGATGCTCCTCAAGATAGTAATCAAGAACAGCGGGCAGTTCATCCGCCGGTGCCAGCGTAAATGTTTTGATCACGACCGGCAGGGATAACAGCAGGAGCCCTGCCAGACACCACAATGCCGCCTTTCTGGTCAGGCGTTTATCTTTTTTTCTTTTTTTCTCAATATTCATCTTCAATATCCGGGTGCGATCAGAATCGGAAATAAAGGAACGGGTTGTAGGTATCTGCCACTATTCCCAGAAATGAAAACAGTGCGATCAGCAGCAGATATACCTTCTCTTTCCGGGACCCTGCCCCTTCTTTTGCGACGGAGGTACCTTCCAGACATCTTTGCAGCACGCCCATGCCAAGCAGCGCACAGACAAACAGGAGGATCGTCCGATGATCCACCCATTCCCAGACAGAATACGGTGACGCAAGGTGTTTCCATGGCCGGAACATGCAATCGATCATACTGAATGCATCTCCCAGTGTTTCACACCGGAAAATAACCCAGCCGACTATAACTGTCAGCCCCGTATAGATATATCCGATGGCAGGCACTTTGCTGAGATATTTTCCCGTCAATGCACGTTCCATCACAATAAAAAAGCCGTGGTAGAGCCCCCAGACCAGAAACGTCCAGCTGGCGCCGTGCCAGATCCCGGTAAGGCAGAAAACGATGAACAGGTTCCGATATGTCTTTACCGCGCCTTTCCTGTTCCCTCCAAGCGGGATGTATACATAATCTCTGAACCACGAAGAGAGCGATATGTGCCAGCGTCTCCAGAACTCCCTGACGGACACGGATGTATACGGATACAGAAAGTTTTCCTTAAAGTGAAAGCCGAACATGGAGCCAAGACCGATCGCCATATCGGAATAGCCCGAAAAATCGTAATAGATCTGGAAGGTGTACGCGATCGCGGCAAACCACGCCATCACCCAGGTGCGTTGGTAAGAAGGAATTGCATAGATATGATCCGCGACGCTTCCCAGGGCGTTTGCCAGCAGCACTTTTTTGCCGAGGCCGTACGCGAATCTGCGAAAGCCGTATACGGCGGCATCCCTCGTCATCTCCCTGCCTTCGATCTGTTCGTCGATGTCGCTGTATTTGACAATAGGACCCGCAATCAGCTGCGGAAAAAATGAAATATACAGCGCCAGCTTAAAAGGATTCCTCTGGGTTTTGCATATTCCCCGGCGTACATCGATCACATAGGACATCGCCTGAAATGTAAAAAAGGAGATGCCGACTGGCAGATGCACTTCACTCCAGGATTCCCGCAAATGCGAAGAGCCGAATGTCATCACCAGAAGATTCGCATATTTAAAATAGACAAGCAGCCCCAGGTTAAATGCGATGCTGGCAGCGGTGATCAAATTCTCCGTGCCCTTCTTCCCGATGTCCTCATGACTATGCCCATGATCCAGCAGCATGCCGAAGCACCAGTTGGCGGCAATGGAAATGAGCATCAGCAGTATGTAATGCGGCTCTCCCCATGCATAAAACAGGAGACTCACCGCCAGCAGAAGGGCGTTTTCAGCAGTTCTTCCTCCTGCGGCCGATACCAGTCTGCTTAACACAAAAGTTCCGGGCAAAAACAGCAGGATAAACGTCAGTGAACTGAATATCATACAAATAGCTTTCTGTAGAAGATACAAGTATATGTCATTACAGCATGCAAATATGCTCGTCAGTTAATAATATAATAATCTACCAGATAATAATCAAGTTATCTATCAGTTTGTGATCACAGCAGCGCAATCGGATAGGCGGGTGATTAGCCCGCCTTCCACACCACCGTACGTACCGTTCGGTAT
>JAFTFD010000089.1 GCA_017449745.1 Lachnospiraceae bacterium
GGCTATGTAAAGATGCAGGTTTTTAAGCCTGCATCCCCTTCCCGTAAGTTCGGCCGATCAGCCGAACAGACCGGAAAGAAGCGGTACCAGGGTGATGCCGATGAGGGCGACACCGCCGCCGGCCATCAGCTGCTTCATGCCCTGGGACTTCGCGCCGGGGTTATCGTTGCCGTAACCTTCCAGCAGGTTGATCGCACCCCAGATACCAAGACCGGCACCGAGTGCCACAACGAGAGTCTGCAGTACACCGACTGCGCTGTTGAAAAATGCCATAGATAAATCCTCCTTGTTGGATGCCGGGGAACTTCCCCGGGAGATGGTAATGGGATCTGTTATGGATCCCGGGAAAAAATGCCCTCGTCCCGTATGTGCACCTGCAGGAAAAGGGCATGAAAATAGCCAGGACACTGAGTGAGCGCCTGGCTATGTAAAAGTTCGATTTTTTATTTATTTGTTTCTCTTACCGCTGTTCGCAGTTCCGCGAACCTCTTCGTGATAGAAGTAATCGACGATGGTGGGATGGCCCTGCGGGACTCTCTCGTAGGGTGTCTCATTATCTACGAACCGACAGCCGTATTTCTTTGCGATCTCTTCAGCTTTCTTCTCCAGTGCCTCGAAATAGCTACGGTTCTTCCTGCTGTAGATCTCTTCATAGAGAGGCACCAGGTCAGGATGTTTCTCTGCAATGTAATCCATGATCGTCTTTTTGAATCCACCGCGCAGGTTCAGATTCTCTAACCATACCAGATCACACTGATCCTTCGTGCGTTCAATAATCGCTTCGATATCCGTGATTCCGGGGAATACCGGGGATATAAAGCAGACCGTCCGGATACTGGCATCGTAAACCTGCTTCATGGCCGCAAGTCGGCGTTCGATACTGACAGCATCATCCATATCTTCACAGAAGTCTTCGTCCAGTGTGTTGACTGACCAGGATACCGTCAGCGTATTCTTCTGATTGATCTCCTTCAGAAGGTCCAGGTCCCGAAGAACCAGATCCGACTTTGTGCAGATCAGGATATCCGCGCCGCTGTCTTTCAGTTCTTCCAGGATCTTTCTGGTTCTGCCATAGATCTCCTCCTGCGGGAGATATCCGTCTGTAACCGTACCGATGATAACTTTCTGCCCGGCATACTTCTTTGAATCCTTGATGGCAGGCCATTCTTTTACATCCAGAAAGGTTCCCCATTCCTCCGTATGTCCTGTAAACCGCTTCATAAAGGACGCGTAGCAATACTTGCAGCCATGGGTACAGCCTACATAAGGATTAACCGCGTATCCCCCAAGAGGAGCGTTCGATTTGGTCATGACATTCTTTGTTTCTACATATCCTACTTTACACTCAGGATTCAGCATTTCTCTGTGCCTCCAAAACTTTATTAAATTCGGTAGGAAGCTCCTGCACCATGTTTTCTTCGCAGATGATCGGCACCAGGTCTTCCTTCATAAATACCGGAATTCCCAATGCATGAGCCTGCTCAGTGAGACTGTAGGCCCACGCCGGTTCCGTATGTACTTTCTTCTTCATTGCTCCGGTCATTGTGCCCACGACGATCCAGTCGATCCCGGTAAGATTCACTTCTCCAGGATCATCAAAGAGCGGTTCAAATGTCACGTGATAGTGCCTGGCTTTGACATTTTCCCTGAGTGCTTGTAGCCGCCACAGTTCCGATTGTCTTGTGATGGTCACGCCAAACCAGCCATTGGGAAGATCTGTATCGATCTTCAGAAGATTAGGCCTCTTGGATAAGAAGATGGCTTCATGCTGGGGGTTATCCTTCAGTTTTTGAAAGGTTGCCTGAAGCCATTCGTCTTTCCATGCGCATAAGTCGCTCATGCCGGTCAGCAGCCAGTTACCTGGTTTTTTGCGTTCCAGAATTTTGAGCTTCTGTTCATAGTATTCCGGTTTGGAAAAGTCATCCGTTATATGAAATCGCCGGCAGTTGTTCCGGGCATAGCAGTAATCACAACCGACCGGACAGCCGATCACCAGGTTCAGGTTCTTAATCAGGTCTTTTATACACTCACTCATTTCGGCTGCCATCCTTCCAGGTTCAGACGGATTTTTTCCAAATAATCCTCAAATGTCCTGATCTCATCTTCCGTGAAACCATGATAGAAGATTTCGCTCATCTTATCAGAGATGGAATCATAATCTTCCTTCAATGCTTTGGCCTTATCGGTAAGGAAGAGGAGCGTCTTTCTTTTGTCTCCGGGATCCTGCTGTCGGATGATCAGCTCAGCTCTCTCCATCCGTTCAAGCATTGTCGTCAGAGAAGTAATGGCCAGACCGCATTTCTCTGAAACTGTTTTGATCGGCACCCCGTCTTCCTGCCAGAGTACATATAGTATCCTGCCCTGAGCGCCGTTAAACGCTTCGATCCCCTGGGCTGCTAATATTTTCTCAAATACGCGGTCTCCTAACTGTTTGATCTTGGAGACCTGGAAGCCACCGTTAGTTCGCATAAAAATTCTCCTATATGGTAGTATTTGCTACTATATAGGAGGATTGAGCTTTTGTCAATATGTTTTTCAAGAACGTATCAGATTTCCTAGACTCTCACTGGCTTCACCCAGGAAAAACTCTATCGTACCGGCGCCGAACGTGACCATGATAATGCAGGCTTCCATGGCAATCAGAATAAAGGCAGATGACCACATCTGCTGGACGATAGCGTAGATGATGCAGCCAAAAACAATCAGCATCAGTCCTCCAATGACGATGGATGACAGCTCGATCCCGATCTTTACCAGCACTCTTAACACGAAGAGGACCAGCATGACTGGCAGTAAAAGGACTTTCATAAGGAGCTTGAGTAAAAACATATCTGAC
>JAFTFD010000090.1 GCA_017449745.1 Lachnospiraceae bacterium
CACAGCGCAAGCGCAGTTGGAAAAGCTGCAGAAAGAAAAAGAGGATTATCTCAAAGAAAAGGCTGCGCTTGGTCTTAGAGCCACCCAGCTTCAGTCCCTGTATAGACTCATGGATGCCATCGAAAACAAGCCTCGACGAAAACATTCCGCCGCCTCAGAAAAAGTGCCCTGTACGACGATTGCGGATTTTTATGTACGGACGGACCGAATCACGCAAAAAGGGAGAGTTTTACTCTTTGACGAATGGCTGGTTAAAAGATTTGTTGACCGGATCATAGTTCACGATAAGAGCCTGGATGTTGTATTTATTGCAGGTATTAAAAACAGGATTCAGCAATCTTGACAGCATCCGAATTCTTTCAATGCATGTTATAAAAGCAGGCTTGCGCCTGCTTTTTGTTAATAGAAAATCGGTCACAATAGATATCAGGGCAGCAACAGCTCTTCTCCCTCAAACAGATAATGCGCATACAGAACCGGATTATCGAAATAGTATCCGTTGTCCTGCGCCGTCTTTATGATGACATTGCGGTTGAGTAAGGCCAGCTGTGCAGTAGTGGTGCCATGAGCTTCCGCGATCGAATGCAGGGAATCACCCGCCTGTACTACATATACCTTGTGGCCGGCATCAACCTTAATATCTTTATAGATTTCTTCGTCAACTTCTTTGCCGCCTGCCACTTTATCCAGATCATCGACTGTCAGTGCAAAGGCTTCCATTAATTCTTTATCATTTTCCATCTGTGTACACTCCTTTGTTTTTTACTTCCACCAGAATTATACTCCATGAACACCATTTTTTCAGCCTTTAAATTTTCGGTGCGGCATGCACCGGCTGATCCTTGTGTGTATAACCGGCAAGGACTGTTTCAAGCGCTGCTATTTTTGCCTTATAATGGAGCTTTGCCTTCTCAGGCATCTGCTCCCTTTTCTGTTCGAAGCATTCTTTCACGCGCCGGAAATCATCCTGGGCTGCATCTTTATAGTTATTGCTCATATCCATATGCGATCTGGGTTGCTTCCAATGCCTGCACGTGTGTCAGGCCGGTACTGAGATAATAATTATACACCAATAAGCTGTAACCGATTATATTTTTGCAGCGAAAAAGGCCACCGCAATAGCCTCCGAACCAGATTAAGTTCCGATCGTTGCCCCTACAAATGCCGTCTGCTGTCTCATATTCCGCTGGAGCAGATGCGCTGTTCTCCGGTGGAGTCGGAGTGTTCTGCTGTCAGGAATTCATTAGGTAATCCCTCACATTGAAGGTCTCTCCGGTTCTCTGTTCGTCATCAATAATTCCGGGCACCAGCTCAGTAACATATGTATCCCCTGTGACAGAGTCAATATAATATCGTGTCTGTGCCGCAGTATATGACCGATACAAAACAACTATTTCACCATCTTCGTTTGTTGACACATCCCAATACTCACTGAATCCCTCAGTGTTAATCTCATCAGAAAAGTCTGGGATAGTTGCCTTACAATAGTTAATAACTGCCGCATATGCCTGATCTTCAGAAATGCTATCCGCTCCATTATCTAAAGTCGTATCTGCCTCTGACTCACTTGAGATGTTTTCAGTCGTATTATCTGAGGCTGCATCTGGCACGACGGGATTCACTTTCTGGTCTTCAATCGAAGGAACAACAGTGTTTTGTTCGACATCATCCAAAGCCTCCACCGACTCAGACATATGCTCTGTTTCTTCCTTTTTCCCACAGGAAGCTATAGGCATTGCCATGCACAAGGTTATTGCAATTATGATAATACTACTTCTCATTTACATGTTTCTCCTTCCAAGAATGGTATAAACTATGTTTTCAACGGCCAGCATACGATCGAAATCGTCGCCGCTGTTTCCAGATCCCGTGAGACACCTGTATGGTTCATGATCTATGAAGATCTGGAATATACTCATGAAGCAGACATTTTTGCGAACCAGATGAAATATGTAAAATCATTGCTGCCATTTGAAATCTTTCAAGCAAACATTGAAGCCGGCAACAACAAACAATTACTCATAAAAGAACTGGTACGAGTGTAGATAACGGATTTGATTTTACAGGCAGCGAACCGGCATTTCATTCAGAAAGCTGCAAAAATGCAAAGACTAGGCATCCATACCTTTGCTTTTCGCACATTCGACATTTCCTCCTCTTCCTTCTTCTGCGATTTTAAGGATTATTGTATGCCTCAACTGCTCAGGACTGTAATCACCATCGGTGAGAGACCGGCTTGGCGGATCCGCTCCAGATCGGCTTCCATCACCGGCTGGCCTTTGGAAACGGTCTCACCTTCCACGACCAATGGTCGGAGTCCGTCGCCGTTCAGCGTAAAGGTGTCGATGCCCACCAGAAGGAGAATCTCCATGCCGTCGCCGGATCGGAAGGTCAGCGCATGGCTGGTATCGGCAATTTCGAGCACAACGCCGTCACATGGTGCAAGAATGGTGCCGCTCTCCGGCAGGATGCCGATACAGTTTCCGATGACGCCGGAGGAAAACATGATGTCCGGGATTTGCTTCATAGGCACGGTTTCACCGCTCACCGGCGCATAGAGCGGCAGATTCACAGCGTCGGTGCTGCCCGTGACCGTCAGGGGCTCGCCGGCCTTGATGTGACGGGGCTTTTTCCTGCTGAGACGCTGGAAGGAGGCGGAGCGCCAGGCAGCGGCCTGCTCTGCCGTGAGGGTGGTCTCGAAGCTCAGCTCCTCTTGGCGGTACAGCGCGTTCGTGATGAGATAGCCGGCAGCGTAACTGATGAACAGAGCCGTCAGGTAAAGGAGCACGCTCCGCAGTGAACCTCCGGGACCGGCAGTCATCACGAAGGCGCCCAGAAGCCCTGAGGGCCCCCAAGTGGTGGAGGCCACCTGCGTGACCATGATGAAAGCCCCGCCGAAGCCCGCGCCAAGACCTGCCGTGAGGAAGGGCTTGCCGAGGGGCAGCGTGACGCCGTAGATCAGCGGCTCACCCACGCCCAGAAGGCCTGCCGGCAGAGCGCCGGAGATCACGGAACAGAGATTCTGGTTTCCGACCTTTTTAGCCTTCTTCCAAAGGGCGAGCGCTGCGCCAACCTGCCCGGCGCCGGACATGGCGAGGGCCGGATAGAGCGTGACAAAGCCCAGCTCCGACAGCTGGACGCTGTAGAGCGCAACCAAGCCGTGGTGCATGCCTGCCGCCACCAGCGGCAGGAAGAACGCCGCAGCGAGATAGCCGGAAATCGCCCGGATGAATACATTTTCGGACAGGCAGGCCCGGCTGAACAGCCAGACGATGCCGCTGGAGGCATAGCCGAAAAGCGGCATGATGAAGACGATGTACGGCACCACGCAGAGAATCATGGTGAGCAGCGGCGTGAAGACAATGTCGATGGATTTCGGCATGACAGTGCGGATCGATTTCTCCACATAGGCAATCAGAAGTGCGCCGGCAATGACTGCCAGCACGCCGCCCTTGCCGCTGCAGAGCACCGAATCCAGCGGAACGGCGCTGTTATACAGCCCCATAATGGAGGCGATCTCATTGATGCCGTCCAGTGAGGTGATCATGCCCAGCATGCCGCCCAGGATGGGCGTGCCGCCGAACCGTTCCGCCGCGCGATAGCCTGCCCACGCAGTGAGGAAGGTCATCATGGCGGTGTTGATCAGCCTCAGAATCTGGTAGATAAACGCCCAGGTGCTGCTTTCCGCATAGTTCGGGACCGCCTGCGCAATGAGCGTCGCGAAGCCCCCGCAGAGTCCGGCGCAGATGATGCCGGGAAGCAGCGGGATAAAGATATCTCCGATGACTCTCAGAGCGCTCCTGATCCTGTATCTTTTCATGGATTCATTCTCCTGTATATAACCATTACGATTCTTCGGACGGCCCAAAATAGCGGAAGCAGAGCATGGTAATGTCGTCAAACTGCTCCGCACCGTCTACGAATCGGTCGATGTCCTGTGAGATGTTCGCGAGCATCTGTTCCGGCTGCGCATCCGGGTTTCGGTTCAGCGCCTGAAGCATCCGGTCGGAGCCGTAGAGTTCTTTGTCTGCGTCCGTTGCCTCCACGACGCCGTCCGTATAAACAAAGAAGCTGTCGCCGGGGTTTAATTGGAATTCGTGTTCCCGGAACGGGAGATCCCGCATGACGCCCACCGGCATGGAGTGCTTATAGGCGATCAGGTCATAGCTGCCGTCGGCTCTGCGCAGCGCGGGGTGCTCATGCCCCGCGTTGGCGGCAACGCCCTTCCCGGTGGAGATCTCCAGCACTGCCAACCACACGGTCACGAAGAAGTCCGCGTCGTTGCCCTCGCAGAGCTGGTTGTTCACGCTTTTGAGGGTCTCCGCCGGACCCTTTCCGCTTTGCATGGTGGATTTGATCAGCACGCGCGAAACCATCATGAGCAGCGCGGCGGGCACACCCTTGCCGGAGACGTCTGCCATAACAAAGCCCATGTGATCGTCGTCAATCATGAAGAAATCGTAGAAGTCGCCGCCCACCTCCTTGGCCGGGGTCATGCTGGCGTAGAGGCTGAACTCCTTTCGATCCGGGAACGGCGGAAACAGTCTCGGAAGCTGGCTGCCCTGAATCCTGCTTGCCATGTCCAACTCCGCACCGATGCGTTCCTTCTCGGCAGTGACTTTCTTGACCTGGTCAATATACAGCGTTATTCTGGCGGACTGCTTGGCAAAAGACTCCGCCAGCACCTCGATCTCATCCCCGGTCCGGTAGACGTCCTCCATACGAAACTGCCGGTTCCGGACGCCCAGAGATGCCACCCGCCGTGTGATGGTATTCAAAGGATCTGTGATGCGGCCAGCGATGGAAAACGCAGACACCATCCCGGCTGCAACGATCAATACGACCACCAGAATGAGGATGTTTCTGGCGTGGAACATTTCGTTGTGAAAGGTATCGAGCGCGCGGCTCCGGATGGACTCATACTGATCCTCCATGCCGTTTTCGACGTAAATCTGCTTCTGCGTTTCATAGGTCTCGTTGACCAGCTGCTCCACCTTGTTCGACTGGTAGAAAAACACCGCAGTATAAGCCGCGATAATCAGTACGATCGTGATCAGCAGCATTCTGAAGATCTTCAGCCGGATGCCGCCCGTAAAGAGCCTTCTCAGTTTTTTCATAATGGTCTCCTGTGTTGGTGTGCCTGTTTTCAGTGCTCTGCAGCTGCCGAAATAACGGTTTTCAGAGCAACTTCCGCTTTTGGATCTGCCCGATCTGCTGCGCAAGCGTTGATGTACAGTACCTTCTTCTCCATAGTTGTCTATCAATAGCCTTCCTTATTTTGTGTCAATCTATTTGGCTGTAATATCGATCTGGCTGGTGCCTAAATCATCCTCATAAATACGGAGATTGTACTGGTACTCCTTGCCACCGTCTATTATGGTGAATGAGGTGTCGCCGTAAGCGTGCGCCTGAATCAGAACCGTACTGTCTTCCCCGGTACCCGAAACCGAAATGTCAGCGATCCCGGTATTATCGACAGTCACTTCTGCATTTTCTGTCAATACGGGGTTATCGGGGAGAAACTGACTCGAAGAAAAGTCAACGTTCTTGGGGAGCAGCAGCATGACCGCAATGACCGCGGCCGGTACAAGCGCTCCTATAATCTTCTGCGATGCCTTCTCTGTAAAAGTATAGAGATAGAGAAACACCTGCAGGACACAAAACACGACCATGATCAGCAGGCTCGGAAACTGATGGATCACGTGTTTCAGACCGTCTTCGCAGAGATAGTCCAAAAGAATCAGCACCGGCATCAGAATGAGAAGACTGAGCCAGTTCTTTTTCTTGATGTACCAGCCAATATACGCGGCAGGAAACGTGCACAGCGTCAGAATGAACCAATGCTTATAGTACTGAAACAGTCCCCAGCCCTGCCATGAAAACGGGACCTGGAGCAGAAAGATCAGCGGCTGACTGATCAGGAAAAACACAAAGGTCTTAAGCGCCGAGTCCAGAGGACTTTTGGCGTTCGCGATGATAATGACAGCGAAAAAGATCCATGCCTCCAAGGTTTCGCCCATCCGCACAAAGGACGTGCCATGAAAGATCGGGAGAACCAGAAAAACAGTGGATAAAACCGCCGCTCCGACGGCATACAGGATGATGCCGGGCCAGGTCAGGTTGATTCCACCATATAACTTGTCCGTAAATCTTCTCAATGCGCTTCTCTTTTCCATAATACAATCTCTCTTTTCTTGCGCTTTCCATGTTTCGGTTCATGAAATTCCGATTCTTCACCGGCTGCCGGACAGTCTTACTCCTTTGTTCTTCCAGCATAGCTTTAAAATCAGCCGCATTAATATCCCAGTGCTTCTGGAAATGCTGTATGGCTTCCCATTTGTATTTCTCATCCTTATTGTACTGATCTGGCTGTACGTTTTTTGGTACTATCAACCGGATCAGGATAGATCTCCATGATGTCTTCAACGTTACAATCCATATTCAGGCAGATCTTTTCCAGCACATCCACCATGACGTTGCCACCGTTCTGAAGCTTGTTCAAAGTGCCCTGGCTGATACCAGTAAGCTCCTTGAAATCCTTCTTCTTCATGTCGCGGTCAATCAATAATTTGAACAACTTCTTGTAAGAAACTGCCATAACATATACCTCTCATTATGAGTCCCAATAACGGATACAAAACCACTTGTAACACAATATACCATAAAGTCATCGAGATTTCATCTGTTTTGTCGAGTTCTTGACTATTTTTTAATCTTCCCAATACTGAATTTTCCTGTTTTTGGATAGAATTGATCAAAGACGAGAAAAAGAGATCAAAAATCAAGGCAAGAGTAACTGTGCGAGCAGTGTCTGTGTCCAGACAAACGCTCCGCGTGCTCGTTGGGAAAGCACCCCAATCCCTTTTAACATCGCCGGTAGAACCGGTTATGAGCTGAGCGACATTAGCCGCTACAAATAAAAAAAGACTATGCATTTTTGTTTGCCTAGTCCCACGAAAGAAACCCCCTTTGATCATTTCCTGTCGGAAATGGCTGCTCGTTCCTGTGTCGCTTCGCTCCTCAGGAACACTTAAAAAGAGCACGAAGTCTATTGTCTCCGTGCTCTTCTATGCTTTGTTTTGTAACTATATAAATCCGTCAGTCCCATACTTAATTGATCCAGACAAGCAGCTCAATCCGCAGTGCTCTCCGATCCGCTTCACACTTTACAGGATGTTGACGCTCCGACTTAAAAGCCATCTCTTCGAGGGATCAAAAAGGCTCCTGGAAATTGCAGATGTGATCGAGGAGGTTCCCACTGTATGCTGGTGCGGGAGACGGGCACACTATAACACATGTATTAAAGACGGGCAGGTCGTGCGGACCGGAGAGCAGATCATGCTTGGCGGGAACGAGAAATATGTCTCCCTGTGCCGGAATCTTCTGGGCTGCCAAAAGTATCTGTCCCGGCTGAAGGATCTGGATGCCCCGGCGATCATCCGGCTTCTCTATAACAAGGATGTATGTAAGTGCTCATCCTGTGGCGGAACAGAAAAAAGAGTAACTTTAACAAGATCTGCTGTTTCAGGCGGAAGTTAACGGCTATAATGAAAGCGGATGGATTTACTTGTATAACTCCATCACACGAGCGTAGCAGATCCGGATTCGACGGGGAGAAGCGGAATAATCAGTACGAATAAAGGAGAAAGAGATATTATGAAAAAAGCAATACTGTCGATACTTGTTGCTGTTGCTGTCGTATTTGTGATTGTCGTGATGCAGACGCTGGTAAGGAACATGACATTTACAGAGGCTCTTTCGAGACCGTATAATTACTTCCTTGCCGCAATTGCGTTCATAGGGACTTTTACTGCAATGGGCAGGAAAGGGAAAAAGTAATAAAAAATGATTTTTACGTCATATGAATCGTGTTTTTCCGCTTTTCCCCATTCCGGAGGTTATATTCGCCATTAACAAGATACTTGGGACTGTAGCAAGGTAATTATAACTACCCGGCATATTCCCGTTGAACAAAATCGCTGCGCGATGGCCTGCCTGGGCTGTGGCGCAGTTTTACTTTATTGACAAATAAAAAAGCAGTGGAAGTACTTTTCGTAATTCGGTATTGTTAAGTTACCACACCAAACAACTGAATACGGAAAGCCCCACTGCCTATGAAAACAATAGCATTTAACGGCGTCTTCCGCAATCGGAATTATGATGCCAACGCACCTCCTGACAGGTAGTTGTCGTTATAAATACTACTTTCCAGGAGGTCTCTGCCTTTGTCATATGATAATACACGCGGTAAAAGCTCTCGAGCGCAGTGATCAGGCTTCGGATATTATGATGTTTCGCCAGCGGTACGTTTTCATTGATCGATTCCGGCAGCTCCTGTCCGAACAGTGACAGGACTGTCTGTTCGTGCTCTTTCAGGTATTTCGCGTACTCTTCAGTCTTCCAGCTCCTCTCCGTGATCACCTGATGGATGATCTTCTTTTTGGTCCTTGTACGGATATCCTCTACCGCCGGCTTGACCACGATGTACTCGATCGGATCGGATTTTCCTTCCTGCAGTAGAAATTCAGTTCATCCCGTGTCCCCATTTTTTACTCCTTTGCGGCTTCCTTCTGCTGTACTTTTTCGATCCGCTCGAGCAGCCCGGTCAGGAACTCCGTAAGTTTCTCCTCATCACTCTTGTCGTTATAGACCAGTTCCGTCACGCCGTTCTGATACTGATGCACTGCATCGGCAATTCCTTCCGCATCGAACCACGGAACAGACAGCACATTCCATACCGAAGGCATCATGTTCAGTTCCGGAACCGTGGCCTTCTCGTCGGATACGAACACACCTCCGTCTTCCGTACCGAGCTTCAGCATGCCGGAATACACGGCACAGCGTCCGTACGCATCGGTGAAGTTTGCCACCACACAGTCCCCGCCGCCCGGCTTCGCGCCAATGACCGTTGCGAGGGAACCCTGCTGGGCGTAATACGGCAGTGCATTGCCGCAGGAATAGGAACTGCCGCTGCAGAGGACATAGAAGTCATACTGCCCGCCGAAACCATCCTGATCATCCGCAATGCCGTCCAGATTCGTATCAACGTGGTAACACTCTTCCCTGTAGTTCCCGGACAGCATGTTGCGGTCCGTGATCCTGACTTCGCCGTCTTCGGAAAGGAAGCCGAGCACGCTGACCAGCGCGGCTGCTGCGCCGCCGCCGTTATCGGAAATATTGATCACAATGTTCTTTACTTCCGGATGCTGCTGTATGTCTTCAAAACACCGGTAGAAGAATGCAAAGGTACTGTTTTCCGCATCCTCCTCTGTTATGGGATCCAGATAGTAGGACGGCTTTCTGTCCGACGTGTTATCCTTGAACGCATTAAAATAGATCACCGCCGTATCGTCCGCGTAATCCAGCCGCTGGCTGCCGTAATCTTCCGGCCTCACGTTCTGCAGGCAGTACCCCCATACAAAAAGCGGAACGATCTCGGGAAGCTTAAAGCCTTTCTCCAGCAGGGCACCCATGATCACATCCACAGCAGGATTCTGCCCTGCTGCCGGTCCTGTGCTTTCCGGACTGTCCCCGAAAAGTTCCTTCCCGGCTTCTGATTCCCTGATGCTATCCGCCAGATCGCCGGCATCGGCAGGATCCATGGCCCCTGCTGTCCTGAAGACATTGGTCTCGCTCACAAGCGAATCATGACCGGAGTCGAACAGATAATTGAAAAGCATGATCTCGGCCATAAGAGCAGAGGAAGGACTGGTGGAGCACATGGCTTCCTTTGCGTTCATTCTGGTGAAGTATTCATCAAATGACGGAATATTCTTCTCTTCCTTATGACCGAATGTCAGGTCCAGCAGAAGGCAGACCGAATAATATCCGTAATCTGCATACGCCTGTGTCGTTTCTGTCTTTTCGCTGAACGGCCCGGAGTACATCGCTTTGAAATAAGGGCTCTCTTTGGCTGCCATATTATTATTCATTACTACAAATTTCTCTGCTTCAAATACATTGAAATAGTCTTTCCCGTTATAGGCCAGATCATTCTTCATCCGGATACTTCCAAAGGTATTCTGCAGTGCGAGGAAAGGCATGATGACGGTATCCTCAAAGGCGACGACCGGCATGTGATAGGCGGCGAGGTCAATGACAACAGGATCCGCTTCCTGCTGCACCGATTCGTTTTTCACGGACCACGTGATCACATTGTATTCATCGTCTTCGATGATCGCACCGTCGACATTGCCGTAAGAACAGAATCTTGCCGGGTTATCGATTCGTATGCTGTCCGCTTCCGGGTCGATCACCGCCTCCGCCCCATTCACGATGACCGTCATGACGCCGTCTTCCATCCGGATACGCTCCCTGCCTTTACAGAGGATATCCAGATATTCATGTACGGAAACGAACGGAACATCTTCATATCCTTTGACGCCGTACGTCGTCATCGTTTCGTAGTATCCCAGCGTCAGTTCCGTATATACACGGCTGTCTTCCCATGTGACGGAAATATCCTCCGGAGCGATCTCTTCATTTCCCGCCGCTCTGGCTGTGATGCCTGTACTACCGCAGAATAGTGCACTGACAGCCATGACCAGTGCCAGGCCAATGCTGCACCTTTTTTTCACATTCTTCATATTCACAGTCCTCCTCTTGCCAATTAATCTCTCCGTATCGTCTGCAGACAGCAGTATCCGATATTCCGTAATAAAGTCATTGTTCGAAAGAAGTCATTGTTCGAAAGAACAATACCCGGCGATGGCTTCATCTACAGTCATCGCGCCGTACAGGCCGTTGACCAGCAGGATCTTTCCTTTGATTTCTTTTTCATCCGTGCCGATCAGCGGCAGGAAGATTTCGTATGTGCTGGTCCTCAAAATGTCACTCCCCGCAGTTTCCCCGTTCTATGTGATCCGCTCACGGTTTAGGCTGCCTCTGTTCTGTAATGCACCATATCACTGATGGATCTATTATACAGAGAAGCATCCATGTGTTTCAACTAAAGTCCGATCAATATGTCCAGGATTCTGGGTACATATCAATTGCTTGTGTACCCTATTATTGAAGCACCAAACATATAAAAAGTACTACCTACAGGCTCATACCATGCAGAGGATCCCCACTTGCCAATAGTACTCATTTCTCCATAATAAATATCTCCTTCTGTCGCCAGCAATTGGTAACAGTTTACGCATTGCCAAAGACAGCCACTAGTAAAATATACCGTGTTATCCGGTGCGTAGCATATACATATTGATTGAGGATACATCACATGATAAGGAAGGTTTCCACATACTGTTTGGTACTGTGGAGAATCTTCAGAACTTATTGTTTCAGAATCTTCAATATTCACGTTAGGCGATCCGACTTCTTCTGCTCTTACAGTAGTTTTACCTATTAGTGAAATGACAAGTATTGCTGTAACAAACGGAAGTACTCTGCATAGTTTCTTCATCCTATCAGGATATTTTTCAGACAAAGAAGGCAGGAATCAAGTGTTCCTGCCTTCTTTCCTGATAACTATTTTTTCCTGATAACCAATATTATCGGGAATTCCTGATAATACTGTGCGAGCAGTGTCTGTGTCCAGACAAATGCCTCCGCATGCTCGTTGGGGAAGCGCCCCAATCCCTTTTGACATCACCGGTAGAACCGGCGATGAGTTGAGCGTGCGGAGACGCTATAGAAACGATTATTTTGTCCGATCCTGATCTGTTCTTTCGGCCTCCTGCCTGTTCAAGATCACATCCGCATTCTGCTTCGCCCTGATGAATTCCGTACGGTCCGCCTTGACCTTCCGGTACTTTTGCAATCTTCCGATAGGCAATGTATTTATCAAGCATCTGCGAGGTTTCAGCAGTTATCTTTACACGCCTTGTTTTTTCGCCCTTTCCGGTAAGCGTGAGAATGATATTTCCTTTTTCGTCATGTGCGATATCCTTTAATCTGAGATCACAGATCTCCTGCGCACGCGCACCGCTGGAGTACATCACCACAAGCAAAACCAAGTCTCGGAAACCCATCTTTGTTGATGTGTCTGGCAGGGAAAACAGGACTTTGAGTTCCTCCCGTGTAAAGGACCTACGCTGTTTACCTTTGGTTCTACGGAACGACTTCTTCGCTATCTTTTCGAGGCTTGTTCGAAAAACAATGGCTGCATCAAGGTTCCTGCTTTGTGCATAGTCCGCGAATGAAGCAAGAGCGCCCATCCTTTGTTTTGCGGTAGTGGGAAGACCACCCGGATTATCTGAATCACGAAGCAAGCCTATGCGGCCCATAGTTCCTGTTCCGGTGGAGTTAACCACTATATCATAATCCTGCATAAATTCTTCTGTAGGATATTTCCCAAGTGTTTTCTCATCCAAAAATTTGGCGAGAGACATATCAATGCCACCAGTTTTAACATTGCATTTTTGTGCAAAGACTAAAACACCACTGTAAGAAATATATGTTGGCGATTTTCCACGTTTGATTTCTTTTACTGTAAGGTTAGATAACCGACACCACTCCCAACTCTCAGGAATTTCAAACGGCACCTCATCAGCAATACAGACCGGGTCCGCGTTCCCCACCTTCTCATAGGGCGTATTATCACAAGCTCCATAGTGATAACCGCCAGGCTTTCACCTGACGGTCCTCACTCCATATTCCAATCCGGCAGTGTCCTGCCATCGAAATCGAGATGTGCTTTCTTTGCTTGTTCGTGCTGGTGTTCCCTGGGAATCTCATAGACTTTACCCCCACGCCGAAGCCGTGTACCGGTCTGATGATAATGGAAGGCAACGCCATATTCCACACATTGCAGGTGTGTATCCAGCACCCAGGCATAGTCGCAGATCCTTGCCTCTGGTCCGGATTCCCCGCCGCAGGAGACGGATCGGATCTGACTGCCATATTGCTTTAGATAAGGCTGGATGTTGATCCGTTCCAGCATAGGCTCATGGATGATGGATTTGTTCGAGATCGGCAGTTTAAGAAAGACTGGCAGACGCTTGTCTGTCATCCGCTGGTTCTCGCAAGTGCAGCAGATCTCCACATTCTCATAGCCGGTCCCCCAATCGGGTGGCAGTGCGTCCTGGATCCTTTCCGGTCGCTTCGTCACCATATAGAAGCTGCAATCGCAGCGTTCCCTCATCATTCGCCAGGCTTCGAGCCGCCATTCGTCCGCATCCGGATGGAAGAAGTCAGACGTAAAGCAGGTAAAGAAGGTGGTACCGGCTGGATATTTATACTCACCCTTCATTGGTCCGGACCGGTATTTCCGGACTGGCAGTGTGAAGTTCTGCGTTTTGTGGACTTTTGAAGTGTCCTTGCCGAATTCTGCATCGCGCCGGTATACATAGCAGTGAGCGCAGCCGGGCGATACCTTCGTGCAGCCATGCCACAGGTTCCACATGGCGGATACCGGCGCAGAAGGAGCCCACTTTTCCTTCGGAAACAATTCCTGCTGTCCGTAAGTCTCCATAGCTCCTCCTTTCCTTCATCTGCCCTCAGCAGCAGTATTCGTCCCATTCCCGTTCAAAGATATCTGTATCCGACTCTATATTGCGGATATCTACAAAGCGGATCCTCTGGTCATCGATCCGGATTGTCTGCGATACCTCTGCATCCACATTCCGGCAGATGCCGGTCAGCTGCTGATACTGTCCGCGATATCCATAAGCTTCATTTTCTTTGTCATTGCAGGGAATGTAATAGGTAACCGTGACCTTCACATGGTTTTCCCTTGCCATCCGGCTGTTATAGGTAAGCCCGTGAAGGATATCCAGCCGCCGGTTCAGCTCTGCTTGATCTTCCTCATTCAGTTCCCGCTTATTCTCATAGAGGACATCCTTGGAAGCCACTGCCTCGTTAAAGCCCTTCAGCGCATCGAACGGGGCAAAGATTTTTGCCCGTTTCCCGACATCCATGCTGGGATGACGGATGCGGAATGCATCGGTTTTGTCGTGTTTTGGCTTTCCTTTTAAGAGGATCTCCCGGTACCGGAATCCTGCCGGCATGGGAATATCGCCGATCATTTTCTGCTGCTCCTTTCCTGAACGGAGAGCAGAAGATTTATTTACGGTGCCCTCCGATTTGGCCGTTTCTTTCCAGTGTCGTTGCGCCTTCCAGAAGGTTCATGCCCTTGAAGATGGCGCTGGCACCATATTTTTGGCGTACTTCAATCATGGCCCGCTGGATCCGTCTTTCCTTCTCCAGTGAGTCATAATCTACAAACAAATTCAGCTGGTACATGCCGTCATCCTCTGCCGTATTGTCCGCGCAGACTCCCAGCCGCCGGTAAAGCAGCCGGTGGTCCGTCTTCTGGTCAAAAGACAGCAGCAGCGCTTCCGTAACAGTGGAGACGGAATTGGTTCTTGCCTTCATCTTCACGGTACCGTTTGAGTGCTTCGGATGAAGCCTTCCGTAGAAATCGATGGAGACCGGCCCGTCATAGTTCGGGCAGGCCTCCATGCTCTTGTAATCATAGGAGACCCACCAGGTAAATGCCGGTGCAGTCAGGTTCTTTAAAAACATATCGGCGCACAGGACGTCGATCATTTCCATGAAGACATTCCGTGCCTCTACATACTTGTACGGTCTCGGAAGGACCTGCCCATTACTTAAGGAATGACTGTCGGAATGATAGTTCTTGATGTCCTGCATGGTGACCGGCTCGATCCCCCAGGCATGGTCGATCAGGATCTCGCCGTCGATGCCGAAGGTCCTGTAAAAATACTCTTCATCCCACTGGGTCCGCTCGGCGACTTCTCCCATAGTATGCATATGGGCGGAGTAGAGGCGCCTTGCCTTGCCAGGCCCGATCTGCCAGAAGTCGGTCAACGGCTGATGATCCCACAGCAGGTATTTGTACGAAGTTTCATTGAGTTCTGCGATCCGGACGCCGTCCTTATCTGCCGGCCGTTTCTTCGCCACGATATCCATAGCGACCTTGGCCAGGTACATATTGGTCCCGATACCGACGGTCGCGGTGATGCCGGTCGTCGCAAGGACATCCCGGATCATCGTCATGGCCATCACATGGGCCGGATCGACATTCGCACGGAGTGCCTCTTCCCTATAAAAATGCAGGTACTGGGTGCAGTCGATGAAACATTCGTCGATGGAATATACATGGACATCCTCCGGCGCGACGTAACGCAGATAGATGCCGTAGATCTGGGCGGAGATGCGCTCGTATTCCGCCATGCGCGGAACAGCAGTGATGTACTCGACCTTTGTATTATGTTCCCGCTCGTACTTGCGGATCGCCCATTTTGCCTCAAACAGCCGGGGCCGGGATGGAACGCCCATCGCCTTCAGGGAAGGGGAGACTGCCAGACAGATGGTCTGGTCAGACCGGCTCTCATCCGCCACCAGCAGATTTGCCTTCAGTGGATCCAGTCCGCGATAGACACATTCCACGGAGGCATAGTAGGACTTGAGATCGATGCAGATATAGGTTTTCGGAACCAAAAAATTTTTTTCGCTGTATATCGTCGATTTTTCATCTGGCATACTCATTTGACCCTCCCTGTGCAGCGGGGACATCCACTGCCTCTGGCTGATCTTCCGCAAACTTGAGACCGCCATTCATACCCACATATGG